>JAJCXQ010000549.1 GCA_029263355.1 Acidobacteriota bacterium | reverse complement strand
TCGCCGCTCATCATCACCAGGCGAAGACGCTCGAGCACGGATTCCGTCCGGCCGGTGAGGTGATCGACCAACATCTCCATCAGAGCCGGCACCGAATTCCACAAGGTGATCCGGTAGCGTCTGATGAGCTCCGCCCATCGGGCCGGTTCGCGCAGCGCCGAGGACTCGGGGACGACAATAGCGCCGCCTGCCGCCAACAGACCAAAGACGTCATAAACCGAGAGATCGAAGCTCATCGACGAGATCGCCAACACCCGGTCCTTAGCCGTCACGGCGAAGCGTCGGTTGATATCGAGGATCGTGTTGACGGCGCCGCGATGATCGATCATGACGCCCTTCGGTTGGCCGGTGGAGCCGGAGGTGTAGATCACATAGGCGAGATCCTCGAGTCGTTGTACTGGCGCCGACTCCATCTCGGTTCCAGGGTCCTGAGGCAGCTCGTCGGCGACGACTAGGCGCTCGAGGCGGGCGGGCAGCTCGTCATCGCGATCGAGCTCGGGTTGGATCAGGGCAATGTCGACCTCGCCGTGGCCGAGAAGATAGTTGCGACGTTCGCGCGGTAGGGCCGCGTCGATCGGCAGATAGGCGGCGCCGGACTGAAGAACGGCGAGGGCCGCGACGATCTGTTGCCATCCTTTATGCATCACGATAGCGACCAGCTGATTGGGGCGGGCTCCCATGGCACGCAGTTGTCGAGCCAGCCGATTCGACCGGATGCGCAACTCGCCGTAGCTGACCGTTCGTTCGACAGAAATTACCGCTGGGCGCTCCGGGTGTCGCTCGGCCTGGCGCAGGAACAGAGTCTGCAAATGTTCACCGCTGACCGGCGCCGCGGTCGCGTTGATCTCGCTACGCAGGGCCAGATGAGCCTGTGGCGCCTGCACACCGCCACAGGTCCAGGCTTCGTCGCTGCCAGCCAGTTGTTCGAGGCGAGAGGTATAGACCGCAAACATTTCTTCCAACATGTCCTGGGGGAAGAGCTCCTCGATGGCGTCCCAGTTGAATACCAGGGCGCCGCCACGCTCGCCGATCTGATGGTCCAGCCACACCTGAGGCGTCTGCAAGCGGTCGTGGTTGACCTCTTGCGACTCGGTCTCGGCCGGCGCATCAACCGGTTTGGCGAGACCCAGGGTGCTGGCGAGGACGATCGGCACCGCGGTCGGCGCACCACCGACATGACGCTGCAACTCGCGAAGCACCCGGATGCCGCTGACCTGAGCATGTTCGATGTCTTGCCACAACTGTTGCTGCAGGCGGCGGGCGCGGTCTTCGAAGGTCTCAGCGGCATGGGTGCCGTCGACTTCGAGCAGGATCGTGGTGCTGAAGTTGCCAACCACATGATTGATCTGGGGATGGACCAACGGTCGATTGAAGAACAGCACGTTGAGCAGGAAATGCTGGCTCTTGCTCCACAATCCCAGAACATCGGCATAGGTCGTGGCTACGACCGCCATCGGAGTCAGCCCAGCCTGCTTGGCGCGAGTCTTGAGTCGCCGCCAGGCCTCCGGGTCCAGGCGCCCCGAACGGCGCGTGAACGAGGCTCCTGCGAGAGGCGCCGGGCTCCTGGCCAGCGGTAACTCGGGCGCTTGCGGCAACGAATCCAGACGCCCTCGCCAGTAGGCCAGAGAGCGCCGAAAGCTCTCGCTGCCAGCGAGACCCTCTCGCGCCACCACCCAGTCGCGAAACGACAGTTCGAGGTCTGGCAGCGGGCGTTCGAGATCCTGATAAATGATCAGGAGCTCACGGAAGAGGATCTGTGAGCTCAGGGCGTCGCAGACCAACAGGCTGAGGCTGAAGTGGAGTCGCGTCTCCTCCTCGGAGCAGCGGCTGGCTCGCACCTCGAAGAGGGGCCAGTGCTCGAGATCAGGTCCGTGCTCCGCCATGCGATCACGGATCGTCGCCAGTTCCTGATCGATCTCCCGCGAGCTCTTGCCCCTCAAGTCGACTACCGGAATCCCGGGAATGGTCACCCGGTCGCGGATCTGCTGGCTGCCATCGGCTGCGATCTCGACCCGCAACATATCATGGCGATCGACGAGCCTCCGCCAAGCACTCTCGAATCGGCCGAGGTCGAGATCGCGGACCACCCGCTCCATATAGAGGTGGGCGGAGACTCCTCCGAGCTCAAAAGCCGACGTCCGGCCGATCCAGTAGGCCTGCTGGATATCGGTCAGGGGAAAGGGCTGATGGCGCTGTTGCGAAACTGGCACCAGTTCGGTGATGCCGGACAGCGGCGCCATCTCACTTTCGCGACGCAACAGCTCGAGAATCTCGAGTTTGCGCTTGCGCAACTCGTCGCGAAGCTCCAGAGTGAGCGCTGTGCGCGGCGCGCGAAACCGCAATTGGTCACCTTCAGCCCAAAGTCGAACGCCGCTTTGTGAGAGGTCAGTGAGCAGCTCGACGGTGGACAGTTGCGGGTTCACAAGGCACCTTCTTCCCACTCACTGACCTCGATTTCGTCGGCGCGATCACTTTTGTGCTCGCGGTCGACTCGGCCACCGAGGAGACTGAAGACCAGACGATGACTGTCATCGAGCTCGAAATGGTGTCGAATCGGCTCGAATTCGACCCCGCCCATGTAGCATAGTCCGAGCTCCAATTCGGTGGCTGCTCCGTCGAGCAACTGGGCCATCAACCCAGCCTCGATCAAGCTGAAGTCGTGGCTCAGGTGGCCGTACATCGGCGCGATGGCGGCGTACCGGGTGACAAAGAAGATCGCGAAGGCTGCCTGATCGAAGATCGGTTGGTTGACCCAGGCCCAGAGGTTGCGATCAAGGGTCACTCCCGGAGCCACTGAGACCAGCCGATGGGTCGTCGGGTGGTAGTAGTAGATGCCCTCCGCCAAACCTTCGACGCGGCCATCCTTGAGGTACAGGTAGGCCTGAACCGGGTAAAGGCCGCCAGCCGAGGCATAGAGATACTTCGCTTGGCCATCGAGCGAAATCTGGCGCAAGACACTCAGGAGCTCGCCGAAGTCGCGACTCGGTATCGTTGCCGGGTCGAAGGTCCGGTAGCTGCGCCGGGCCAGGTATCGGCGTTTCAGCGCTTCGTCTACCGGTGGCCCTGGCAGCTCGAAGGCGGCGTGGCCGTTCGTCGAGTCACGGATGCCTGGCTGGCCGGCTTTGAAGCGCTCGCGATCCTCGGGGTCGCGCAACATCGGGAAGCTCTCAATCACTGGATCCAGGCGACCGCCAGCTGCCTTTGCAGAATCCGCGGCCTGTTTGCCGGTCTCGTACATTTCGCCCTGGCGGATTCGATCTCGGTAGAAGGTAGTAACCGCCTCACCGATCGACAGCCGGAACATGTCGTTCATCGGCGGCCGGAAGCCGAGCTCGCTCTCGAGAAGATTGGAGATGCGGACGATCTCGACCGACGTCGCACCCATGTCGAGCAGGCTGATCCGGGAATCGACCTCGTCGACGCCGAGGACTTGCGCAACCAGTTTCTGGACCTGATCGCCAAGACCATCATCGGCCGACAGCGGCTGCCCTTCCTGGGGCTCGGGATCCGGCGCCGGCACCTCGTCCGCTTGTTGGGCGAGTGCTTTCCGATTCACTTTGCCGTTGGCGGTCAGCGGCAATTCGTCGAGCCGGGAGAAGCTGCCGGGCACCATGTACCGCGGCAGCTTGAGATCGAGAAAGTCTTGCAGCTGCGCCTTGGTCGGCGGCTCATCGAGCCCATCGCTGGTGACGAAGTACGCGATCAGACGTTTGTTGCCGCGCGGCTCACCTACGGCACAGACCACCGCGGCGGCGATGGCCGGATGTTCGCCGAGCGCTGCTTCGATCTCACCGAGCTCGATCCGATGTCCCTGGACCTTGACCTGGAGATCTTCACGGCCAAGGAATTCGATATTGCCGTCCGGCAGGTAACGACCGAGATCGCCGGTTCGGTAGAGCCTCTCACCGGTCTGCGGATGAACGATGAAACTCGCCGCGGTCTTCTCCGCGTCCTTCCAATACCCTTTGGCGAGGCCGATGCCGCCGATGAACAGTTCGCCGGTGACCCACACCGGTCGCGGTGCGAGGGTCACCGCATCGAGGACGTGGAAGGTTTGATTGACCATCGGCCTGCCGTAGGGAACGCTGGTCCAGGCTTCGTCGATTTCCTCGATGGGGTACAAGATCGACCAGATCGACGCTTCGGTCGCGCCACCGAGGCTGGTCAGCTGGGCCGCCGTCAGGTTACGGATCCTTTGCGGTAGACCGAGGGGGATCCAGTCACCGCTCATCAGCACTAGACGCAAGGCCTGCGGTTTGTTCTCCGGGTGTCCCTCGAGCCACTCGACGAACATTTCCATCAAAGCCGGTACCGAGTTCCACAACGTCACCTGATGCCGGCTGGCCAACTCTGCCCACTGGGAGGGATCGCGTCTGGCTTGAGCCGCCGGCAATACCAGAGCGGCACCCGCCGCGAGAGTGCCAAAGACGTCATAAACCGAAAGATCGAAAGACAATGAAGACAGCCCGAAGACGCGATCTGTAACGCCCACGTCGAAGCGTCGATTGACGTCGAGGATGGTGTTGACGGCGCCGCGGTGATCGATCACCACCCCTTTGGGGTTGCCGGTAGTGCCCGAGGTGAAAATCACGTAGGCCAGATCCTCCGGCTTCTGGACCGGAGACAGTGGCTCGAGATCGGCTTCTGGAGTCGTGTTCTCGATCACCAATCGGTGCCCGGGCTCGGGCCAATCGAGGCGGCTGTCAAGCCAGGGCTGCGTCAGAATGATTTTGGCCTCGCCGTTGTCCAGCAGGTAGGCGCGGCGCTCGGCGGGAAGCTCTGGATCGATCGGCAGGTAGGCGGCTCCTGCTTCGAGGATCGCGAGGGTCGCGACCACTTGCTCCCAGCCCTTCTCCATCACCACTGCAACCAGCTGGTTGGGGACAGCCCCGGCACTGCGCAGACGCGAAGCACAGCTGGTGACGCGACGTTGCAACTGACGATAGGTAAGAGTCAGGCCAGGAGCCAGGATGGCAGGCTCATCCGGTTGCCGTGCGACCTGCCGATGAAACAATTCATGCAGCAGTTCCGGCGATTCGGTAGCTGCAGTATCGTTGATCGTCGTCCGTGTCGTCAGCTCCGCGGGAGGTATCAGGCAACGGCCAGTCTCGGACCAGGCGACGTCGTCCTGGGCCCCAAGCCGGTGGAGCAAGCCGCGGTAGGTGTCGAACATCTGTTCGAGAAGGCCGTCCGGAAACATCGCTTCGACGGCGTCCCAGGTGAAAAACAAGGTGTCAGATTGCTCGAAGACCTGATGGTCCAGGCTCACCTGCGGGGTCTGGGATACTCCGTAGACCAGCTTGCCCTCATCGACCTCTTCTTCGACTTCGCGGCTCTGAGCTTGGCGGGTCAGATTCAGAGTGCTGGTGAAAACCACCGGCATCAAGGCGCGCGGTACTTCGCCGCGAGACTTGGCGAGCTCCCGGAGTACTTGCACGCCGCCGACGAAGCTGTTGTCGAGATCTTCCCAAAGCCGGCCCTGGACGCGGCGAGCCCGATCCTCGAAGCTGCCAGACAGCGCGTCGTTGACTTCGTGCAAGGTCAGCGAAGTGAAGTCGCCAACGATGCGGTCAACGTAGGGATGGATGGGTTGGCGGTTGAACAACGTCAGATTGACGGTAAAGTCGCTGGACTTGCTCCACGTTGCCAGGACTTCCGAGAAAGCGGTCAAAACCACCGCCGAGGGAGTCACGCCGCGATGGGTACCGTAGTCTTTGATCCGACCCCAGATTTCGGGCTCCAATCGATCGCGCCAGCGGCTGAAGCCGGTATCCACCGCCGAGCCTTGACGCGATTCGGGAAGCTGCGGCGCCGGCGGTAGCGTCAGGACGCGGCGTCGCCAATACCCGAGAGAGCGCTGATAGATCGGGGTATCCTGTATCGCAACCATCGTCTGGACATAGTCGCGAAACGACAGTCCGAGAGTCCGCAGCTCGATCTCCGGATCCAGGTAGAGCAGAGGCAGCTCGTATTCCAGAATGCGGGAGCTCCACGCATCGTAGAGCAAACCGTCGACGCTCATGTGCAGGCGGATCCGGCCTTCGCCGAGGAGAGTCGCCCTCAGGTCGAACAGCGGAAAGCGATCGGTCGCCAACATCTGGTGTGACATTTCCGCGCGGCGATCAGCCAGGTGTTTCTCGATCGTCTCCGGATCCGCCTCACTCAGGTCGTAGGTCTTGACTTCATACGGCGGGATTGACTCGAGGATGCGCTGAGTTCCGTCGGGTAGAACGATGGCGCGCAGCATTTCGTGACGGTCGATCAACTTGCGCAGCGCCAGATTCAAGCGATCCAGGTCCCAGTCCTTGCCATCGAGCTCGGAGTAGCTGTGGGCGGCGACTCCGCCGAGCTCGAGGGCCTGGTGGCGTCCGATCCAATAGGCTTGTTGGACATCGGTGAGAGGAAAGGGCTCGTAGCGGTTGTCGGGGTCGGGATCAACTTGCGGCAAAACCTTGTCCAAGGTATCGCCGCCGTCCTGTTTTCCTTGCAGATGGGTGACGACACCCGCTAGCTTGGCGACAGTGTTGTTGTTGAACAACTCACGCAACGGCAAGTCGACGCTGAAGGCCTCCCGAATCTTGGCGATCAGCTGAATCGCCAGCAGCGAATGACCGCCAAGCTCGAAGAAGCTGTCATGGATCCCGACCTGCTCCTGGTTGAGTACGTCGATCCAGAGGTCGGTCAAAACCTCCTCGAGAGGGTTCCTCGGCGGAGCATACTCCCCTGAGATTGCACGCCGGCCGCGCCCCGGTACGGGCAGCGCCGCACGGTCGACCTTGCCGGACGGAGTCAACGGCAGAGACGGCAATACCATCCATGCGGTCGGGACCATGTATTCGGGTAGCGTCTCGCCGATGAAAGAACGCAGCTGCGAGATCGGCAGCTCGTCTTCCGCAACGTCCGGCTGGAGCACCAGGTAGGCTGCCAGATGACGGCTGCGCGGATCGTCGCCCAGGGCCAGCACGACCGTTTGCAAAATCGCCGGGTGGTGACGCAGGACCTCTTCGATCTCTCCGAGCTCGACGCGGAAGCCGCGGATCTTGATCTGGTCGTCGATCCGACCCCGAAACTCGAGGTTGCCGTCGGGCCTATGGGCGACCAGGTCACCGGTCCGATAGCAGCGCGCCCCGGCCTCTCCGCTGAAGCAATCGGGCACGAACGACGCCGCGGTCATCGCGGGCAGGCCGATATAACCACGAGCCAAGCTGGCGCCGCTGACCAAGAGCTCACCCGCGACTCCGATCGGTCCAGGCCGACCGGCACGATCGACCACGAACAAGCCTGTGTTGTCGATAGCTCGGCCGATCGGCACCACGGCCGCAGACTCGCCGCGCCTGCGGCTCCAGAACGTGACCGCGATGCAGGTTTCGGTCGGCCCGTAGCCGTTGAACAAATCGACATCGAGGCGCTCTGCGAGCCGCCGGTGAAGCTCGGGGGAGAGGAGCTCGCCACCGGTGTTGATGCGCTGCAGGCTGCGGCACTCGTCGAGGCCTTCCTCTTCGAGGAAGAAGGGCAGCATCGAAGGGACGAAGTCGAGCCCGGTGATGTCGTTCTGACAGATTTCCTGCACCAGATAGTCACTCTCGCGCTGCCCGCCGGGGCGTGCGATCACCATCGTCGCACCGGTTAGAAGGGGCTCGAAAAACTCCCATAACGAGGTGTCGAATCCGATCGAAGTCTTGTGTAGGATTCGATCCCCAGGCTGCATTCGAAAGTAGCGCAGGCGCCAGGCCATGTGATTGCTCAGTGCAGCATGCTCAACCATCACTCCTTTTGGGCGTCCGGTGGAGCCCGAGGTGTAGATGGCGTAGGCCAGATGATCCGGCTCAACCGGCAGCCCGAGGTCCGCGTCGTCGTTTTCATCGATTGCTGTGGCGTCTCGATCGAGAAGAATCAGTTTCCGGCCTGCTGCCTCGAAAGCCTCGAGATCCCAAAGAACAACGTCTTCAGCGCAGCTGATCAGGGCGACGGCATGGCTGTCTTCCAGCGTGTAGAGTACGCGATCGATAGGGTAATCGGTGTCGAGCGGCAGATAAATGCCACCCGCCTTGAGGATCGCCAGGACCGCGACGGGCAGCTCGAGGCAACGCTCGAGGTAGACGCCGACAGTCCGCTCGGTCGAAACTCCGTTCGCCCGCAGGTGTCGGGCCAGACGATTCGCCCTTTGGTTGAGCTCGGCGTAGTCCAGGGAGCGATCTTCGCAGAGGACCGCCGTAGTCTCCCAATATTGGCGCGTACAGTCTTCGAAGAGGCGGTGCACCGGCATCGGTGCGGAGCGCTCGGCGGCGGTGTCGTTCCACTCCAAGAGACAATGGCGGGCCGGATCCGAGGCCGCCAACAGCTCGTGGACATGGGCATCTGGATCCTTGGCAATGGCTTGCAGGAAGGCCTGGAAGTGAACCGTGAAACGCTGGATCGTGCTGCTATCGAATAGGGTCGTGTTGTATTCGAACCAACCTTCGAGAAAAGTTTCCTTCTCGAAGATCGACAGACTGAGATCGTACTGAGACGTGCCGTAATGCGTTTCGATGGCGCTCAGCTCCAGGCCCGGAACCGAGACTGAAGGCAGAGGCGCATTCTGCACCACGAACAGAACCTGAAACAGAGGGGAACGGCTTGGGTCGCGTTCCGGCTGGAGCTCCTCGACGAGCTTTTCGAAGGGTAAATCTTGATGAGAAAATGCATCGAGGGCGACATCCTGTGCTCGCTGCAGGAGTTGTCTGAAAGTCGGGCCGCGAAAGTCGTCGCCGGAGAAACCAGCGCGTAGGACCAGCATGTTGATGAAGAAGCCGATCAGGCCTTCGATCTCGGGCCGATTGCGATTGGCGATAGGTGAGCCGATCAGGAAGTCCGTTTGGCCGCTGTAGCGATAGAGCATCGCCTGGTAGACGGCCAGCAGAGTCATGAAAAGGGTGGAGCCCGAGCGCCGTCCGAGAGCATAGATGGACGCAGTGAGATCCGGGGGAACGGTGAAGTGCAGACGATCGCCGGCAAAGCTCTGAAAAGTCGGCCGCTGTCGATCGGTGGGTAAGTCGAGGACCTGCAACTCTCCGCCCAACTGCTCCAGCCAAAAATCCATATCGCCTTGCAAGTCGTTGTTCTCCATCCGCTCACGCTGCCACAGGGCGTAGTCGAGGTATTGGATGGGAAGGTCCGCCAACAGCGGTGGCCGGCCGGCGCGGGCCGCTTCGTAGAGCTGCATGATCTCGCGCACCAGGACGCCCAGCGACCAACCGTCCGCGATGATGTGGTGCAGGGTCACCAGCAAGACGTGTTCGGTGGCGGCCAGGCGCAGCAAGGTGAGACGTAGAAGCGGCAGCTCGGAGAGATCGAACGGCAGCTGGTGATGCTCCAGGATCAGCTTCTCCACTTGGCCATCCCGATCCACAGGCGAACAACCCTCGAGATCCACCCTCGGCAGAATGAGATCGAAGTTGGGGGCGATTACCTGTTGGGGCTCGCCGTCGCGAGAGGTGAAACGGGTACGCAAGGCCTCGTGCCGGTCGACGAGAGCTAAGAAGCACTTTTCCAGCAGTGTTGCATCGAGCTCACCGCGGAGCCGCAACGCGCCGGGAATATGATCGGCAGGATTGCCGGGGACCAGCTGGTCGAGGAACCAGAATCTCTCCTGGGCGAAAGACACCGGAAAGGAATCTGTCAGCCGCGGACAGGATTCGATCTGATCCGCGGCGGGCTCCTCGATCTCCGAGTTGATCTTCTTCAGGCGCAACAGGAACAGCTCGCGCTGTTCCGGGGACAAATGGACGAGTTTGGCAGCGAGGTCTGACATGGTGTTTCCTGGCGTGATGGCTTCAAATGGATGATTTTTCGGCGGAGATAAGAGCCTGAGCGTCTTCTCGGGAGAGGGATTCCACTTCTTGTAGCAGTTGCGACAGGGCGTCGTCATCAATGGTCTGCATCTGGCTCTCGACGATCAGCTCGGCCAGCCCGGCGACGGTCGGCGCTTCGAACAAGCGACGCATCGCAACGTTGATGCGAAAGGCGGTGCGCAGTCGGGAGGCGAGTTGGGTAGCAAGCAAAGAGTGTCCGCCGAGCTCGAAGAAGTCATCGTGGCGGCCGACAGATTCGATACCCAGAAGCTGCTGCCAGATCACAGCGATTTCTTGTTCGGTGTCGCCGCTGGGGGCGACGTATTCCTGACCCAGCTCAGGACGCGGGTGGTGGGTACCAGGTCGGTCGACTGGCAGCTGATGCTCGCTCAGAACGCGAGACCGGGTTCTCAGGTCGATCGGTGAGACGGCAAGTTGGCCCAACTCGGCATTTGCCACCAGTCGTTCGAGCACTTCGAGCGCCTCGGCTGGCTGCGTATCGTAGGCATCGCTTGCACCATCGTTCGTCAACTCCGGCTCTGGGTCGATACTCCGATAGTCCCAGTGGACGCCCAGCCACGGGGTGGATTCGCGCGTGGCTCTTTGGCCGGCAAAAGCCCCGGCGTAGCAGCTGACGGCGGCCCAGGGCAAGGCGCCCAATCCCCCGAGGACCGAAGCGTTGGACGAAAGCATCAGACAGAAGTCGAACGAGTGCTCCCGCAAAGCCTGAGCGAGGGCACAACTCGCCGAGATTCGGCGTTCCAGGTCGGCTACGAAAGAGTCGGTATCGAGCTCTGCCAGGGGCGAGAACGACGGCAACTCGGCGGGTTCCAGAACGGCGTGGAAGACTCCGTCCAGTCGCCCGAAACCTTCCTCGACATCGGTCAACAGCTGCTTCAGTTGATGCGGGTCGGTCGCGTCCACATCACTCAGCAAGACTTCGGCACCAAGCGCTCGCAGCTCGTCTACCACTGTCTCGCGATCGGGGTTGGCCTGAGACGACGGAGCCCCAGGGAACGGATTCTCGAACAGAACCAGGCGCGCTTCCAGGCCGCTTGCCAGTAGTCGAGCCCAACCCACCACACCGTCGCCGAGACCTCCGGTCACCATATAGACGCCACCGCGTCGCAAGCGTCGGTCGCCGTCTTCGAGCTTTGCCAACGGCATCGGTTCGATCTGCTCGATCCAGCGCTGGCGGCCGCGGAAGGCGACTACTGCCTGCGAGCAGCTGGCGACCACCTCACCGCGCAGCAGTCCGACGATGTGTGTCTGTCGATGGCCGCCAAGCGGTGGCAAGCGAATGTCGATAGCTCGGCAAGAAAACTGTGGGTATTCTTGCGGAATGATCTTGCAGAGTGCGAGAAGCGTTGCCTTCTCCGGCCGACTGTTCTCGCCTTCGATGACCGCCAACAGCTGGTCGGCCACCACGTCGATGTGGATCTCGCCGCCGTCGGTGTGACTCTCGAGAGCCCGCAATAAGCGAACCAAGTCGCCGCAACCACGCTGGAGGGATCCGCTGATCTCCAGATCGCTTTCACCATCAGGTCCTGTCAGGCTCCAAAAATGGATGATGCGAGTCGGTCTGATTTCTTGCTGAGCCAGGTCACTCAGCAGGCGTTCCCAGGCCCCGGCGAGGTCTGGATCGACGAGGTAGGATCTCGAACCTCGCGCCTCATAGGTATCTCCCTGGATCACGCGGACGATCTCCGCACCGAGGGTCTCGAGCTCACAGGCCAGCTTTTCACCAAGACCGAAACGATCGAGTAGCAAAAGGTAGCAATCCGAATCCTCGCGCCGCGAAGCGGCGGGCAGTGGCGCCGGCGACCACTGAGGTTGGAAGAACCAGTCGCGGAGCTCGAGTCGCTGATCGATTGCCGGTAGATGGCTTGTCGCACTGGGGACACCGCCTTTCAGCTTGCTCTGCAGCCAATGGCGAGTGCCTTCGAAGGGATAGGTCGGCAAGCTCACACGGTTTCGCTGCTCGCCGGCCTGCAAGGCTGGCCAGTCGATCGTCACCCCGACCGTCCACAGCCGCGCCAGGCTTGACCACAGAGGCTCGAGCTCGCCCTGAGAGCTCTTCGGTGGTCGCAGTGTGTTCAGCACCAGATGGGTCTCGCCGCGATCGGGATGGCGGCGGGCGAACGTGCTGAGGGTGCGGCCAGGGCCGACCTCGAGCAAGATCCGGTGAGGCTCGTTCAGGAGCTCTGTCAAACCGTCAGCGAAGCGGACTTCGTGGCGCAGATGACGGCCCCAATAGGCTGGATCCGTGGCCTCGTCGGCGCCCATCCAGGTGCCCGTGAGGTTGGATATCAACGGCCGGCGCGGCGCCTGCCGCGGCACCGCCGCCACTTTGGCGACGAAGGCCTCGACGATTGGCTCCATCATCGCGGAGTGGAATGCGTGCGAGGTGTGCAAGAGCCGGCAGGCGGTGCCGGAGTCCTGTAGTCGTACCGTAAGCGCCTCGATTGCTGGGGTCGGCCCAGAGACGACGAGGGATGTAGAAGCATTGACGGCAGCGATGGCCAGCTCGTTTCCGAGCCAGGTGCGAACCGTCTCCTCGTCGGTTTCTACCGCCAGCATTGCCCCGGGCTCGGCCTTCTGCATGAGATCGCCACGCGCGGCGACCAACTTCAAGGCATCGTCGAGCTCAAAGACACCGGCGAGCACCGCACCGACGTATTCACCGATGCTGTGACCGACAAAAGCCTCCGGCTCTATGCCCCAGGAACACAGCATTCGAGCCAGGGCCAGCTCGATCGTGAAGAGGGCCGGCTGAGCGATGCGGGTCTGGCACAGCTGTGCCGCTGCCGCATCCTGCCCTTCTGTCGTCGGCCAAATCACCTGCCGCAGGTCGAGTCCGAGAGGCGCCGCAAGAATGTCGACGCAGTGTTCGATCGACTGCCGGAACACTGGCTCGTCGCGATAGAGATCGGCAGCCATGCCAACGTACTGGGCACCCTGACCTGGGAAGAGAAACGCCACGGAAGGCTCGTGGCGGGGATCCGCAAACCCGCTCCAGACACTCTTTGGAGCCAGGCCGCGCAGCGCTTCTCGTGCCTCCCGAGTCTCTTCGCAGACCACGATTCGACGATGTTCGAGCTCTCTTCGCCCCACCTGCAGGGTGTAGGCAACGTCGGCGAGGTCGAGGTCCGGGTGCGCCTCGAGATGCTCGGCGAGGCGTTGTTCGGTCCGCTCGAGGGCGGTCGACGTGCGGGCGGCTAGTGGCAGCAAGAGACAGGCGCGCGAGGGCCCTGACGGCTGACTCGGCGGGGCTTCCGCCAGGACCACGTGGGCGTTGGTGCCGCCGATGCCCATCGAGCTGACGCCAGCGACTCGCGGCTGCGGTTCGCCAGCGCTTTCCCGGCCCGGCCAAGGCGCGCACTCGGTCTGGATCCGAAAGGGACTGGCTTCGAGCTCGATCTTCGGATTGGGACGCTCGAAATGCAGGCTCGGGGGAAGAGTCCGGTGCTGCAGCGACAAGACCGTCTTGATCAAGCCCGCGACGCCAGACGCGGCGTCGAGATGTCCGATGTTGGTCTTGAGCGAGCCGAGGGCACAGTATCCACGATCTTCGGTGGTCTCGCGGAAGGCCTGGGTCAAGGCGGCGACTTCGATCGGGTCGCCCAACTCGGTGCCGGTGCCATGGGCCTCGACGTAGCTGACGTCACGGGCGTTGACACCGGCGATGGCTTGCGCTTCGGCAATGACTCGCGCCTGACCTTCGACCCCCGGAGCGGTATAGCCAACCCGTCGGGCACCGTCGTTGTTGACCGCCGAGCCACGAATCACCGCCCGGACGTTGTCGCCCGCTTGCAGGGCATCTTCCAGGCGTTTGAGCACCACCACACCAACACCGTCACCGCCGACCGTTCCGCCGGCGGCGGCGTCGAATGCCCGACAATGCCCGTCCGGCGAGTGGATACCGCCTTCCTGGTAAAGATAGCCCTTCTTGTCGGGCACCGCGATCCGTACGCCGCCGGCCAGCGCCATGTCGCTCTCGCCCTGGAGCAGGCTCTGGCAGGCAACATGGACCGCTACCAACGACGTTGAACAGGCAGTCTGCACCACCATGCAAGGCCCGCGTAGATCCAGCTTGTAGGCCACTCGTGTCGCCATGTAGTCTTTGTCGTTGGCGAGCATCGTCTGGTACCCACCGACCGATTCCACCAACTCGGGATCGGCGTAAAGGCCGAAGGCGTAGGTGTTCATCCCGATGCCGGCAAAGACTCCGACGTCGCTGGGGTCGCGACTCGTGTCGTAACCGGAATCCTCCAGCGCCCGCCAGGAACACTCGAGAAAGAGGCGATGTTGGGGATCCATCACTGAAGCTTCCAGAGGATTGAATTGAAACAGCGCCGCGTCGAAGTGGTCGGCGTCTTCCAGTACTCCTCGCGCCCTGACGTAGCTTGGATTCTCGAACAGCTCTCGCGGGACGCCGGATTCTCTGAGGTCCTCGTCGCTGAACCGGGAGATGGACTCGACACCGTGGCTCAAGTTGTGCCAGAACTCATCCAGATTCCGGGCGCCTGGAAAACGGCCGCTCATCCCGACGATTGCGATCTCTGATCCACTGTCGCCGCCGACGCGCTGGCGAACGGCCGCACGCGCCTGACCTCGGGACGTCGCGCTCGGCGCACCCGCTTCGCGGCTCAGATGCTCCGCCAAGCCACGGACGCTGGGATACTGGAAGAGGTCTACCATCGGCACTTCGCGCCCCAACGCCTCGCGCAGCCGGATGTGGACCCGCAACAGGTGCAGGGAATGGCCACCGAGATCGAAGAAGTTCGCCGCTACGCTGACCTTCTCCAGTTGCAGAATCTCTCTCCAGACGGCAGCGATCTTGCGCTCCAGTTCGCCGCGTGGCGGGCTGTAGGCGGTCTCCGTCGATGAGATTCCGGCGCCGACCTCCGGTAAGGAACGGCGATCGAGCTTGCCATTGATGGTGAGTGGCATCTCTACCAGGCGTTCGAAATGGGTCGGCACCATGTAGGAGGGCAACTGCTCGCCCAAGGCGCGACGCAACAAGTCGGTTTCCGGCGCCGGATCCGAGCCCGCCCAATACGCCACCAAGAACCGATCCACTCCGTCACCACGGGCGACGACCACCGCCTCGCGGACCGCAGCCTGTTGCAACAGAGCCGACTCGATCTCACCCAACTCGATCCGGAAACCTCGGATCTTGACCTGGCCGTCGAGGCGACGCAGAAACTCGATACGGCCGTCGGGCAGATGGCGGGCTAGGTCACCGCTGGCATACACCCTGCGATCGACTTCGTCGCTCCACGGATCGGGTATGAATTTCTCGGCGGTCAAGCGAGGACGGTCGAGGTAGCCACGCGCCAGCCCGACGCCGCCGATGTAGAGCTGTGCCGGGACGCCCAGGGGGACGGGACGCAGATGCCGATCGAGGAGAT
>JAJCXQ010000548.1 GCA_029263355.1 Acidobacteriota bacterium | reverse complement strand
TCCTGAAGGTCTTGAAGCTCGGGAATCTGGGCCCCGGGCAGCCGGGACGGCAGAACAGCCCGGCGCACCCAAGTCGCCAGATCCCGCCGCAGCTCCCGTAGCTCCGGATCATCGAGCACCTCGATCAGGGTATCGATAATCCGACGGATTTCCGCCAGACCTCGAGACTGCTCGAGCCGGAAAACTCCGGACACCGGATTGTCAAAAGGCTCCAGCTGCTCGCGCGGCAGATGACCTTCGTCGATCACCAGGTACTCGAAGCGGGGCAGAAGAGCCTCGCAACCCGGCAGCGACTCGATCAGCTCCGCCACTTGCAGTGGCGCCGTCCACTTCCGCGTTCCATTGTACAGCACGATCGGCAGCACCGGCGGCAGCTTGCGCGAGCCCGTCAGCTGCTTTCGGAGGATCAAATCCTGGTACAGCAACATGATGTACGCCAACACCCGGACCGCCATGAAGCGGGCGACCCGCGACTGGAATTCGATCAGCAGGTAGACGTAGAACCACTCGCCGGCCGGGCTATAGCGCAAGCGCCAGACGACGTCGCTCTCGCGCTGCTCGAGTTCCTCGCTGACATAGTGGGCCGGAATCATCTCCAGCGTCGAGAAATCTAGGAGGTTGATCCACGAGGGGCCGACGTAGCGGCGGATGAGATCCTCGACCATGCGGGCATGAGAGAACAGGCGGCGATAGCTGCCGTCGTGCGGGGTTTGTTTCTGCGAATCGCGATCTGTGTGGTGGGCCATGGTTTCTCCGTCTTGGGGGTAGATCAACT
The DNA here is from genome assembly GCA_029263355.1 of Acidobacteriota bacterium. Taxonomy (GTDB): domain Bacteria; phylum Acidobacteriota; class Thermoanaerobaculia; order Multivoradales; family J023; genus JAAELT01. Next base: position 8,196 of record JAJCXQ010000548.1, on the reverse strand, counting down.
GCTACCCCTATAAGACGGAAAACCGCGCTGCGATCTGTAGCGACCTAGCAATCAGCCCTTGACTGATCGCCGCGATTCACGGCAATACACGCTCAGCAGGCTGCCCTGTTCGGATTCCGACGCCTGCGTCGCCTCACTGGTGAATCCCTGTCGACGACACCTTCGTCGTCGACGGCATCCACGGAAAGGACGAGGTATGACCAGGAATCAACACCCAGGGCGCACAGCGGCCGTATGGCTGACGATCACTCTGCTGACGTTCGCCCACGCCGCGCCGACGTTTGCCCACGCCAAACGAGTCCACCAGGACATGGCCGACACGGCCTTCAAGATCATGCAGAAAGTGGCGGACAACCCGGAGATCATGATCGACAACTGGCCGGAATCGTCGGTCAACTACGAGGAGGTGCCGCTTTATCCCTTCAGCTCCATGAGCGCAGGCTCAGAGCTGGCGCCGCCGATTCCGCCGATGTTTCGGGGATTCCTGGAAAAGATCCAGGCGTCGGTGCCGGTGATCGAGAGCCTCAACGCTACCGGCCTGCCGGCTCCGGGAAGCCCATGCGGCACCTTGTCGCCGAGCTTCAATGGCTTCAGCTCACTTGGCAGTGCAACCTACGCGCTCAGTGATGGCTACGGTATGGAAGCCGGATGCGGCCTGCGCCTCTACACCCACGGCGACTACTACGACGACCCCGCGACCAACAACTTCGCCGCAATCACAATCGGCTACCTCGCCGCCAAACCCGACAACCACCCCGACGACACCCATCTCTTCCTGCGCCCGGTCAATATGGGCGACGGTTTGGTCGGCACTGCCGTCGACGTCGTAGATGCCATCGTCGACGGGATCGGCACCGTCCTGGTCGCGCCGGTTGTTGGCATCCTATGTCTGCTGGACACCCTCTTCGGCACCGGCGGCTGCTCCAGTCCGATCGACCTCGCCGATGCTGCCAACCCGATCGACGCCATCGCCGAGAAAGTCAACATCGGCGACATTTCGAATGAGAACTGGATCGGCTTGTGGCACCACATCAACGTCAAGCCCGGGCTCGCCAACACCTACGACGACAGCCAGGGTTTCCTGCTCGAAGACGCGGGCTGGCTCAACGATCTGGATTCGGTAGAAGTCGCCACCATGATCGCCACCGATCTCGCCGGACTCAGCGTCAATCATGACGACAGCCAAGGCATCGGCAAGTACCAGCTCAGCAATGTCAACGACGGGCTACCGCCCTCCGTGACGCGATCAAAGTCCGAGTGGCAGAGCCGAGCCGTGGGACATATTGCCTTCAACCCCCTCGACAATCTCGCCTATCACGGTTGGTCCCGCTTCCAGCCACTTCGCGCCGGCGTCGCGGTAGATCTGGCTTGGCCGCTACACGCTCTCGGCGACGCGGTGTCTCCGATGCACACCATCAGCTCCCATGGCTGGGGCCACGCGCCGTTCGAACATCACGTCGAGGACGTGTGGGGAGAGGTCACCTTCGATAGCACAAACACCCTCGACCACCATACTCAGGTCCTGAGAATCTTGCGTTACGCCTACATCTTCCGCGGCCGCATCGAGCAGTGGCGGCTCGCCAACCCAGGCTCTGACACCGACCTGCCGATCCGTGCCCTGGTGACAACTCTGGCTCGAGACACCTTCGAGTACAGCAGCCGACGCATGAACGAACGCAAAGTCGCCTATGACGATTGTGAAGCTCGGTGCAATCTTCTCAGCGCACCCGAGAACTGCGGCCCGTGCATCGATCGCCCGTTCCCTTTCCACCCCAATGCCTCTGCGGTCTTTCACTTCACCGAGGTCGTCGACCCCTACTTCGCCCCCGTCAGCCAGGGCCTGATCGATCCCGAGGCCAACAACATCTATGAATTCGACACCGAGTTCGTCGACCTGGTCAGGCCAATGATCGAAATGGGAATCGGCGCCAAAATCGCCTTCCTGATGACCGCAGCGGAGGCCAAATGATGCGCTATCTACCCTTTGTTTTATGTTTCGTTTCGACGCTGGTCATGACCTTGGAGACACGGGCGAGCTCAACGGTGGCGACCGAGGAGTGTTACCAAAACGCCGCTGACCAGATCGCTGTTTGGACCTCCGAGGGATTGCCTGAGGACGAGATCGAGCGCCGCGGGGCCCTCGCTCTCGAGTCCTGCGCTGGCCCCGACATCAACTCCGCCTTGGCGATGATGATGGGCGCGGCGCAAATGGACGCCCGTCTCGCCGCCCTCGGCGTCCTCGACGGCAGCTTGCTGCCTCGCAACTACGTTGATCTGGTGCGCGATCGCAGTCGCAAGGTCCGTGACGCACAGGCCAATGGCGACGCCGAGATCTGGGCCGAAGCCGACCTCGACGGCGACCTGGTCGCCGACCAGGACGACGAATGCCCCGACACGCCGCCGCTCCACCTGACCGACGAAGCTGGCTGCGAAATCGAGTTTCCCGAACCGGACGAGGGGGAACGAGATCCCGCGCCACCTGAATGGGTGATCGCCATCCTCGGCCAGATGGGCATCATGCACAACGCCGCCTGCGACGACGCGCCGCTTCCGGCGATCCCGGTACCGCTCCAGATCGGCTGGGATACCCCGACCGATCTATCCAACATCAGACTCCAACTCTCGCAGGTCCAGAACCAACCCGCCGGTTGCCCGGTGTTCTACGAGGTGCGCTCGAGGCACGTCGGCATGCGAGACGGCGGCCAGAACCAGCCCTTCGGCGTCATCATCGACGACCAACAGCCGTTGCGTTACACCCAAATGTTGTTCCGCGAGTCGGAAGACACCGAGCCCTCCGTCGACTCCGCGGTATTCCTGGTCAACCCGACCACCACCAACACCGAGGGCCGTTTGATGTTCAAAGAAGGTTGGGCGGTTTTTGCTCACACCACCTGGCAAGTCCGCGCCGTCAACGGCAACGGGCGCGCCTCGGCCTGGAGCCAGCGCGCGGTGTCGGAGCCGCGGTTCTTCCAGTAAGTCACGGGGCATCTCGGACGGTGGGGGAAATCCCCCCTATCCCCCCTTTTTCAAAGGGGGGAACCGGATCCGATCCTGGCCTCCCCCGTGAAAAAGGGGATAGGGGGATTTTCTGGTGGTCTCGAAGCGACTCTTGCAAACCCCTTTCAAGAACAGACTGTTTTGTTCACTTTTCCCTCCTTGTGTCGCCTCATTGGGAAACCCACGGCAGCGGCCGCCCCGCCGCGCCGATCATCCAAGGAGTTCTTAATGATTTCGACTCACGCGCCCCGGCGCAGTCTGGCTTCGACGTTTCTGCTGATGTTCCTTTGCGGCGTACTCACCGCCGCATCCGCCAGTGCGCAGCCCTGCGATAGCACCGTGACGGCTACCCGCAGTGGTCTCTACGGCACCACCCCGGCGATGGCCTTCGACGGCACCAACGCCACCGCCTTCCGCTCGAGCTACAACAACTGGCAGTACCTACAACTGGCGTTCGACTGCGAGATCGAGCTCACTGCATTGCGACGTTTTATGACGCCCAACGGGTCATCGACCAGCGGCCATCGTGGCTGGCAAGGTGAACAGGTGTCGTACTCTCTCGACGGCCAGACCTACCACTACATCACCCCCGCCACCAGCAGCGGATGGGAGAGCTACGTTGCCTACCATCCGCGGGCTTGGCACTCGGTTGAATATGGCTTGTCGAATTGGCTGGTGCCCGATCAGCCCGTCCGCGCCCGCTGGGTGCGTTTCCACTGGGACGGCAACCACGACTATCTGCACGAAGTCGAGCTCGACGCCCGTGCCGTGCTGGACATCACCGACGTTCGTCTCACCCAGAGCGGCATGGTCACCAGCACCCGGCCCTCACAACCTCTTGTCGCCGGCAAGACGACGCTGTTGCGGGCGACGGTGATCCGCGTTGCCGGCGGCCCGATCACCGCTGATGAAGCGTTCGTCGACGTGATCCGCGAAGACACCGGAGCGGTGACCGGCACGGTGCGCGGCTACGCCATCGCTAGCGACAACCGTTCACTACGAAACGCCATCAACGTCGGCGATCACGTGCATTTCTTCGTACCCGGCAGCCGGTTGAATGCTGCCGTCCCCTACCGTTTCCGAGTGCGACTGATGGCCGGCGGCCAGAGTCATACCTCGACGGTGTTCACCAATATCTCAACCCGAGAGAATGCCGGCATACCGCTGCTGCTCACCGACTACAACGAGGGATTGTTCGCCTCTCTCGGTGACCTGTTCCGGTTCATCGACGCAGTGATCCACACCTCGAGAATCCTGCCGATCAAGGACACCAACGGCGCCCTGCTGCCCTTCGGCGCCCCGACCACCCTGGCCAAGGGCCTGCGTTACGACTACGTCATGAACCTGCCCCTCGCCGCCCCAGGCAGGCTTGGAACGTTCGTCCAGGACTTTGTCCAAGACGACACCACCGTCGGCACCGCCAACAATCCGTTGGGTCAGAACTGCGCCTCCAATGTTCAGAGGTCATTCAATGCCGGCACCTTCTTCGCTTACAACTTCACCTTCCCCGAAGATCTCAACGGCGACGGTCAGTTTTCCACCGCTGAGCTCGCTCAATGCACCCCCGGGGCCGGTGGCGCGACGCCGATGGGTACCCGAATCAACAACTTCGGCAACCGTATCCGGACCGACATCGCGCAGCTCAAAGCGTCGACCATGGCGAGCGGCAGCGAGTTTCCCACCTACGGCCTGCAACTGGTGCCCCACGGACCGACCCGCCATCTCCGCATCGGTTGGCTGGGCAACGCCGGGCCAACTGCCGGCTGGGCAGCGGTCTCCATGGTCGGCAATCCCTTTCCCACTCTGCCCCATGAACTGGTCCACGAATTGGGACGCAACCACTCCGCAACCACCTCGTTGCCCGGCCCGGCTTACGACCTCAAACGCAAACGACGGGTCCCAAATCCCTTCAATCTGATGGCGGGTCTCTTCCCCGGCAACCAGAGCTTCTTCAACTCCTTCCTGAGCGACACCGACTGGAACGCCCTGCTGGCAACGATCCCCGCGGCCTCGGGCCAAACCCAACCACCACCGTTCGGGCCGCCGACCGTCCGCATGACCGGCATTGTCGACAGCCAGGGCACGGCGCACGTTCTGCGCACCCAAACGTTGACCGTGGCGAGTGAATTCGAGACCTTGAACCAAGATATGACGGTGGCGTTGTTGGACGAAGGTGACAACCCCCTCACCACCGGCCCGGTGGAAGTGTCCGAGCCCGGCGACGTGGACTGGCCCAAGGAGCTTCCGCCGCCGCTGGACCTCGACATCCGCGGCGAGGTCGAGTGGGCTGAAGAGGCTGTTGCATTGGCGGTGTTCGACGAGTCGGGACAAGAGCTGACTCGGATTGACATCTCACCGTCCGCTCCGGTGGTGACGGTGCTCGACGTCACCACCGAAGGCGATCCAATTGTTGTTGACTGGAAAGGTTACGACCCGGACAAGGACACGCTCACCTTCGACGTTAGCTTCGTCTATCCGGACGGCCGGGAAGTCCTCGCTGCCGCCGAAGTTGACGGTTTGCAAGCGAAAATCGCTGCTGACCGCGTCCCGGGGGGCGACGACGTGACCGTCCGCATTCGGGCTACGGATGGGTTTCGGGTTTCGGTCGACGAGATGTCTGGCCTCAGCCTGTCGAATCAGGCGCCGCAGGTAGTGATCCTGGCGCCGGTTGTCGACGAGACGTTCGAGGCCGGAGCAGCGGTCGCACTGGTGGCGACTTCCCGAGACCTCGAGGACGAGACCGCCCAGGTGACATGGACGTCGGACAAGGACGGTTTCCTCGGTTCCGGTGACGAGCTGACGCTCGAGCTATCTGCCGGTGTCCATCAGATCACCGCCACCGCCACAGATTCGGCGGGGGGAGAGAACACGATGTCAGTCGCGATCACGGTCGAGTGATCCGCGGGTCGGTCCCGTCCCGTGGGCGGGGCCGGCTTTTTCTACCACGGAGTGCCGACGCCAGGCTGGTGGACGTCGCAACGACCCATCGCCAAGACCAAGCCGGCGAGACGCCGGCGCTCCCAGCAGGTGCCTCTAACTCAGGCATTCACACCTATGTACAGACAGTTCAACCTCGAGGAGTTCCTCATGACGCAGCACGCTTCAAAGACACGGCCCCATTCAGAAACACAGCCTTCGAACACGCAGCTCTCACGGTTCAAAACCTTTACCACCCTGCTCGCGATCAGCACCGCGCTACCGCTAGCAGCGCAGAACACCTTCCCCTCGAGCGGCGACGTTGGCATTGGCACGACCAATCCCCAAGGCGCTCTCCACATTACCGAGCCCGGCGCACCACCGCCATTCCTCTTCGGTTCGCAGCGGGGTCTGCTGTTCGGTTCCTCGAGCGCTTCCGGCTTCAAGTGGATCCAGAACTACAGCAACATTCTGGCGCTCAATCCGATGGGCAACAATGTCGCCATCGGCCGGACCGACGCCGCCAACCTGCTCGACGTCGACGGCGCGGCCCGCGTCCGCAGCAACTCGTTTACGAATCTGCTGATGCATGGCGGCTCTGACGACGCCTTCATCGACTTGACGAAACAGGGCGCCACCACTCCCGCAGCTCGCATCGAGCTCGAAGGTTACGCCTCCCCGTCGCACCATGAGGGGGAAGTGGTCTTCTTCACCCGCAAGCCCACCGACAGCACAATCCAGGAACGGATGCGGATCAGGTCAAACGGCAACGTGGTGATCCCCGGTGCTCTGTCCGCCGAAGGTGGCGTGCTGGTCGCAGACAGTAACCAGGTCAGCCTGATCAACCCGCGCTTCAACAACCTCCGCACTCTCACCCGCAGTCATGCTTGCATCAACGAGCAAGGCGGTGGCTGGTTTTCGATCGGCAGCTGCTTGTCGGACGCTGAGTATGCCCGCGCGGTCGACCTCGGCGACGGCTTCCCGAAGACCGGTGATCTGGTGAGTCTCGCCCCTGGCGACGAGGCTTCAGACGGTGAGTCTGTCTTCGCGGTCGCTCGCAGCAGCAAGGCTTGCGACTCTACTCTAGTGGGCTTCATCAGTGAGCCCGAATTCGGCGCCAGCGGCCAGCAGCACGACGAGAGCTACATCCCCCTCGCCCAAACCGGTTTCTTCAATGTCTCCGTGACGATGGAGAACGGCGCCATCAAACGCGGTGACCCGATCTCGTCGAGCTCCACCCCGGGAGCCGGCATGCGCTCTCTCGGGGCTTGCCGCATCGTCGGCTACGCCTTGGAAGACGCTGAAGACGACGGTGAGATCAAGGTGCTCGCCCGGCTGGGTGACGATGCCGGGGTGATGGTCGAAGACCTCGCCAGCCGCATCGAGCAGCTCGAGTCCCGACTCGCCGCCTTCGAGAAAGGAGCGAAATAACCTCGCTATCGAACGGCTTCCCAGGCCATACGCGGATGCGCGCGGCCGAAGCCGCACCTTGATCCTTCCAAGAACGCCCGTTGACCGGTCGAGTGTTGTGGGCTGCGCTCAGCCTGCGTGACTCGCAGGGCCGTAACCAAGGAGCATAAGCCCATCTTTAATCAGCGGTTTATCCCAACCTATTGGCAGTGCTCGCTCAGACATCCTCGGCTGTGCTCGCTCCACACACTCGACCTTACTGACTCGAAAACGCTGTTCGAGAAGCAATCTAGTCATGCCTTTCAATACCTACCAAGAAAAAGGAACCTGATCATGAAACGAACAATCATCCGAAACCTTTCCATCCTAGCGCTGGCCTGTCTGCCTGTGACCGGCGCTCATGCCGACTATTGGGGCACCGCCCTCGTCACTGCCACGCCACAGTTCCATCCCGACGTCACCGTCATCACGGAGTACGGAACTGTTAGTGGCCACGGCGTGGCCTCCAAAGCGCCCTGGGAGTGCGAAAACAGAGTCAACTGCCGCAGCCTGGCCCGCCTTTTTGTACCCGTCACTGAACCGCGGGGAAGCAAATTCGAAACGATGTGGCTGCGTGCGACCGACACCAACAGCGGCGGGTATGTCCGAGCCACCTTCTATCGCCAGAACCTACTGGGTGGCCCGCCCGAGCTGCTCGGCAAAGTCAGCACTCAGGACATCGGCCATCAAGTTGTGATGGATGTCGTCAAAGCCACCGACTCCAACGGCAACGTTGGCCCGGTCGTGATCGGCCCCCTGGCGCCTTTTGAGCCAACCTACACCTACTTCATCGAGATCAACATCGTGGTCGACCAACTCATCATCGACCCGGAC
>JAJCXQ010000547.1 GCA_029263355.1 Acidobacteriota bacterium | reverse complement strand
ACCCATGTTGGCGTCGAACGGAGTCAGCGAGCCGCGCCGGTCGATGCCGTCCTCGAAATCGCCCAGCATGTTGTTCTCTACGCCGTAGACGGTGATGGTGTCGTTGATCGCCTTGATGGTGTGGTCGGCCTCGGCCAGGGCGATGCGAATCTCGTGTTTGCCCTGCGACAGGTTGCTGACCGCGAACGGAGCCAGGGTGTAGAGATGACCCTGGTCGACGTTGTCGAGCAGCCAATGCAGGTGGCTGCCGCCGGCGGCGACCGTCCAGTTGAAGACGTTGAATGCAACCTGCAGAGTGGCGCTCGAGTCGAAGGTCTGGCGATCTTGGTGGGAGGTGATCTCGACCCGCGGTCCGGGCTCGCCGACGAACAGCTGCTGCACCGCGGTGTAGGTCTGGCCGGTGGTGTCGGTGGCCACCAGCTTGAGCGGGTAGCTGCCCGCCGGCAGGTTGTTCAGGGTCCAGCTATAAGGCGCCGTGGTATCGGTGCCCTTCTTGCTCAGCCCCACGTAGAGCCGCGCCGAAACGATGCCCTGGGCGTCGGTGATGTCGGCGGTGACGGTGATCGGGCTGCCCGCCGGAAAACGGGCGCCGTCCGCCGGGCTGGTGATGGTCACCGAGGGCAGATCCAGGGTGTACTCGGTGCCGGTCGCGCAGCTGCCCGTCATGCAGACGTCGACCGAGTCGGTCGCGTGCCAGTCGGCGCCGCCGGTCACCAGCATCTTCAAGAAGAGGGAGCTGTCGCGCCAGTAATACTGGTGGCCGGGGCCATCGAAGACGTCGCGGAGCGTGGCGGCGGCGCTCCAGCCGCCGTTGTTGACGGTGAAGGTATCCGGCACGTCGAGAATCTCGTAGACCGCGGTGTCGCCGGTGAAGGCGTTGCGCAGATCGAAACGCATGACCTCGTGCTTCATGCCGGCGGTATAGCGGTAGGTATAGTGGGTCGCGTCGTCGCGGATGAACTCGTTGATGAACCGCGTGTGGATGTGCTCGGCGGTTTCGTGGGTGCCGTCCGATCGCAGGACGGTGACGGCGTCGACCTGTTGGGGATTCTCCGCCCAGAAGTTCTCGCTGCGAAAGTGGACGTAGCGGTGCGGACAGGCGTAACCGGCGATCTCGATGCCGGTCGGCTGGGTGCAGCTGCCGTCGAACATCAGCGGATGCGACGACACGATGGCGTGATCGAGGCCGACGAAGTTGCCGTCGAGATCGTGCACCACGTCGCCCCACCAGGCCGGCCCGTTCTCCGGCCGCTGGGCGAAGTTGTCGGGGTCCAGGAAGACATGCGGCGACTTCTTGAAGGTCAGTTGGCCGCGGTTGTTGACGTGCTTGTGAGCCCCGGCGCCGGGGTAGAAAGCGGTCATCGCCGGGCGGTCGAAATTCTCGAAATGTACGTTGTCGAACAGAAATCCCTGGTCGTAGACTTGAACCCCCCGCCAGCTGACGCCGGCCGTGCCCGTCGCACCCAGCGGAGCGTTGGCGGTGTAGGCGACGAACAGGGAGTCCTCGAACGTCATCGGGTTGGGCGCCTGCATGCCGTTTTGGGCGTTGGCGACGATGGCGCGCAGGAAACGGGCGTTCTGCTGGGTCTGGGGCGAGCTGCACGGCCAGATGCCCTGCGCGGTGTTGGTGACGGTCAGATCCTCGATCAGCGCCTCGTTCGGCGGGTTCATGCCGAACGGTCCGCTCTTGTTGGTGCACGACGAGAAGCCCTGGCGGCTGGAATGAGCCCGATTGGACTGGAAGGTACCGAAGGGCTCGAGCATCGGAATGATGCTGGTGCCCGGCACCACCTGGTCGCTCGAGCCGTACCAGAAACCGGTGCCTTCAGAGCCCGCCGCCGCGTTGCCGGTGTAGGTGTTGTCTGGATGGGCGATCCAGAACACCGCCGGTCCGTTGGACGCGGTGCCGACCCGGTAGTCGGTCTCGAGCAGCGCCTCGGCCACCAGCGGTTTCTTGGCCCAGATGCCGAGGTTATGATCGAAGACGTTGCGCTGCTCGTTACCGTCTTCGAGGAAGTAGCCGTGGCCGATGAAGTCGTAGCAGACGTTGTCGGCCACCAGCGTGTCATGGGTGCGGTGAACGGTGACGCAACGGTTGAAGCTGCGGTGGATGCTGCTGTTGCGAATGTACTGGCCGGGAGCTTGTTGCACCAGGTGCCAGTGGAACGGATAGCGCCCCAGTTTGCCCTTCTGACCCATCTGGAAGAACTCCACGCCAGCGGTGTGGACCGTGCTGCCGATCATGCTCATCATGTGGCCACCGAAGCCGCCGCCGGGGTTTGCCGACAGATCGCCCTGGATCGTGATGTTGCGGCTCAGCAGGCCGACTTCGGCGCGTTCGTCGAGGGTCCAGGTGGTCGCCGAACCGTTGCTGTAGTCGGTTTCCTCGCCCCAATGCTGGTACGCCAGTTGCGGCGAAATGCCGAGGGTGAGGCCATCGGGACTGACGCTGGTCAGCGTCAGCACCTCGCCTTCGTCATAGGCTTCGTGCGAGGGCGCGACGACGATCTGATCACCCACTTGCCAGTCCACCGCCGCGGCCACCTTCAGACTGGCGCTGCCGACAGCGGCGGTGGCGTCGAGCTGCGTCCAGCTCAGCCGCGGCGCTCCGTGGAGCTCGATCACGCCGCTGCCCATGGCGCCGAGGAACTTGTCGCCCATGCCCATGATGTCGTCGCCATCGTCAGCGCCGATCAGGGTGACGGTCAAACGGTCGACGAAGGGGCTGATCTCGGAGCCACATTCGAAGCGGCCGCCCACCATAATCCACTCGGCGGTGAGGGCGATGTCCTGGTCCTTGCAGTGGAGCTCGCCGTCGACCACCAGTGACTTGACCTGCGCCGTCGTATCCAGGAGAACGATCTGCCCGGCTGGAATCGTCACCGCGTCGCCGCTGCCGGGGAGGGTACCGCCCCAGGTTGCCGGATTCGACCAATCGTCGCCGACTTTCGCCAGCCGCACCAGCTTCAGCTGATCGACCAACAGCGTATTGTCGCCGCCCTGCGGATTGAGGCCAACGAGCTCGACGGTGTGAAAGCCCAGACCGATGACAAAGGAGTGGGTGGCGAACGCCGCGTAGTTGCCGTCAACCGGATGGATCTGGTCAACTTCGCTACCGTCCACACGCACGCTGATCGTCTGGTCGTTGGTCGCGCCGCCGTGGATGCGCTGGGCGGCCTGCATCGAAAAACGGTAGCGGCCGGCTCCCACCGCGAAGCTCTGGGAGACGACGCTGCCAGTGCCACCCTGCACGAAAAGAACCTGGTCACCCTGGGGAGCCGGCGGATTATGCTGCGTGAAGCTGCTGCCGTTGCCCGCCAGGCCGGTGCCACCCGCGAAGGTCCAGGCCGAGCCAGCAGGCATGTAGGCGTAGGCACCGAGACCGGTACCCAGATCCGGGATTTCGAAGCCGCTCTGTGACAGCGGCGAGTAGGGAAACGGTGTCGGCGCCGGCAGACCGGTGGCCGGAATCAGCTGTGCCCAACTCGCGGTTGCAACAGCGAGGGCTAGCAGGAAGATCGTGCTTGTGATGCGTCGTGAGTCGAGCCTTGATGTGCTAAACCTTGATGTGCCGGACATGTGCCTCTCCATGGTGCTGCGCCCTCTGTGATCCCGAGTTTTCTATCCGCTTGTAAGACAACGTCCGAAACGGGTGAGAAAAGGATCAATTCAAGGCGGAGATCAGCCCGCCGGCTGCAACAAGATTTTGGGGGCGAGGCGGCGGCCGATCTCCACTCTTACCCTAGCCTGGCGAGCGCCACGAACCTCACAGAGCTGCAAAATCCGGCGACTCGCTAGGCTAAAATCGACCAGGCTCACTTGATGCCAGCAAGCGCGGCCGATATGGCAAGGCGCTGGGACTCGAGCCGTTCAGTCAACCTACTAATCAATCCGTGACCATTTCAATCCGTGACCATGAGGAGATCGTCATGAAAGCAGCCCAGATCGCTGCTTTCGATGAGCCGATCCGGGTGCCGCCACTGGCGTTGATCTCGGGGCGAAAGTCGATCCAGGGATGGCCGAGCGGCACCGCAAAAGACGCGGAAGAGACGCTGGAATTCAGTGCGATGACTGGAACGAAACCGATGATCGAAACCTATCCGCTCGAGCAAGCCAACGAAGCCTTCGAGCAAATGATCTCCAACAGAGCGCGCTTCCGCGTTGTCCTCACAATGGAATGATAAAGGAGACTTGGAGCCATGAAAGATCAGCGCTTCCGGATCGCGGCCCAGGCATCGTCGAAACAAACAGTGTTCAACCGATAGCGCTCGAAGGATCCTCATGCACCAAGAAGAGCTCATGCAATCCAATATCGAGAACCTGATCGCCTTCTGGATCGCTTGCGGGCAAAAGGACCATCCCTTGCCCAGCGGAAGAAAACTTCACTATTCGGCCCATTGGCCGTGGCGTATGTGGCTCGACTACGACCACCACCCGACCCGGCAAGACCTCGAGCAGGTCCTGATCCAAGCCGAGAGGGTGGATGAGTCAGTGACGATTCCACAATGGCGCCAGCCGGACGAGGTCATGAGTGAAGTCTTCAGCCGGGAGGGATACGAAGTCAAGATGACACAGGAGGCGATGGTGGTTTCGCTTTGTGCCTTGGAAGCCCAACCGGCCAGCACCTTGGATCTACGTTGGCTGACCGACGTAGAATCAGCCGCCCCTTGGACCCGCGTCGCGAGCGAGTCCTTCGGCTACTCTATCCACGAGCCAGTGATCGCAGGATTGATCGGTGTCCCGGGCTTACACCTTCTCCTGGCCGAGGTCGACGACACCGCCGTCGGTACGGGAATGCTGCTGCAAACGGGCCGGACTGCCGGCATACACATGATGGGAGTTCCACCGGAGCACCGGCGTAAGGGATACGCCCGGCAGATGATGTTCGGCCTTCTCGCCCTCGCCCGGGAGCTTGGCACCGAACACGCCACACTACAGGCTTCTGCCGCCGGCCAGGGGCTCTACCAACAACTGGGTTTCAAAGCCCAGGGTTCCATTCGGAGCTACCGCCGAACCCATCATGGCCGGGCCACCTAGCCTGTTCGCTGTTCTCATCCTACGCTACTGCTAATTCGCTCATTTCGAGGCCACCCGGCAGAGGTCGTCGAGGTCTTCCCGCAACTCCAAGAGTGATACCTGTGCTGCCCCAGCCAAGGATGCCGCGACGCCGGGCTGTTTAAACGCCGCCGCAACCCACGACGAAAAATCTAAAAGGTGGCCTCGGAAGCTCGAGGGCCTTGCCTGTTTCAGAGATTTTTAATGCGCTACTCGAGATACTTCAGATAACTCTCCGGAACGGCAGCATAAATCCGTGCAACGATCTGATCGTCAATGTCGAGATTAGCCAACTCGCCAAAACTGAATGTTCCTGAACTATCTCTCGAGGGCATGACGGTAAAAGTGAAGAACTGGATGAAGGAAATCCGTTCGTCGATACGTCGCACCTTGCGGCTGTTGGACCTAGGCACTGCGGCCTGCGTCTCCATTATCACCACGGCATATCATCGGCATATCATCAATGGATGCAACACTTAGCAACCAGAAAGACTCTCCCGGCGGTCTCGGACCGACAGAACCCAGTCCGCATAGATTCTTTCTTGACAGGAAAACTCGGCTAGTCTCCTGGTAGTCATGCGTATCGTTTTCGTCACGTGCCCGCCCGACCAGGGCCATCGCCTGCTCCGCCAACTGGTCGAGAAGCGTCTAGTCGCGGGAGGCAATATCATCCCCGGCGCACGCTCTATCTATCGCTGGCGAGACGAAATCTGCGACGAGCGTGAGGAGGTGTTGTTGATGGAGACGGCGGCTGATCGGGTCGAGGCCATGACTCGCTACCTGCGCGAGATCCATCCCTACGAGGTACCCAAGATCTTGACGTTCGAGCCGAGCGAAGGGCCGCCCGATTATCTCGCTTGGGTTCGCGCCGAAACTCGAACCAGCGAAGACTAGATGCTCCGTGCTCTGGCTTTGAAGATCATCGGCGGTAGCGTCGTTTGCGTGGGCTCGGCCACATATCTGGTCCTCCTTTAGCCTTTACGAAAACGACAGGTCAGTGAATAGGCCGGCAGATCCAACGAATGAGATCTGAATCATGGCCTAGAGGCCCCTGCCTATTACGTTGACTCGAACAATAACGCCCTAGCGCCACTTGAATGGTATGGATGTTCGAGAGACTGCCAATGAGACGATCGCAAACGGTTTGGCAAGAATAGCATCACTTTCAAGTGTCTCTTGGTCGTTATTGACAACTCCAAATAACAGTCAAGACTTTCAAAAACGTTATCGACGAAACGCAAGTAACGTTTTTGAGCAACTCAGGTGTTATTGTCATTTTGACCATAACGCCTGAGTTGCTCAAAATCGTTACTGCAAAAATGCTTTGGTCGCCCCACCTGGCTTTAATGACTTTTGGGGAAATGTCATAACGCTCAAGTTGAACAGGGTCGTTATTGTCGGAATGACAATAACGATCGAAAGGCACTAGACCGTCTCTTAGAAGAGTCTGGTGGTCGCCAAGGCCCAACGCTGGAGGGCGGAATCGATACGGTGGAGGACGACCGTAAGGCGGTTCCGCCCTTCCAGGGCGGGAGAGACTAGGAGACCACTTTCCCGGGGCTCACGCAGCGTCGCTAAAGCTCCGCAGCGCCAGCCCCGGGCTGCACGATTTGGCCCCTACGGGGCCACGGACCTGGCTCTGTTTCGACGAGAAAGAGTGGGCCGACACAACAATGGACTCAGAGCTCGACGAACGCTTTTTCGCGCCGCAACATGAGGACCATCGCGTCGGGATCAACCACTAACTTCTTGGGTTCGAAGTCGCACTCGATACGGACGGTGGTGGCTTCCCCCGCATCAAGGATCACCTCGACTCGGGATTCGTCCCACGCTTCTTCGTTGTTGTCGGCGTCGTCTTTGGGAAAACGCTCACCACGCACAGCTGCAACGTCGACCGGCATCCGGCCAGTACCGGTGTTCTCGAGCTCAGCCTCGACGACCCAATGCCCACGTTCCTGAGTGACGGTCGCCTCGCCGAATTTGTACGTTGGCAACACAACTTCGAAGAACCACTGCTGAACAAACGCATCGAAAGCCTCGACGTCGATGGCATGCTCACGCATGACGGCGACAAAGTCTTGCAGCAAGGGATAGTCCTCGGCTTCAGCATAACGGTGGATGAAGTCCCGAACTCCCGCCAACCCTTGCTCGCGTCCGAGGTGCTGAAGCAGCATCCAGAACACCCAGCCGCCCTTGTCGTAGATCACGGTGGTGTCGCCGGCCTTGGAGCCATCGATCCACACTAAAGGTTTTTCTGAGTCGACTTGGCGACGATCCCCATAACGTTCCTCGATTTGTTTCAGGAACCCGATTCGATCCTCGGCCCCTTTGAGCTGCTCGTAAAGCAGGATGGTCGAGAAATGGGACATGCCTTCAGACAGGATGTTGCCCCACCACTGGTGGGCCGCCTCGTGGGCCGTGACCATGAACGCCACTTGAGCTTCGGGTTGACTGCGCGTCAGGAACCCGATGTTCTCCGAAAAGGTGATGTTGGTTGGGAAACCCTGGGCATAACTTGCCAGCCCTGGGAACTCGCTCAACTTCAGCTCCTGCCACGGATAATCGTAAAACCACTCGGAGTAGTATTTACGAGCACCGACCAAAGCTTCACCCATCTCTTCCAAGTTGTAGGTGTGCTTGGGATGATGGAAAATTCTGACGCCTTCCCCTTCCCACATATCCCAGCGCCCGGCCACCACGTTGAAAAAATTGATCGGATGATCGCTTCGCCACACCATGGTGCGGTTCCCATCTCGGGCGATATCCGACACTAAAAGCCCGACACCGTTGGCGCGATAAGACTCCGGCAGCGTCACTCGGGTTGTCACCGTGTAGCGAGCACCGGCGCCGAAGGCCGGGGGGGTAACTCCATGCCAGTGTCCTTCTTCGTAGTCTCGGGGCTCCAAGGCGTTGTCTTTGTCCACCCCGCGGCCGCCTTCGAAAAAAGGCACCGGTAAGAAGCTGCTCGAGAAACCGGTCAACACGGTACCGCTGGGCAAAACATACTGCCTCATACCTCCACCGTTCTTGTTGATGCCGTTGGGGAATCGGCCGCGATGGCTGAAGCCCACGGTCACCGACTCACCCACCGCCATCGGCTGATCGAGAACAAACACATGGAGACGGGCCCAGTCTTCCGGGGTGTGAGGCTCACCATTCAGAGTCCACTCGATATTCTCGAAGTGATCTCCAACCGACATCGGAAACCGTTGCATCGGTTTCTCCGAAGTATTGCGCAGCTCGTAGGACCCGCTGACCTCGAAACTAGCGGCGTCGGGGGCGAGTTGCAAGCTGATGTCGACGTTGGTGATCCAAGGCGTCTCGGCCTCACCCCAGGTGATGAGATTTCGACCGCGGTACTCTTCTTCTCGGCGCTCGACGGCGCCGCCCTGAGTTCCCTTGCTCACTTCGACGCCGAGCACGACGCCGAGTACAATCGCCGGCACCATGACCGGCGATAGGCGCCAGGTGGTCCGCAGCAGTGCCTTGGGCTGAAAACGATCGAGCATTCGTCCGGCGTCGTGCTCGCGGCGAGGAAAAATCCGTACCGTCAACACCACCAGGAAAGCCGCAACCGCCATCCAGAATCCACGATTCAAGGCCAAGGCATATCCGTTGGGAGCGACGCCACCAAAGTCGGTCCAGGTGGTCGCGCTCCATAGATTCCAATTGCCTACCCAGTTCATCTCACCCTTGAGCTGCTTCCAGCCGGTGAACGCCAACACCGACAAGCCGAGGGTGTAGGCGCTGTAACGATTGCGGGTCAAGGCCCAGGCAAAAGTCATGAAAGTGGACCACAGAAGAAAGGTCGGCACCAACAGCAACCCCCACACCAGGACAAAGGGCCCCAGCGCGGGAGCCACTTTGCCCTGCACCATCATGACCCCCGCAGCGCCAATGTAGGCAACGACCAAGATGGTGGCGGCAACGATGCTGTTGGCGACCGCTTTACCGATCAACACTGCGGCGGTGGGCGCTGAGGTCGCGTAATACATGGGCGCCAACCCGGTATGCCACTCGCGGCCAATCGACTCCACGGTGTAGAACAAGAGAAGAAAACAAACCAACAACGTCAGGGTGTTCATCGATCCGACCGCGGCGGTGCCTGGGGTCAGCAGTAAGGGAGTGTCGAAGGCGCCCAAGCGGGTAAAAGCCGACCCGAAGACCTGCAAGAGGATCAGCGGGATGAAGATGTAGAGTCCCGGTTGAGAGCGTAGATTACGGGCCTCGAAACGAGCCACGTTCGCGACCGTGTTCCAGAACCCGGGGCGCGCAGTCTGCATCTCCATGCTGGCCAGCGGAGCCTCGTCGAGGAAGTCCACCGTCCCGCCCTCGGTCGCCGCCGCCGCGGGTTTGCGAAACCAGCCTAGAAACCGCTTGCGGGGAGGCTCGTCGCCACGGGCGCCGCGCAGGGTGGCCGCGAAGTGTCGCCCGGCGAGGGCGACCGCGCCGATGCCGAGAAGACACATCACCAGGCGCGAAAACAGGAAGGGCCAATCGTATCCCACCGGCTGATGGTTGTAGTACTCGACTCCCAAATCCACCTTCAGCCAAGTCTCGTTGAGCCAGCGATAGCCAGCCGGTTCGATCCACATCAACAGCTTGTTGATCCGCGGGTCGAGCCACAATGGCGACCACGACCACAAGAAGAAGACGTTGGCGGCAAGGAGCACCACCGGTGTGACGAAAACCAGAATCGGCTTGCGGGTCCATTCACCAACGGCGAACGATACACCGGACAAGAAGATCAAGAACGGCAAGGCTAGAAACAACGCTGGGCGGAGGTAATTCACCCACTCGAAGGGCCCGCGGATCAGCTCTGCTTGGGAGTTCGGAATCACCTGGTTGAAGAGGATGCTGAACAGCAGGTGGGCCCCCAAGACCATCACAAAAAAAAGTAACACCGCAGCATATTTGGCCCATACGTACTCCGATGGCCGCAGCTTGGTGGCGTGCAATATCGGCCCTACTTTTAGCTCGTCGTCCCGCGGAATCAACATACCGGCTGCCACGGCGATAAAAAAAGAGTACAGGGTGAAGGTGACGATCGGCAGCATCAGGGCAATCGAAAACTCCGAGGTGATCCAGGCCCGAGCCGTGCCGCCGATCGTACTGTCACCAGTGGAGATACTGAGGCTGCCACTGGACAGACCCCAGGTCATCAAGGCGAGAATGACGAGTAAGACCCAGAACATCGGACGGGTCACATGGGATCGAAGATCCAAACCCATCGTGGCGCGGAAACGCGAGGAGTTCATGCGACGGCCTCGTCAGCCACCGATGCCGCCGCATCGACTGCTCGACAGGTCAAGTCATCTGCAGGTGCGTGGACCAGGGTCATGTAGGCATCTTCCAGCGTAGCGCTCACCGGCTCGAACCCCGCCGGGGCCGGCCCATCCGCGACGAAGATCCGGGCCCGATTGCGCCCTTCGACCAGGATCGCCTGAGTCACCAGATGGCGATCTCGAATCGCTCGCAGCTCTTCGTTGGACCCCCGGCCTTCGAAAATCTTGCCTTCCAGCCGAGCCTGCGCCTGAGTGGGTGTGGTCTCCGCCATCAGGCGCCCCTTGGAGATCACGGCGAAACGCGGACACAGCACCGCAACATCTTCCACGATGTGGGTCGAGAGCAGCACCGACCGTTCGTCTGCCAACTCGGCCAGCAAACGGTAGAACCGTTGACGCTCCTCGGGATCCAACCCGGCGGTGGGCTCGTCGACGATGATCAATCGCGGATTACCCGCCACCGCCTGGGCGATGCCAAGTCGTTGACGCATGCCCCCCGAGTAGCCTTTGACTTTACGCTTGGCGGCAAACGTCAGGTTGACTCTCTCGAGGAGCTCTGACACCAGGTGAGGTAGACCCTTGGGTGACGTCACCCCTTTGAGCTTCAGCAAGTAGGTGAGCATCTGCGTACCGGTCAAATGAGGATAGAAGCCAAAATCCTGCGGCAGATAGCCGAGTCGAGAATGGACCGCCTCGGGTTGCGCCACGACGTCCAAATCGTCGAGGGTGACTTCGCCACCGGTAGGTTCGAGTAAACCCGCCAGGATCTTCATGAAGGTGGATTTGCCAGCACCGTTGGGACCCAACAGACCATACATGCCCTTGGGAACATCCAAGTCGATGCCCCGCAATGCTGTCACGCCGCCCGGATACACTTTCACCAACTGTCGCACTTTCAGCATTGATTGATCTTACGAGACCCGTAGAGGACTTGTTTCGCAAGACCAGCGGCTGCTTTCCCCTTACTCCCAAAAGTGACCGACTTCTCGCTGTGTCGGCAGCTACTGCCTGCTAACGTCTACCGTAGACGTGTATCTTCGCTCCCTTACCACGCCGTAGAGTCTGCGCGTCGTAGACGAAAACGATCTTCTTGATCGCCCGCTGGCTGCCCTGGAGATCAATCACCCGGGACAGCTTCCCAGGTCGAATCACGGAACGCAGCGCAACCTCCTGTTTGGTGCCGTTCTCGAAGTGAATCTCGACGTCATGAAATTGGACGGCGTGCCCCTTAACCTTCAGTCGGATCGAGTCGAAAGTGCCTCTCCTATTTTCTAGACGCAAGACATCTCGATCGACCCGATCGCTGACGTGCAACTCTCCAAGAGATGTCCATTTGTTGCTACCGCGACCGGCGACTGCCGGCTCGGCGGTCATCGTGATCAAGGCAAGCAGAACGACGCTCAGGCTGACGGGTAGACGCATTATCTTCTTCATTGCTGGTCCTCCATGTTGAGTTGGCGAGCCAAGATGCGGCTGCCTCTGAGGGTTGAAACCCATCAACCCAAGAAATCTTGCGGCGAATCGTCCTGCAACTGAAAACTTACGGCCAATGGCTCGTCGCCAAGCCATCTAGGGAAGCTCAACTGGCGGAGTGATCGAGAGTTGGAATGAAGACGCTGTGTTATCGTCAGCCGCGATATGAATACCCCACAGGTTGACGTAGAAAAGTTCTGGCGCGACGGATTTCTCTTAATCAAGCGCGCCTTTTCACCTGATGAAATCGAGTCTTTACGGGAAGACGCTCTGGCGATTCTGGCCGAGCAGAAAGCTGCTGGCTTGACCACCACCTCCGGCTCCGTCACCCACACCAAGGGTGACCTCTTGAGCATGGAGAGACTCCGGAAGGTCATCGTTGACGACCGTATCTTGCGAGTCGGTCGCGAGCTTCTGGGCAACAAGCCGGTCTACTTCGGCGACAGTAGCTTCCAAGTTGGGGAAGGCCTCCGCGGTTGGCACAAAGACAATCGCCTTCCGGATCGATTCAATCACTCCGCCGAGGACTGGCACGGCAAGTACACTGTCATTCGCTTCGGACTCTACCTGCAAGATCACGCCTCGCACAGCGGCGGCCTCGGGATCCGAGTTGGCTCCCACCAACCCAGCCGACTGGTCAAACTACTCGAACGCGTCCCACCTGCCCGGCTTCGAGCCCAGGTTGCGAGCTCCTATGGCAAAGCCGTGCTGGTCGACAGCGAGATCGGCGATCTGGTGGCTTGGAACCTGCGAACCACCCATTCCGGCAATGCGGTCAGGTTGAAGTCGATGTCGCGCACAAAACTTGGAACGTGGTTCGAAAACATTGCTCCCTCCTGGCTCAGAATCGAGGAGGAGAAACAGCGGGTCGCCATGTTCTTCACCTTTGGGGTCGACGGCGATCACCTCGAGCGGTACCTCGGATATCTTAAAACACGCGGGTACCTGAACGAGACATGGGACAACCTGCGGCAGAACGAAGCGGCATTCGGCGAGTCCAAGAACGCGGACTTGGAAATAAGGATTCCTAGCTAGACCCCGTCCAGAAACAGCTCGAGGGCGCGTTCGGCCCTGTGGGCTCCGCGCGGTGCCTAACTCGCGCAATCTCTTACGTTTCGCCCACAACCCTCTTGATACCTACTACTTAGTCCGATTCAGCCGTTGTTCGCAGCTCAAACAATCAGCTCCGTGCTCGCTCCACAGACCCGAACGCTGACACCGAGAACGGCAAAACTAGACAGAATCTAGCTGGAAGGTGGAAGGTGGAGCCCTCCGGATCATCCTCTGCCGCAAACCATCAACGCCGTGAGCGCTGAAGAACATCAACAATGGGAGTAGCGGCAAGGCGTAACGCATCGGTATCGCCTCGGGATAAATCGCGGCGGCGGCCATGGTGAGGCCGAGAAAGGTGAGCAGCGGCCCGACGTAGTCTAGCTGCCAGTGGCGAACGAGACCATAAACGCTCAGCACAACGAACGGCAACAACATGGCCGCGGTAGCCAGGCTGCGCGCGGCGGTCTGTTGGTGAATCCAGAGCACGGGAGACCGGATCACGGCCCGTAGGAGGACTCGGTCCGGTCGGGCACGGATATCACTCCAAGCCTGGGCGTCGAGAAAACGATTGATCTTGGGATCGGAGCGCACGAAGTTGTCGTCACTGGGATCAAACCCAGCGGTGCGCAATATGTCATCAACAAACGCTGCCGAATCTGGATCATGGTCGCGAAGGTAGGGCTCGCCTGAAGCTAGGACTCCCCAACTGTGAAGACCCCGCAGATAATGTAAGCCGAAACCGGTGGCGACACCGATGGGTTGTTCGGCGACACGCATGTTGCGCATCACCCACGGCGCAACAACGACGCAGGTGACGGCGGCCACCACAAGCATCGCCAGCCCTCGGCGACGCTGGTCTTGGAGGCAGAGCATCGTCACCAGCAGACCCGGGAGCAACAGCTGATACAAGGCATGGGTCAGGGTTGCGGCTCCCGCCAGCAGCCCAGTCGCCATCAACCAGCCCACAGCACCCGTGGCACGCCACCTTCCGAGGGCAACAAAGGTCGCCGGCAACAATGCCACGAGCAGGTTCTCTGGCACTGTGACCTTGGTTTCCCAGATCAGAAAGGGCCAGAGGGCAACACCCCAACCGGCGAATAGAGCTGCTCCGCGTGAGACTCCCCATGATCGACACATAACGATCGTGAGCCAGGTCGCGAGACCACCGAGCAGGCCGTTGAGTAGCTGCGCCCAGAGGTAGGCCGAGTCGCCACTTGGAAACGCCAACATCAGCACAGCAACGTAGCCCGGCGGGCGATGTAAGCAAGGGATGGCCTCGGGGCTGACACGGTAACCGTTTCCGGCAACAACTTGTGCTGCAAGTTCACGGTAGCTGTCGAAATAATACTGATCGCCGACCGTCCCGACTTCGGTGAGGAACGTCGGGAAAATAAGAAAGCAGAACAACCAACGCGCCAGGATGGCTACTGCCACGGCAGACGGAGTCGAAAGAGCGCGTTGCATGAGATGGATCGAAATCAGCGGTGAGGTTGGCCAGCCAAGGCTTGGCCAACCGAGGTCGGTTGGACCACAGCACCGGCAGGTGGCGCCACGGCACCACAGACCCTGTCCCCAAGGAACGCCTCGAGGGTCTCGACGATATGACGCTTGAGCTCAGCACTCCCACCATCAAACATGTCATTGTGCCGCGCGTTGGGAATGGCGACGACACAAGCCCCAAATTCTTGTTGCTCGTCCGCCGTCGGCAACACTCCCTCATCCGCCGGGAAATCGCTTGCTCGAATCGTCAGCACTCTGGGCGAGAGTCGCCGCGGTAGCGGAACCCGACGGTGATCCAAGGTGATGACCGCAGCTGCAAAATCAGGCGATTCTTCAACCAGCCACGCCGAGATATCACCGCCGTTGGAATGACCCACGAGGACTGGACGCTGCCAGTCGAACTCACGATGGGACTTGCTGAGCGTCGAGACGACAAAACGGATGGTCTCCGCACCCCGGCGCCAGTTTGGAGCGCGCGTGGCGAACAAGTCTCCCCGGGTGCTCAGCGGTGGGTCAGATGGCAATTCGTGTTGGATGGCGACGGCGAGATAACCGAGTCGATTCAGCGACGCGGCGAGGAACGAATATTCAGTATGCCCGATGCCGTACCCAGAACTGATCATCGCCACCGGGCAGGTCTCCGCTGGGCGGCACTGGAGTGCTTCTGGAGAGCCGTAAATCTCGACCGGGATCTCTCGCTGCCGCTGCTTGTCGAAAAGCGTCAACGACGACCGATCCTCGAGGTTTAGGCTCGAAGCTGAGACCCTGCCAACCAACATCAGTAGCAGTGCCGCAAGGCGCAGTATTACTGTTTGCGACATGGTGGCCATCGTCTTTTTCGATTTTCGGCGAGCCTGTATCTCATGAGTCCATCTGCGCTAATCCTGGCCTCGGCTGCCCTCAATCACTCGAGCCGACGAGTAGACAAGCTGAATCGCCCAAGCCAGCCCGATACCCGAACCCATGAACCCAGCATAATTCGAGGGCGAAGCAAAAGCCACGGCAACGGTCGAGGCGCCAACGATCGTCAAAACGCCGAGGATCCTCCAGACGGTTTTGCTCAGGGTTACCAAGAACACTCCTCCACCGATGCCGGCCAGCATGAGCGAGAAGAATTTGGTCCAGACGGGATACCGCAGCAAATCCAGGTGACGAGCGACTTCGAGGTCCGCCGTCAAGCTGAGCAGAATCACATTCTCCACTGCATCGGCCAACGCAGCGAAAAGACCGAGCGCACCGAAAACAAGCCAGCCTCGGTGCCCACAGTCACGCGATGCGGCGACAAAGAACCACCCTAGGAAGGCGCCATAAGCGGCCAGGAACGGGTAATCCCAGCGATTGCCACGGTCCATATCGGAGATTCGGCCAGGCCTGGCCGGATCATCCTCGGCGCCAAAGACCCGAATCAGATCAGCCTTGGATGTCGCCATCTCAAAAGCGATCACCGGAGTCCCGTAACCGTCCTCAGCGTTGGCGCTGGTAGCGGGAAACTTGTCTGACATCACGACCGCCAGCACGAGAACAAGGACGCCGAAGGCACAGCACTCCAGCCAAGGTGATCTCGAACTACGATTCACAACTGGGACCTCCTCTGCCAACGTAGAGTCGAACTCTATGTTAGCCGACTAGGCGCCAAGTCAAACCGTCTTACGTCGGTCTGCCCGGCGACTTGTTACTCCCCTCTGACGCTGCGCAGGCGGTCGGTCAGTTGACCAACCCAGGCTCGAACAGCTGCACGTACCACAACGCCAGCAGGGCAACATTGATCAAGACCGTGAGCCAGAAGGCCAATCGAAACGGCTGTTTAAGGGTTTTGTGTCGCAACAGACTCTGGGCGACCAAAGCCCCTGGCCACCCGCCAACCAGAGAGCACCAATGCAGAAAGCTCTCAGGAACTCTTTGGGCCCCCTGCTTGGCTGCTGACTTGTCGGCTCGGTAGAAGCCGAACGTGATTAAACTGGCGATCCAGTAGATCGCGCCGACAACCCTTAGGCTGTCGTCGACGATGGCCTGCTGCCCCAGTACGACGAGAAAGAAAATTGCTCCGATCGCGGTGACTCGACCTGTCTTCCGTGACCTTCGCGGCGCCTTCCTAGGTGCTCGATCCGCAGCCATATGTACCTCGACAGCACAGGGGCGCCCCTGCGCGTCTTTCGACATGTCATAGGAAACCAGACGATTCAATTCTGGACGGCGGCTATCGTAGCCGAAGGCCTTGACGTGGACAAAAACTTGTTTGCCGCCAGTACTCGGAGTGATGAATCCAAATCCCCGGTCGTCATCCCAAACTGTAATCCGCCCCTTGAAACTCATCTTCTCTACCCGACATGGTATCCGGCATGTCTTCAGGCCCCGCCCAGGCCGCCAGCAAAAAAACAAACCAACGGGGCTTCCCTATCGAGAAGCCCCTTGAGCAGGTGCGTTGCTGATCCGTCGGGGCGCGGGCTACTTCCAGGCGGACGTATCGCCGGACTCGAAGCCGTCGAAGAAGATCCCGCCGCCGGAACATTCCGAGCCGACGAATACCCGCGGGTCGTCGACCCACCAGCCAACATCGGAGACCGAGCCGTCGCAGCCGAAACGCCAACGGAAGTGGACGGACTCGCCGTTGAAGTCGCCGAGGTCGACAAGCACTTCTTCAAAACCGCCGTTGTCACCGTACCAGGCTTGGCGACCACCGATCGGATTGTTGGCGCTGACGGCGCCGGTATAGCCGTTGGCGAGGAAGCGGTTGGCGTTGGCCGGGACGCTGCCGCCGTTACCGTCCAAGATGTCGAACCAGGTGGTGCCACCGTCGGTGGAGTATTCGAGCACGCCGCCGTCATAGGTGGCCTCGGTATCGAAGCTATGCCAAAAACTGAGACTGGCGGCGGGGCCGATCACCATTGCGCTGACGCTTTCGAAACGCTGATCCTTGAAGTCGTTCTCGTCGGAGACGAACCAGGAGTGGGTCGGAGAATGGCTGTCGGTGTCGACGATGGCCCACGGCGCAGTGCCGCTGTCGCCGCCGCCGGTCGTAAGGGCCCAGTTGCCTGCTCCCGACTCGATGTTGTCGGTGAAGACGTCAGTTTCGGGTCCGGACGCAACGCCTGAAAGCTCAACGGTGTTGGTGTCGAGGTTACCGCCGGCGCAAGGGCCGGATCCGTTCCCGGATTGATCTTCGGCCCGCACAACGTAGTAATAGTCCGTCCCGAAGTCGACCGCGGCGTCCTGATAGCTGGTGCCACTGACGCAGGTTGCGAGGGGCGCGGTGACATCAGGGTCGAAACCTGGGGTGGTGGACCGCCAGACGTTGTAGACCACGGAGCCGCCGCAACTGGTTGACGCGTCACTCCACGTGAGGTCGATGAGACAAGATTCGGTCCCGGCATTGGTTGCCGACTCGATGCCGGTGAAGGTCGGCGCCAGGGTACAGACACCCGTGGCCTTGGCGTCGTCACAATTGGAATCGAACGACTCGCAGCTCTCGGCTTCCTCGAAAGCGGCCACAACGTAAGAGTAAGTGCTCCCGCCGGAAACGTCGGTATCCGAAAACGCTGTGCCGACCACACCACTGGCGATCTGCTGGTAGCCGGTTTGAGGACACCCCCCCAGAGAACGAAAGACGTTGTAGTTGTCGGCGCCTGCACTTGCCGACCAGGTCAGATCAATCTGGTTGGCGCCATTGGCCGTCGCGGTGAGACCGGCGGGGGCAATCGGTGGGTCACAGGTCGCACAGCCCGGAACGTTGGCTCCGAGATCTGCAATCACGGCCTCGATCGGGACACCCCGGTTGGGATCATCGGGCGGCGCGGTGCCACCGGTGCAGAAACCCGAACCACGACAATGATGGAGCGCGATCACACGATGGTCGGAGTAGCCGAGGACCGGCGAGCCGGAGGAGCCACCCTGGGTGTCAGCCCAGTAGCCCACATCGCCAGAAGCGGGAGCTCCGCTGCAGGCAACCTCGTCCAAGCTGATGACACTGGCGAAGGGCGGGTTCGGCTCCAGCGGGTAGGTCGACTGCACCGAGAGGTGTTTGCCCCAGCCGGCTGGATGATGGATGAGATACATCCGCTCGTTCATCACCGCTCCGCTCTCACGAAGTTGCAAGAAACCATAAGTGGCGTTGAGATCGGTGCCTCCGCCAACCGACGTATCTGGCAACACCAAAGCATAGTCGAGCGGTGCGTCGACCTGGATCAAGGTGCCACCGCTCGCTTCGATTGTACCGGGGCACGCCAAAGGGGTCGCGCAGTTGGTGGCACAGTCGGCCCCCTCCGCCATCCACTCGAAATCGATATCGTCGAGCTGCCCTTGTGAGCCGATGCAGTGCTCGTTGGTCATCACCTGACCATCGCAACCGATCAGCCAGCCGGTGCACCAGGAGGACCCGTTGAGCAGTAGTCGAGCAACGGCGCGAGCGCGATCGTAAATCATCGGCTCACTGGTCTGATAACACTTGGCTTCTTCCGAATCGTTGGTGGTGCAAATCGAATCGGTTTCGTCCGGTAACTCC
>JAJCXQ010000546.1 GCA_029263355.1 Acidobacteriota bacterium | reverse complement strand
CACAAGCCATATACAAAAAACCTTCTGCAAAGGCAAGGAATGTGGAGAGCGTTTCCAGGTTACCGGGCCAAATGTCGTCTCTGCCGTGCTGCTCTGAGTAGATCAACGCCGCCCATAAATGCATCACGCCTCGAAATTGATTGAAGGCCTGAAGCATGTTCTTACGACTGCGGGGTTGATGGAACAGATGCCAGTTTTGGCAATAAGTGATATCGGCACCTTTCCACCAAGTTGGCAAAATGGCAGAGACCAATGGAAGCGCGCAATTGAGGCTGGCGGAATGCCCATTACCGTGAAGCTGAAGCAGTGCCATTAAGAGACCGCCGGCAATGGCGCCCTTGGCCGAAGCTGACTTGACTTCCAACATGAACTCGTCGCTGGACAATGATTGGCGGTGCGGAAATCCCACTCCAGTTCCCCTTTGGAGGTGTGCCGACATTCGCTCGCGACCGGCAATATCATGAGGTTGGGACATAACGGCCAAGACCTTGAATGGGGCCAAGGGGTCAAACGTCTCATCGTTTTGGCGAAGGTCAAAGCGCGGCACGTCGCGATCTCCCAAATTGCCGATTTGCGATTTGATTCGAGTCTAGATTCTATACCTTTTGAGAGACGCAATTAAGCAATAGCGATGGGCGTTAAGCTGGCTATGCTTTGTAAGACGCTGGGTTGCTCTCACAAAGGGAGCGATCCTGGTTGCATTAGTCATCTCTGCCTGACTGCCGGTCCCAGCAAGCAGATCGACGACCGCGGCGCCGGGGTCCTCTGATCGAGAATCTAGAAATGCGCGGTCTATGAAATGAGAGTTGCCCGAGGTCCACTTTACCCCCGAAAGCAGACATACTAAACGGCGGTACATAACGTCCGCTAATAGCCACAAGCGGACATTTGCCTATTGGCAACGTGATTGTTGTCCCCCGTCGTTCATGGTGAGCCCTTCTCCCATCAGCTCATCAATGAAGAGGCTCAAGAGTTGCGGGCGTCCCGTGACACCTGCCTTGGCATAAATGGCGTTGCTCTGCGCTTTTATCGTTCCAACCTTGGTGTGACGGATTTTCGCAATTTCAGCGATAGAGAAACCCTTTATGGCGAGTAAAGCCACATCGCGTTCCGATGGTGTTAGCGCCCAGCTTTCGAAGTGATCTTCCATCAGCTCCCAAAAAGCGCCGGACGCCGCCCGCAACTGACCAGAGAGATATTTTTGTCGCCGTAGGACCTTCCGGATTTCTAAGCCGGTGAAGACGACACCGAGGCCAAGCGCAAGAACCGCGACGAGCTCGAAACTATGGTGTTCGACTCCGCCAAGCGCATCCTCAAATCCAAATAAATCGAACACCACGTCGATCAAAAAAAACAGTGCGCAAAAGGCTTGCAGGGCGAGAAGCACCCACAGCGCCCAAGTCTTGCGCGCCAGCGGTATGCTTTGCTCTCGCGGCCGCGTACGGCTGACCATGGGCTCCCTGGAGATTTCAAGCCGTGGGTTGATGAACGGGTTTTCTTCCCGTCACCATAGCCTTTATCAGATTGATCTTGGAGCGTTTCATCTCGAACAAAACACCAGCAACATGGATGCCGACACAAACGAACCCGTAGATCGCCAGACCCTCGTGTAGGTCTTCGACCCAATCCTCGAAGCGAAACGTCCTCATCGTCAGCATGATGCCGGTGATACTGATGGCGATCATCGTGGCGAACAGGTTCAGGACCATCAGCGCGCCCAGTGGATTGTGGGAGAGGTAAACGCCCGGTTGCCCCCGCATGATCCCCTTAAGGTGAACCCGGATGCGCGATCGCGTCGGCCAGAATGAGCTGAAGCGCGCGTATTTGGTTCCCACCAGACCCCACATGATTCGTATCGCCACGAGGGCAAAGAGCACGTAGCCCACATAGATATGGGCCGGGCTGTCGTCGTCGATCACCGTGAAATTGGCGATAAACAACAGTGCCACACCCCAATGCGTGATGCGAACGATAGGATCCCAAACCTTGATAGACCGCATGGTCCTATTTCCTTTCATCACACACCGCGCGAGACGCGGCGCTGTTGCTTTTTGAGTCAGATTGAATCGAACTAATCGTCCAACTTGACCTTGAGAACCTTGCCGGTTTCGGCATCGACATAGATCTCATATGTCCTGCCATCCAATTCGGCGTAGGCCTCGAACAGACTGTCTTCTGTCTCGATCTCGCGGACGCTATAGCCCTGCTGCTGCAGGTGGCTCGAGATTTCCGTTTTGCTTTTGCCGGCGAAATCGCCCTGGGCGACGGCGGCGAAGGCCAAATGGGCCGGGAGCGCCAGCGCCGCACCTAAGGTGACGATGCGGAACAGATACAATGGTCGTGTCATTTCGATCTCCATTACAATGATGCTCTTATGGCCCCGACCCACTACGGATCGCGGCCCTGATGAGCCATATTGTGATGGTCGCTTAATCCGCCCATTGCGCTATGGATTAGGGAGCGTTTTTTATACCGAAGGTTTAGGCTTTGACGCGGAACTCCGGGCTTATTTTTTACCGACTTCAAAGTTGATGTCTGCTTTGGGTCAGAAGCGGACGTAGCGCGACGCCAACACTGGCGTCCGCATTCCGATCCCAAGCAGCCGTCAAATCGCGTGTTTGCCCGCGCCCGATGTGCCGACCATTAGGGCCGGACCGTAAACGCGCTTTGACCCAATA
>JAJCXQ010000545.1 GCA_029263355.1 Acidobacteriota bacterium | reverse complement strand
CCTCCAGGCGCTCCTTCGGGCTCAATTCGAGCATCCAGTGGATCAGACTGATATCGATACCTTCATTCGAGTACCCTTCTGGCGAGTCTATGGGCTCAAATACTTCAGCTGAGGTCTGAGATGTGGAAGTCCCCATATCTTTGGAGACTAGCATAGCTCGCCAGAAGCGCTCGGAGGCGAACTCAGTATCCGGTGATCCGGCAAACATCTGAGGATTGGATGCAGGTCACGGCACCCTGTTGATCGATGACGCTGGCGAGGAAGACTGTTCCTCTGACACCGTTCAAAGCCGCTTTCTTGTTGTTTTGGTCAGCTTCTTCTTGACCGCACGGGACGGCGTAAACTCCTTCCGGGCAAGCTTCGAAGTAGAATCATCACACGACAAGAACACAACAACGCATCAACCTCGCGCAGCGCGCACAACCCGGGATGGTTTGATCCTGAAGCCCAGTGTTGGTTGGCAATGCGCCCCGCCAACCTGGGAAGCAGAACACGCGCACGGAATCCAATCCCAATGGCCATTAAAGACCTCAATCAACGCGTCAGCGCCGCCAAAGCCGCCACCGAAGCGCGCGGCGAGACCTTCTACCCCGGCGCCAGCCGCGTCCACCTCGCCGCCTTTCCGCCGAAAGAACGCTGGGACGATTGGGTGGAGCTCGATTCCAAGGCTTGGCCGGAGCGCGTCGAGCGACGTTACATGCTGGTGCCCACAACCTGCTTCAACTGCGAGTCGGCTTGTGGTCTTTTGGCCTACGTCGACCGGGACACCATGCAGGTGCGGAAGTTCGAGGGTAATCCCGAGCACCCCGGCTCCCGTGGTCGCAACTGCGCCAAAGGACCGGCCACCCTCAACCAGATCACCGACCCCGACCGCATCCTGCATCCCCTCAAACGGGTGGGTGAGCGCGGCGCCGGCCAGTGGCAGCGGGTGAGCTGGGACGAAGCCCTCGACGACATCGGCGGCCGCATCCGCAAGGCGATGCTGGAGAAACGTCACAACGAGATCATGTACCACGTCGGACGCCCCGGTGAAGACGGTTTCACCGAACGTATGCTGGCGGCCTGGGGGGTGGACGGCCACAACTCTCACACCAACATCTGCTCAGCCGGCGCCCGCGCCGGTTATCAGCTGTGGTGCGGTATCGATCGTCCGAGTCCCGATCACGCCAACGCTGACGTGATCTTGCTGATCAGCTCCCACCTCGAGACCGGCCACTACTTCAACCCCCACGCCCAGCGCATCATCGAAGCCA
Organism: Acidobacteriota bacterium; assembly: GCA_029263355.1. Classification (GTDB taxonomy): domain Bacteria; phylum Acidobacteriota; class Thermoanaerobaculia; order Multivoradales; family J023; genus JAAELT01. The sequence goes on along the minus strand of JAJCXQ010000545.1, from coordinate 23,470 downwards.
AGCATCGCGGCGCCAAACTCATCGTGCTCGACACCCGGCTCTCCAACACCGCCACCCACGCCGACTTCTGGCTAGCCACCCAGCCCGGCTCGGAAGCCGCGATGATGCTGGCGATTGCAAGCCATCTGATCCGCCACCGGCTCTACGATGCCGAGTTCATGCGTCGCTGGTGGAACTGGCAGGAGTATCTCGACACGGTACACCCCGGTTTGGATCCGACGTTCGAAAATTTCCACAAGATGCTCGAGGCTGAGTACGAGGGTTACACCTTCGAGTTTGCCGCTGCCGAGACCGGTGTCGATGCCGGCACCCTCCGCCAGGTGGCCGAGGTGGTGGCGACCGCTGGCAGCCGACTCTCGACCCATAACTGGCGCTCAGCGGCAGCCGGTAACGAGGGCGGTTGGCAAGTGGCGCGGACACTGTTTTTCCTCAACTGCCTGACCGGCTCAGTGGCGACTCCGGGGGGCACCTACCCCAACGCCTGGAACAAGTTTGTCGCCCGCCCAATTCATCTGCCGAGCCACCCCGACACCTGGAACGACGTCAACTGGCCAGGCGAGTATCCGCTCTCGATGTACGAGCTGTCTTTCCTGCTGCCACACCTGGTGAAGGACGGCCGCGGTCGCCTCGATACTTACTTCACACGCGTCTACAACCCGGTGTGGACCAACCCCGATGGTTTCTCGTGGATCGATATGCTGACCGACGAAGACAAGGTCGGCTTGCACGTATCGTTGACCCCAACTTGGAACGAAACCGCCTACTTCGCGGACTACGTGCTGCCGATGGGAGGTGGCTCCGAGCGTCACGATATCCACTCCTATGAGACCCACGACGCACAGTGGATCGGCTTCCGCCAACCGGTGATGCGGGCCGCCCGCGAGCGCCTCGGCGAGACCATCACCGACACTCGCGAGGCCAATCCCGGTGAGGTGTGGGAAGAGAACGAATTCTGGATGGATCTCACCTGGCGAATCGATCCCGACGGCGAGCTCGGCATCCGCAAGTTTTTCGAGTCGAAAGCAAGCCCGGGCGAGAAGTTAACGGTCGACGAATATTACGGTTGGCTGTTCGAGAGCTCGGTGCCGGGACTACCGGAGAAGGCAGCCAAAGAGGATCTTTCCCCGCTCGACTACATGCGGCGTTATGGCTCGTTCGAAGTTGCGCGCGGCATCGGTGCGGTTTACGAAACCGAAGTTGCTGCTGACGAGCTAGAAGACCTCGGCGAGGATCCCTTCGGCCGTGTCTACACCCGAGCCAAAGCCCCAGCCCCCCTCAACATGGCGCCCACCGGCGCTCCCGGTCCCGACGCAGAGGGACGCCGGCCAGTGGGCGTGCGGGTCGACGGTAAGGTGTTGCGCGGCTTCCCCACCCCGTCGGGTAAACTCGAGTTCTACTCCCCGACACTTGCCAACTGGGGCTGGAAAGAGGTCGCCATCCCGACCTATATGAAGAGCCATGTCCACCCGCAGAACATGGCGACCGATCAGAAAGTCCTGATCTCGACCTTCCGCATTCCAACCCAAATCCACACCCGCAGCGCCAACGCCAAATGGCTCGACGAGATCTCCCACACCAACCCGCTGTGGCTGCATCCCAAAGACGCTCGGCCCCTCGGCGTGAAGACCGGCGATCTAGTGCGAGTAGAAACCGAGATCGGTTACTTTGTCGTCAAGTCCTGGGTCACCGAGGGCATCAAGCCAGGGACGGTCGCCTGCTCTCACCACATGGGGCGTTGGAAGCTACACGACAACGGTCAACGTCAAATGATGGCCACCGCCGCCCTCGAGCACGACGGTGGAAATTGGGCGCTGCGGCAAAAGAAGCCCGTTGGGCCGTACGAGTCGTCCGACCCCGACACCCAGCGCATCTGGTGGACTGACGTCGGCGTGCATCAAAACCTCACCTTCCCGGTCCATCCCGACCCAGTCTCCGGCATGCACTGCTGGCATCAAGCCGTGCGGGTGGTCAACGCCAAGCCCGGCGATCGTTACGGCGAGATCTTCGTCGACATCGACAAGTCGCACGAAGTGTTCAAGAACTGGCTCGCCAAGACCCGTTCCGCTGTCGACCATTCTCCCGATGGCAACCGTCGTCCCCATTGGTTGATCCGCCCCGTCAAGCCGACCGCTGACGCCTACAAGCTGCCGGTCAAGGGTTGAGCATTAGTTTGCTGTAGGGGCGCACGGCTGTGCGCCCGTTCGGCGAGCGAAGACTGATCGCAATGGAGATCTTCCGCAGCCTCGGGGCCTTGATCGAGCCGCCCCGGCCCAACTTGGCTCCGCTTGCTGACCTGCTCGAGTTGGGGCAGCTGCCGCCCGAGACTGAGCACACCGATCTGCTCCTCTTCCAACTCTACCCTTACGCCTCGGTTTACCTCGGTCCTGAAGGCATGCTCGGCGGCGAGGCTCGAGATCGCATCGCCGGCTTCTGGCGGGCTCTCGGCGAGACTCCGCCGCCCGAGCCCGATCATCTCACCGTCATGCTCGCATTCTACGCCGAGCTGTGCGAGCACGAGACCCGCGATACCGTTCATGCCGACCGCTGGCGCCAGGCCCGCAAGGTTTATCTATGGGAGCATCTGCTGAGCTGGTTGCCCGCATACTTGACCAAGCTCGAGACGATCGCCCCTGCTTTTTATCGTGACTGGAGTCAGCTTCTTCGTGAGGCGCTGGCGAACGAAGCCGTCACGGTCGGCCCCCAAAACCGTCTACCGTTGCATTTGCGCACCGCTCCCGCGATCGCAGACCCTCGCGACGAGGGACTCGACGCCTTCATGGATGCCCTGTTCAGCCCCGTCCGCAGCGGTGTCCTGTGGGTGCGCAACGACCTGAGTCACGCCGCCCGTGAGCTCGAGCTCGGGTCTCGCGTCGGCGAGCGACGCTTCGTGTTGAAAGCGCTGCTCGGCCAGGATTCAGCGGCGATTCTCGGCTGGCTGGCGGATGCGTCGATGGCTTGGGCGGAGCGATTACAAGGCGACAAGCAGTCATGGGGCGCAATCGTGGCACACTGGGTCGCGCGAGCTGAGGTGACGGCAGGCTTGCTGAGAGAACTGAGCCGGACCGACAGCATCGGGGATCCGTAATCTGGGCAACAGCTGTAAAATGCCCTTTATGGAAGCTCTGAAGGTTCGAGTCGAAAATGGCAAAATCATCGGCGATGCTCCTCGCAACATCGCTGAAGGCACTGAGCTGGAACTCTGCCTTGTCGATCCGGATGACGACATGAGCGCCAAAGAACTGGCCCAGTATGAGGCTATGTCGACGGTCGCAGTCCAACTTGTACGGGCTCACCGGGAGCCAACCCCCCTTCGGTGAGCTCGATGCGCGCCAGGTAGCCCCATTCGGGGGCGCCGGGTCGCTGCCACAGCTCTTCGGGTAGTTGCAAGCGCTCGACACCGACACTGGTAATGACCCCGGCCAGCCGCTCACCGCTGGCGCGCCGGATCTCAGCCGGGGTGCCCACAGCGATACTCGGGACGCTACTCGAGCCGAGCCAGGCCCGGACTTCATGTGCATCCATCGGGCTAATGCGCATCACTGGTGAGCCTTCCTTCAGCCAGCCGCCGGTGGTGCTGTAGATTTCGGTAACCTGCCCAGACGAGGTACTGGTCAAGACGAGGCGCTCGAGTCGACTTTCGAGCTCGGCGAGGCGCCGGCGGGCCATCACCACCGACCACTGATTTGGTCCTTCCACGGTCTTGGCGCGAACTCCGGAACGATCAGCACTGAGCCGTGCCAGGCGATAACGATCACGGTCGGCGGCAAGACGCGCTTCGACCACCGCTAGGTCGCGACGAACGTCCGCGGCGCGCTCGCTGGGAGCAACTCCCTCGGCGACGAGTTTCTGGTCGACCGCCAACCGTTCGCGCAGAGCTTGGGCTCGCGCTACTCCCTCATCAACTGCGGCTGCCAACTTGGCGAGCTCGGAGGCTGCTGACTCGCGGTCGAGCTCGAAACGTCGCGAGCGGCCTTGCACAGCTGAGCTCTCTTTCTGATGCAGCGACTCCAGCTCCGCTTCAAGCACAGCACCGCGGGCGTTCAACGGCCCAGGGTCGAGCTGTGCCAACACGTCACCGGCCACAACCGATTGATGAAGAGCCACCGAGAACTCCAAGAGCCGTCCGTCTTCAGGAGCCGTGACCACCATCGGCTCGGCCCACGCCAGGGCGGGGATCTGGTCGACTGGCCGACGGGCGATCGCTGTCACCGCGAGCGCCAAACCAGCCAGCCAGACCAAGGTTGTCAGGCGACGGCGCATGACCAAAGACACATTGATAGCCATCATCAACCTCCCTGCACCCGGGCCGCCGGCAGCAGCGACACCGCGGTGACTTGCACCCGTTTGAGCTCATGCACCAACGCCGTACCACTGCCGTCATTGCGTAGATCGAGATCGTAGACCAGTTCGTCTTCAATTTCGCTGACGCTTCGTACACCGCTCAGCCGGAACGACGTGCAGTGGCTTCGCAGGATCTTGGAGATCTGCGTTCGCTCTTCGTTGCTGCCACGGAACCGGAATCTGAGAAGTCCCTCGGCCCGGGTCGGCGCACCGAACGAGCTCCACGAAAGGAAGAGAGCTGCGGCACCGATACAACCCGCCGAAACCAGGGCGAGCATGCCAGCTCCTACCCCCGCCGCCATCCCAGCAGCCACCGCAAGAAACAGGAACGCAGTGTCGAGAGCATCTTTGATCGGTGTTCGGAACCGCACGATCGCTAGCGCCGCGCCGAGGCCGAAGGCCCGTGCCAAGCTGTCGCCGACAACACACATGATCACCGCCACCACCAAGCTGAGAAGCACCAACGCCTGGGTGAAGTTCTGGCTGTAGTTCAGGGTGCTATGGGAGACCCGGTAGACCCAGGCCACCATCGACCCGGCGAGAAACGCCACCAGCAGCCGCAACAACAGGTCCTGTAGACCGATCGAGGCCGGCCCGGAAGACCCGGCCAACAACGTGTTGAGAAGCTCATTCATGACGCTTGGACCTGGCCCGAGATCATCGGTGTGTTTTCGAGCATGAACAGGCTCATGCCGTACTTGGAGCACGAGGTGCGCTCGAGCTCGAAGTCGTAAGCGAGGCTCTGCATCCAGCGCGGAGCAGAGCCAAAGAACTTGAGCTCGAGCACGGCACGAGGGTCGGGCTCGGCGAACATCCAACCGCCCGATCCGAGGCCGACGGCGGCGCAATGCTCGAGCACCTGGGTCTCGACCGCGCGATCGACGGTAAGCCGGGCGCCATCACCCCACGAACTGGTCCAGGCCCGACGCATGTACCTCACCCAGACCCTAGGCGTCATCTGACGACGATCGATGACTTCGCGGATGGCGTCGAGATCCTTTCCGGCCGAGGCGTTCCGATAGGTCACCACCGGCGGCAATCCACACGCCATACGCTCCGCGTCCTCGGGCTCGAGCAACACCCGAGTCTTGTAAATCGACGAACCGTAACGTTGCTTGAGCTCGAGGAAAAAGGGTGGTTTAGGGTCGAGTGCATAACATCGCAGCCGGACTTTCGACCGCATCACGATGCCATCGTCGGTCTCGCGGGCGTCATCGTTGTAAGGGGTATCGAAATACAGGCTGTTGACCGGGTAGGAGCCATCCCGCGAGTGGGCGTCAAGATCAATATGGAAACTGGCGACCTGCTCAATCTCCGTCGCTAGCTCTTCATGAATCCGATACTTGTTTTCGAAGCGTGGCATGGTCATGGTTGGGCTCCTCGGGTCGAGTCTTCTTGAATCTTCACACTTTCTTTATTGATGTCGGAGGCGGGCAAATCCTTCGCGGACTTTTGACTTGGTCGAGAATCGGCAACCTGCCTCTGGCACCGACGACTGGGCAAACTCGCTTGACGTCGCCGATCGGGCTCGCGACAATCCTCATCGTCATGGCACAACCTTCCTCCGCATCGCCGGGTCGTCGCTTCAACGACGATGTTGTGGCGGCCTTCACTCGGCGCTATCGGCGGCAACCGACTGTCGTGGTGCGCGCCCCGGGGCGGGTCAATTTGCTCGGTGCGCACGTCGACTACAACGAGGGCTGGGTCATCACTGGAGCGATCGACCGCGCGGTGTGGTTGGCGGCGGCTCCCGCCACCAACGGCATCCTGCGAGTCGAGTCCCTCGACTTCGGCGCCACGGCAAGTTTGGACCTCGAGCGGTTACCGCCGCCGGTTCCCGAACGCAATGCCAAAGCGAGTTGGATCGACTATCCGGCCGGTGTCGCCTGGGCGTTGGCCGAATCCGGCCAGCAACCAGCGGCGATGGACGTCGCCTACGGGGGCAACGTGCCGATCGGCGCCGGCGTCAGCTCGTCAGCGGCGGTGGAGATGGCGTTTCTATTGGCTTGGGAAGCGATCGCCTACGGTGAGAGCGTTACCAGTGATGGTGCTATCCGTGATGGTGCTGCCCGGGCCCAACTCGGTATGCGGGCCGAGAACGGCTACCTTGGCGTCCAATCGGGGATCATGGATCAGTTCTCGAGCCTGCACGGCGCAGCCCATCATTTGGTGTTTCTCGACTGTCGTCATCTCACCTTCGAACACTTGCCGATGCCGGAGAACGCTCGGGTACTGGTGGCCGATTCTGGAGTGCGACGCCGGCTGGTGGACTTCGACTACAACGATCGCCGGACACAGTGTCAAGAAGCGGTGGCAATCCTCCGCCGCCACCTGCCCGGCGTCCACGCCCTGCGCGACGTGCCGTCTCACGACTTCGAGCACCACTCGCACCACCTGCCGATGGATCTGCGCCGGCGAGCCCGGCACGTGGTTGAAGAGTGTGAGCGCACGCGGGCCGGCGCTGAAGCCCTCAGCCGCGGTGACCTCTCCGTGTTCGGGGCGCTGATGCGCCATTCCCACCTTGGCTCCCGCGATCTGTACGAGGTCTCGATCCCCGAGCTCGACGTCTTGGCGGCTGCCGCCTGGAGCGCAGAGGGTTGTTATGGCGCCCGGCTGACCGGCGCCGGCTTTGGCGGCTGCGTGACGGTGCTGGCGGACGCGATGGCAGTCGACGGCGTAAGGCGCGCCATGACCAACGCCTTCGAGCAGACCTTCGAGCGTCGACCGACGATCTTCGGCTGTGCGATCGACGATGGCGCCACAGTCTTAGGACCGTAAACGAGGAAGGCTAAAATCGTCTGTGATTAACTTTAGGAGACTTTCGTGAGTGCTGACGATCTGATCGCCCGTTATAACTACGACGAATTTGTGCCCGAGAAGTTCGAAACCCAGATGAGCTTCGGCGACACTCCGCCGCTCGACGAGCCGGCGCCCAATTTTCCGCTGTGGCGCCTCGAGGACGGCGGCGAGACCGATCTCGCCGCCCTGTGGTCGGCGAACGCCTACACCGTGGTCGAATTCGGCAGCTTCACGTGACCGTACTGTGGGATGGCGGCGCCATCCATGAACAACCTCGCAGAACGCTTCGCTGATCGCAAGGTAGGCTCTGTTTTCGTCTACACCCATGAAGCCCATCCGGGAGAAAACTACCTCCACCTCACATCGATAGAGCAAAAATTCCGCCATGCTGCCGAGCTGCGCGACCAACTCTGCGTCACCCGCCCAATCTTGGTTGACGCCCTCGACGGCGCCTGCCACCGCGCCTACGGCACGATGCCCAACATGACCTGGATCTTCAATCGCCGTGGCCGCCCGGTCTACAAAGCTAATTGGACCGATTCGGTCAGTGTCGGCAACGCCCTTGACGACGTACTCGCCCTACCTCGTCGGCGGCGTGAAGGCAAACGCCTGACCCCGTTCAATGTCGAGCGCGTCGAGTACCGCGAAAACGACCGTGAAGCATTCTACCGCGGCCTCGAACGCTGCGGGCCTAAAGCGGTACGGGAGTTCAAAGCGGTGTTCGGTTGAAACAGCCTGATCACCGCCCTCAGGAGGCGAGAGAACGCACCGTCAAATCGGGGAAACTCTGATCCCGATCCGAGATTTCGGTGATCTCTTGGGGCCACTCGATGGCGAGTTCGGGATCGTCCCAGCGAACGCCTTGCTCACATTCTGGGTAGTGGAACTCGGAGGTCTGAAAGAAGACCTCGGTGCCGTCTTCCAACGTTTGGAAACCGTGGCCGGCACCGGCTGGAATGTAGAGCGACCGCCGCTTGGCGGGACACAGCTCGACGCCAATATGGCGCAAGTAGGCTGGGGATTCGTGACGCAGATCGACGATCACGACGTAGACCATGCCGACGGTGCAACGCACCAACCGAATCGCCTCGTAAGGCGCTCCTTGATAGTGGATGCCCTGGACCGTGCCGCGGCGTTCGTTGACTGAGACCTCACATCGCACCAAGGTCGGATCGAGGCCTTGATTTTCAAGCTCATCGCGACAGTAGGTACGGGTGAAGAAACCATGACGTTCTTCGGTCCGCTCGGGCTCGAGGAGGTAGGCGCCAGGAATGTCTAGGGGTCTAAAATTCATCGTGTCTCACGTCCGAGCACTCTCGGGCCCGGCCAGGGAGCGCGAATGCTAGCATGTGCCCCGCTTGGCAACGATCGGCAACCTCGAGTGAGAGATAATCCATTAATGGAAGAGTTCGTAACGTTTCTGGCCGAACTTCGGCCCACGATCGATAGGTCGTTGGATCGCTTACTGCCGACGACCGCGCAAGCCCCAGCTCGGCTTCACGAAGCCGTGCGCTATAGCACCCTGGCCGGCGGAAAGCGTATCCGCCCGGCCTTGGTAGTGTTGACCGGAGACGTGCTCGGGGTACCTCGCGACACCGTGCTGCCAGCGGGCGCGGCCCTCGAGATGATCCACACCTACAGCCTGATTCACGACGATCTGCCAGCACTGGACAATGACGACCTGCGACGAGGACGGAAAACGGCGCATCGCAAGTTCGACGAGGCCACAGCGATCCTGGCCGGTGACGCCCTGCTCACCCTCGGCTTGACGACCCTCGCTGCGGAACCTCAGACGGCGACCGGAGAACAGCGGCGTCGGGCAGTGGAGATGGTAGGCCGAGCCATCGGCTCTCTCGGCATGATCGGCGGCCAGGTTGACGATCTTGCCGCCGAGCAAGACTGGCCTACCGATGCCCCGGCGGCCCTCGAAGCCATCCACCGCCGCAAGACCGGCGAGCTACTCGTGGTCAGCCTGCGCCTTGCCGGCATCTACGCCGACGCCGACACTACGACTGACCACCGACTCGCCGCCCTCGGCGAACGCATCGGCCTGATGTTTCAGATCGCAGACGACATTCTCGACGTCGAGAGTACCGACAACATTCTTGGTAAAACCGCCGGCAAGGACGCTGCGGCGCGCAAACTAACTTATCCTGGCCTGTTCGGACTCGCTGACAGCAAGCGGATGCTCGAACAGACGCACAATGAGGCTCTGGAGATCGCCCACCAGCTGCCAAGCCAGGGCGGACTTTTCCCTTCTCTGATCCATTACTTGCAAGCTCGCGACCGTTGACCGCCACTGCATCTACCGTAGGCATTTCCCCTATGCGTCTCGATCAACTGCTGTTCCAACGAGGATTTTTCCCCAGCCGCGAGAAAGCGCGCCGGGCAATAATGGCAGGCATCATCAACGTAGATGGTCGACGGGTGGACAAACCTGGAACGCCGACGGCGGAAGACTCCGATCTGGTCGTCGACGGACCGCGCGAACCCTTCGTCTCCCGGGCTGGCCGTAAGCTGGCCGCCGCCCTCGACCACTTCGGGATCGATCCCAAGGGCCGGATATGCCTCGACGTCGGCGCGTCTACCGGCGGTTTTACCGACTGCCTGTTACAACGTGACGCGACCCGTGTCTACGCACTCGATGTCGGCTATGGGCAACTCGACTTCTCACTCCGCAACGACCCGAGGGTGGTTGTCATGGAACGCAGGAATGCCCGCTATTTGACCACCGATGATCTGCCGGAGATCTGTGACTTGATCACCGTAGACGTCTCGTTCATCTCGTTGACCAAAGTGGTACCGGCTTTGCTTGCACATCTCGCATGCGATGGACACCTGCTACCGTTGATCAAGCCACAATTCGAAGCCGGCCGCGAGCAAGTGGGCAAAGGAGGTATCGTTCGGGATCCGGTGATTCGCCGCGAGGTGATCGATCGCCGGGTCACAGAGCTCGAGAGCATCGGCCTGCGGTCTCTCGGAGTTCTCGATTCGCCGGTGCCGGGAGTCGGTGGCAACCGCGAGGCACTGGCGCTATTCGAGCATGCAGGAGATGTGGTGTGAGCGAAGAAACCCCAAACGGCGGCAGAGAAGCCGCCAGCGGCGGCAGAGAAGCCGCCAGCGGCGGCAAAGAAGCCGCCAGCGGCCGCAAAGAAGCCGCCAGCGGCGGCAAAGAAGCCGCCAGCGGCCGCAAAGAAAGAAAACATGTCGGTAAACCGGTGGAGCACGTTGGCATCGTGGCGCGCACAGCGAGCCGGAGAGCGGTGCGGACTGCGGCCGAGCTGGCTGACTGGCTGAAGCGACGTGGCATTACCGTGGCGGTTGACGAGACCTGCCTACGAGCCCTCGACACGACCGACCTACCGACCTTCGACGCCAACGTTCCCTACGATCTCGTGGTGGTGTTGGGTGGCGATGGCACTCTGCTGTCGGTAGCGCGCTCGGTAGCGGTACCGATCTTGGGAGTCAACCTCGGTCGCCTCGGGTTCCTCACCGAACTGGCGCGCAGCGAGCTCTACCCGCGATTGGTCGGCATCCTAGCCGGCGACTTCGAAGTCGAAGAGCGTTCACTATTCGACGTTACGCTACAACGTACCAACGGTGAAGTCGCCAACTATCGGGCCTTCAACGACGCGGTCATCAGCAAGAACGCCCTCGCAAACATCGTCGAGATCGAGCTCGAAGTCGGTGGCAAACGCGTTGCGAAGTATCGCTGCGACGGCCTGATCATCTCGACCCCCAACGGTGCCACCGCTTACAACCTGTCGGCCGGTGGCCCGATCCTCTATCCCACTCTGCCGGTGGCGGTGATGACGCCGATCTGTCCCCACACTCTGTCATTGCGCCCGATCGTGGTCCCAGATACCGAGACGATCGAGGTCACACTCAAGACCGCCCGCGAAGAGGTTTTCTTGACGGTTGATGGACAGGAAGGCGCTATCATGGGCTACCGTGACTCGGTGTTGGTGCGGCGCTCCAAGTCGAACGCCAAGCTGGTGCGCTCCAATCAACACACGTTCTACGACAGCTTACGCGAGAAGCTCAAGTGGGGCGGCTGAGTTGAGTGACGAGCCGTCCGAAGCCAACGTCGACCGCGACTTGAGCACCGACCCGCGTTCGACGCGACGCCAGCGCAAGCGTCCCAGACGCCGCCCTGGCCGAATGCGGCGTTGGGTGCTGCGACCGCTGCTGTGGGGGCTGGCGGCATTGGCGCTGCTGATCTTCGTTCTCCAGCAGTTGCTCAACACCCCTTGGGCGCGGAACGGCACCCGCGAGATTATCGTCGAGCAATTGTCTAAAGCCCTCGATCGCGAGATCGAGCTGGTGGACCTTTCCTTTGAATTACTGCCGCTGTCCGTCGAGATCTGGGGTTTCTCGATCTCCGGCCCGGATCCAACAGGGCCGCGCTTCATAGAGATCCCGTGGGCCTCGGTTGATGCCGATCTCAATGCTCTGCGCCATCGCCGCCTGCATCTGCGCGAAGTCCGAGTACAACGCCCCGTCGTCTACTTGGAGTTCTACCCAGACAAGACCCACAACATGCTCCGGCGTCGCCAGGGGCCCCGCAAGCCACGGCGCTTCGACGTCTTCGTCGATCGTCTAGAAGTTGACCGTGCCGACTTCGGACTCGATCAGCAAACGGTGGAGATGTCACTGGCAGCAGAATCGGTTAGGGTGCGACTGCGCGGCGTCGGCGAGATGCACCTCGATGGCCAACTCGACGCTCACAACGTGTCAGTGCGGCTACCCAACGCCGCCGGGCCGCTGACAGTAGCGGTATCGGCCCGGGGAACGCTACAGCGCGAGTTGGTCCAGATCGAGAGCGCCCGCATCTCCGGCCCCGACCTGACAGTCGTCGGCACCGGCACCTGCGAATACCCACCGACCGCCCGCGAACGCCGCAACTGCCTGTTCCAGGCCCGCGGCAGCACCAGCGGTGAAGCTTTGGCGGAAGTCGGCTACTTCGAAGATCTGCGGGGGCCTTTCACCTTCGACGGCAGCCTGATCTGGCGCCCCGACCTCACCGGCTGGCGTAGCCGTATCGATGCCGAAGAGGTTGTCGTCTGGGATCGCAAAGTGGAAAATTTTAGTGGCAGCCTGGTGGCCGACCGCTTCGGTATGCGGATCGGGGTCGACGGCGCCCGTTATGCCGGCGGCTCGATCAGTGGCTCATTGGATTGGCAGGCCAAACAAGAGGGCAAACCTTGGAGCATCGACCTCGGCTTCAGTGGCCTCGAGGCAGACACCGTGCTCGTTGACCAACAGATCCCCAGCAGCGGCTATGCCTCACGGCTCGATGGCCAACTCGACTACCGTTTCGTCTCCGAAAAGTCTGCCCGTGGCGATGGCCGCTGTGAGCTCGAGTTGACGCCGGACCCCGAGCATCCCGGGATACCTTTGACCGGTACCCTTCCGCTGCGCATCGAGACCGGAGTGATCCGTACCGACTCCGCCCGCCTGCAGTCTGAACGGCAGAGTATCTTGGCCAACGGGTGGTACGACCTCCTGACTCACAAAGGCGACTTCGACTACGACATTACCTCCGCCGATCTTGCCGAACTCACTCCTCTGCTGCCCCTCGATCCAGCGCTCGAGACACCATTGTGGCTGCCGACCGCTGGCCGCGGCAAGCTCGAAGGGACGCTCTACGTCCGCCCTGCTGAGTCGTCACTAGACGACCCGACCGACCCGGCGACCGCAACCGCGCTCGGCAGTTCGGCGGACCTGCGAATGCGACTCGAGAACGTTGTGACTCCCGGACTGAACGCACAGCGGGTCAGCGGTGGTATGCACCTGACCGCCGACGGCGCCGAAGCGTTGAGACTAGACATCGGCAATGACGACGAAGCGCTTTTGGTACGAGGCGTGATTCCCTATTTGCCGGACGCCGAGCGGCGGATCGAGCTCGCTCTCGATGCTTTCGATTGGCCCCTGGCCAAGGTTCTTCCCTGGCTCGATTTTAAACTGCCGGTGGACGGTCTAATCACCGGCCATCTCGACCTTCACGTTGATGACCGCAGCTCGAGCGGCGAGCTCGAAGCGCACGTTACCCCCGCGACGTTAAAACTGATCCATCTTCAAACGAACAATGACCCGCTGGACAACAACCCACCGGATCCAACTGGCGAGCCGAGTCTGCCGGCGCTATTCGCCGACGTCGATTCGCTGGCCGGCAATTTGGAATGGGATATCGATCAAATCCGCTTCGGCCGGCTCGAGGCCTCGGCGCCGAGCGGTACTGTCACCGGCGCGGGCACCCTCGACTGGACTTCCGGCGCACTCGACTTCACCCTCGGCTCGCCGTCGCTGCAACTCTCGCAGGCGCCGCTGGCGGCCTACTTGCCCCGCGCCGACATCGACGGTGAGGTGAAGTTGGCCGGTCGGTTGGGAGGCTGGCTGCGGGAACCGAATCTCGACCTGGTGATCGAAGCCGACGGCTTGGCTCTCGGCCGGCGAATGCTGCATGGCCGGCCGTCGCGACTCGAGGTAGAGTGGAACAAGGGTCGTGTCGAGGTCGCGGGACGCTTGCTGGACATGGTCCAAGTAGACGGTGGAGGATTGTTGAGCAACCAGGCCGCTGATCTCGCATTCACCGTTGTCGGCAACGATTTGCGCGGCCTGGCGGATCTGATGCTCGAGAATCCGCCCACCGCTCTCGATGGCCGCTTCGACGGCACTCTGCGTATTCGTGGTGACGAACAAACCACCGCAACCGTCGACTTGCAACTCGGCAAACTGGAGATCGAGCTGCAGGACCGTGCCCTGGTCAATCTCGAGCCGGTACGAGCTCGACTGGACGCTGAGCATATGATGATCGCTTCACTCCATCTAGGGGAAGCCGCCACCGCGACCGACTTCTATCTCACCGGCACCGTCGGCCTTACTCAGCCGACGACCCTCGACCTCGACCTCCAAAGCACGATGTCGGGAATCTGGCTGCGGTTGCTCGACACCGGCTTCGATCTCGAAGGCACGCTCGATCTGCTCGGCAAGGTCGGGGGTTCTTTCGAAAAACCAACCTTCGATGGCCAGGGCGAGCTCACAGACGGACGGGTGCTGCTGAGCGACGAGTTTCCCCTCGAGCTGCGCGAGCTCCAAGGCGTCGTGTCGTTCGATCCCGGCCACGTCGCGATCGAGCGACTGGAAGGACGACTCGGCCGCGGCCACGTCGCAGTCGATGGCCAAGCGACACTGGCGACCACCGACCAACCCCTGGTCTACCGTCTGCAGCTCACTGGCGACGAAATCGACTTACCCTACATCGAAGGATGGTCGGTCCAAGGCACCGCCCGGCTTTCACTCAGCTCCGAGGGCCAGGGACACCTCCTCGACGGCCGAGCGCGGCTCGACACACTGACCTTCAGCGATGATATTCGAGCCGACTTCGCCCAGCTGATGCGCGGCTTCCTCCGACGTCAACGGTTGGAAGTCGACCCCCGCGACACCGTATTATCCACCATCGAGCTCAACATCGATGTCGAGGCCCCCAATGCGGTGACGGTGCGCAACAACCTTGCCGATCTCACCGGCAGCGCCCAACTCTCGGTGCGCGGCAACATGGCTCAGCCGGTGCTCTTCGGCGAGGTAGAGATCGATCCCGAAGGCACGCTGCTCTACAATAGTACGGACTATCAGATCCAACGCGGGCGCATTATCTTCGCCAATCCTTACCAGCTCGATCCTGAGCTCGACTTAGTGGCGGTGACCCGCGTCCGGGAATTCGACGTCACTCTCGCTCTCGACGGCACTTTTGATCGCCTCGAAACACGTTTTTCGTCAGAGCCTCCACTGCCCGACCTCGAAGTCTTCCGCCTCCTCGCTTCAGGCGGCGATGCGACCACAGACAACACGTTGCTGACTCCCCAGCGCACCTCGATCGAGGAAGATCCGAGCACTAGCGCCGCGACTTTTCTCTACGGTCAGGCAGCCTCGGTGATCGGCCAGCGAGTCAACAGCCTGTTCGGCTTCGATAAATTCCGCATCGATCCACTGACCGGCAGCGGCGACCAGCTTTCCAAGGCCCGCGTCACCGTCGGCAAGCGCCTCTCCAAAGACGTCTTTGTCACGTTGTCCGCCGACCCTTCTTCGACCGAAGACCAACGCCTGCGTCTCGAATGGCAAGTTTCCCCTGGCCTCGCACTGGTTTTGACCCAGAACGGCGACAACAGCTATTCCGCCGACGCACGCTGGGAGTCGAGCTTCTGAAGCCGTCCAGGCGGAAACGCTCCTGATGTCTGTGTACCGCAATGGATCTGCAACCTGCCAGCCAGCCAGCCGGCTCCAGGGGATTGTGCTGCTGACGTTCGTCTCGCTAACAGTCAGCGGAGTTGTCTCCAGTGCACCCGCAACCCTTTGGCCGGAAGTCGGTCCACATCAGGCCGAGGTAAACCAGACCGAGGCAAGCCAGACCGAGCCGATCGAGATCGGCGCACCTGTCAGCGCTATCGAGCTACGTCTCGACGCACCTTTAGCTCGGCGACTTCGGCTCGAGTCGCTGGTAGCCATTCATCCCGGCCGGCAACTGACAGAACGCGACGTTCGCCGCACGCTGTCGAGCCTGCAGGCGACTGGCCTATTCTCCGAGATCGAAATTCTCACACGTCGCGACCCGTCCTCCCCGAACCTAACGACCGCGAGCCCAACCGTCACCGCCATCGTCTCGATGCACGTCCGCACCTGGGTCCGCTCTGTCGAGCTCAAGGGTGATCTGCGACTCGACAAGCGACTCCTGCAACGGTCGATCGTTCAACGGGAAGCCAGCCCGCTCGCCGAGGAGCAGGTTCTAGCGAGTGTCTACGCTCTACAAGATCTCTATGTCGAGCGTGGATTTCGTGAAGCTGAAGTACGAGTAGACGTTGCGAGCCGGCCGGAAGGCGGCCAGGTCGACCTCATCTTCAACCTCGCGGCGGGCTCCCGAGCGGTCATCGGGGCGGTCCGTTTCGACGGCGACATCACCCCCTACGGCCGCGCTGAGCTGATCGCCGCCACTCGCCTTCAACCGGGAACAACGAAGTACGATCAGGAGCGCATCACAGCGAGTGTCCAGCGGCTGCGCTCGTGGCTCACTGAGCGTGGCCACCTGGCGGCAGCAACGGACATGCCGCGGGAGAGTTATGACCGCGAAGCTCATCGCATCGACCTCGTTTATCCGCTCGTTTTGGGACCGGTCGTCCAAGTCGATGTTGTCGGGGCGTCTCGCAAGGGACTCGAGCGCAAGGGCCTGTTGCCCTTTCTCGCGGACGGTACCTTCGACGACCCGATGATGGATCAAAGCTGCGAGCGGATCGCGGACCATTTCCAACGTAGAGGGAACTACCGCGCGACCGTCGAATGGCGGCAGGAGGAACACGACGAAGGGCACTCGATCACCCTTGAGATCGACCCCGGTAAAACTTACACGTTGACGGAGGTTTCCTTCGTAGGTAATGAACAGATCTCCGATGACCAGCTGCTGGCGCTGATGGGCACCGGCCCGCGCGGCTTTCTGCAGCCGGGGAGCGGGCGCTTGGTCACCGACGATCTCGAGGAGGATCTCGACAATCTGCGGTCGTACTATCTGCTGCAGGGCTTTGGAGATATCGAGATCGAAACTCTCACAGTAAGCGAAAACGGCGCCCACTTGGCGCTCGAGATCGAGGTGCGGGAGGGACTCCGCCATCGCCTGGTCGACTTCACGTTCTCAGGCATTGAAGTTCTCGATCTGGATCGCGTGCGCGACGCCCTCCCATTGCAGCCAGGTGGCCCCTTTCACCCAGTGCTGCTCGACGACAGCATCAACATCATACGCGCCCTGTACGAAGATGAGGGATTCCCTGTAACCACCGCCACTCCACAGCTCGACTGGAACGACGATCAAACTCTGGTTGATGTTCACCTGGCAATCGACGAGGGGCCCCAGGCGGTGGTCGACCGTGTGATCTTGCGCGGCCAGCGACGCAGCCGGGACGACGTCCTCCACCGTTTCATCAAACTCGAATCCGGGGATGCGGTCAGCCGTCGCCGACTGTTGGAGGTCGAGCGCGACCTCTACCGACTGGGCATTTTCTCCAAGGTTGATGTCGACCAACGTTCGGTGGCGGAGAGTAACGAACAGCGGGACGTCGTCGTTCGGCTCGAAGAAGGGCGCCGCTACCGCCTCGCCTATGGCTTCAGCTACCACTCGGATGACGGCCCAGGCGGCTTGCTCAGCGTCACCCGCGCCAACATCGGCGGCCGCGGTGATCGCTTGCAGTTCGAACTCCGGGGCACCGAGCTCGACAGCGTCTTCCGGATTCTCTACGACCAGCCTCGACTATGGAACTGGAATGTGCCGATCACCTATAGCGTGTTCGGACAGACCGAAGACCGCGACGCATTCCTTGTGCGGAACTTAGGCGCCCAAGTCGCTCTCACCAAGGATTTCCCCTCGCTGCGACTGCGCGGAGTGGTGGAGTATCGCTCGGTGACTATTTCGGAGCAGAAGGCCGCCTTTCGTGACCTCGACCCCAACGATATCTTGCGCGAAGATCGCGAAGTCGAGATCTTCAGTTTGATCCCGATTTTCTACGCTGACCGTCGAGACGACCCACTGGACCCCAAGGCCGGCTGGTCGACAGCGTTGCAGCTCGAGAACGCCCTGCCGCTGGGAGACGCAACGACCCACTTCATCAAGCTCTTCTGGCAGCAGACCCACTATGTTCCCTTCGGTCGCTTTGGCGGCCTGGCAGCGAGCTGGCGTCTCGGTGCCATCGAGCCCCTCGATCCCGAAGCCGAGCTCGACCCCCTGATACCCGAAGAGTTCCAGAGTGCCCTTGTCCCGGCCTCCGAACGCTACTTCGCGGGGGGTCGAACTTCGCACCGCGCTTATGATCGCGATCAGCTCGGTATCCTGGGCCAGACCCTGTTTCCGGCCAGCGGCAACTCGATCGAAGACCAGTTGGTCGAAGTGGGAGGCAACGGCTTGGCCGTGCTCAACCTGGACTACCGTTTCCCGATCTCCGGACCCGTAGGCGGCGTCGTCTTCTTCGACTATGGCAACGTTTGGGCCGACTGGACCGACATCGATCTGGCGGACTTCAAGCCCGGCGCCGGCATCGGCATCCGCTATGCCTCTCCGATCGGGCCGGTACGCCTAGAAATTGGGTGGAAGCTCGATCCTGAGCCTCGAGACGACACCAGCCCAGTCTTCTTTTTGAGCTTTGGCAATCCGTTCTAGACAACACCGTGTCCCTGTAGCCACTTTTTTGCGATGTAACGATCGAGCGACAAGCTGCCAAACAGTGGTGGGCGGCTGCTCAAGATCCTGATAAACTACCGACCTGAGCTACGCTCCCCCGCTCCGGGCTGTCCGGGAGTGGTCCCCATCGCATCTAGGCCCATTTGGCGGTTCGGTTCTCGCACGCCACTTCACGGGCCCGGAATCAGAACATTCCTGCGGATCCGAGTTCCGCAGCTGAAACCTTCAGCTCGTATAAAGGAGGTTGGAGATGTCCCAAATCTTCAACGAATTCGCGGACGAGTATGGTCCCGAGAAGATTGTCTACATTTACGAGCCGCGTTGCGGCCTCAAGGGTATTGTTGTCATCGACAACATTGCCGCGGGTCCTGGTATCGGCGGCATTCGCATGGCGCCCGACGTTTCGACCGCCGAAGTGTTTCGGCTCGCCCGCGCGATGACCTGGAAGAACGCCCTCGCTGGCATTCCTCATGGCGGCGCCAAATCCGCTATCTTGGCTGATCCGGCGACCCCCAACAAAGAGACTTTGATCCGTCAATTCGCGCGCGCCATGGAAAACATGGAGGGCTATATCCCCGGGCCCGATATGGGCACCGACGAGGTCTCGATGGCCTGGGTGCGCGACGAGATTGGCCGCTCGGTTGGCCTTTCCAAAGTTTTGGGAGGCATTCCACTCGATCAGATCGGCGCCACCGGCTATGGCCTCGCGGTGTGTGCCGAAGTTGCGCAGAATTATGCATCCGTCAAACTCGAAGGCGCCCGGGTCGTGGTTCAGGGATTCGGTAATGTGGGCTCGCATGCTGCCCGTTATCTGCTGGAGCGCGGTGCAATCCTGGTGGCAGCCAGCGACCTAGATGGCACGGTCTACGATCCCAACGGCATCGATGTCGAGAAGCTCGCCGCGATCAAACTCGAGACCGGTCGCGTCACCACCTACGAAGGTGGCGAGAAGCTGCCGCGGGACGCCTGGATCGATATCCCCTGCGAAATCATCGTACCGGCTGCTCGCCCCGATGTCATCGACGAGACCAACGCGGTTCGTCTGAAATGTAAACTGGTGCTTCAGGGTGCCAATATCCCGGTGACCGCGCGAGCCGAGCGCATCCTGCACAACTCGGGCATCGTCTCGGTTCCAGACTTCGTAGCCAACGCTGGCGGAGTCATCTGTGCGTCGGTCGAATACCGCGGCGGTACTCAGAAGCAGGCATTTGAAACCATCGAGGAAAAAATCAGGGAAAACACCCAAGCCGTGATGGAGCTGGCAAAAAGCCACAGTCAGATTCCAGCTGAGGCAGCGCTAACACTGGCCAAACAGCGAGTTGCCGAGGCGATGGCCTACAGACGATCGAGCTAACGTATAGCTCCCAAGCCTCGACCGCGGATACAATGCATCCCTTCACCGCAGTTATCCCGGCCCGAGGCTGTCGTTACGATCAGCTGGTCGATTGCTTGGCTGCGGTGCCGCAAGGGTTCGAGGGGGGTGAGACGAGTTCCGTCTGCCTCAGCGACGCATGATCTTCAGCCGCGACCACGTTCGACGAGGTGACCAGGAGTACCAGAAGGGAAACCTTCAGCGTGCTGCTGAGTTGTATTTGAAGGCCAAGCGTTACCGCCAGGCAGCGAGTGTCTACGCCGAGCTTGGCGAAGTCCAAAAAGCAGTCGCCGTCTACCTCGACGCAGGGCAGCCACGGATGGCAGCCGAGCTGCTGGCCGCAGAGGGGCACTTCAAGGAGGCGATCTCGAAGTACGAAGAGGCCGGGGCCTATGCCCGTGCCGCTGAGATCTGCCTGAAGCTGCAACAGTTGGTCCGCGCCGGTCGGCTGTTCGAAAAAGCGAAAATGTTTCGCCGAGCTGCCGAGGCCTTTACCAAAGCCGGCGAGATCGAACGTGCGCTGAGCGCCTGGGAAGCGGCCAGTAAGGCGCTGCGAGATCAACGCCGAGAGACCAAAGATCTGACGCTGGAAAAGAAGATCCGCGAGCTCGACACGCACCGCGCCGAAGTGCTGTCGAATGTTGGCCGGCATCTCGAAGCAGCTGAGCTGATGGCGGAGCATCGCCAGCCTGGCCGGGCCGCATCGCTCTACGAGCGGGCCGGCCGATACTCCAAAGCGGCGGAGGCGTTCTTGGGCGCTGGCCGAGTCACCGAGGCCCTCGCCGCGATCGAGCGCGCCCCTGGAGCCGACGAGGAGCTACGGGCCGAGATCTACCTCAATTGTGCCCGGCATCGGGAGGCCGGGGAAATTTTCGAGCGCATGGGCCGTTTTGATGCCGCAGCCTCGGCCTACGAGGGCGCCGAGGCCTGGTCAGACGCTGCGAAACTGTGGGAGAAGGCGGAGTCGTTCACCCGCGCGGCAGAGTTCTTTACGCGCATCGAGCGTCATGAGGACGCCGGGCGATGTTACGCTAAAGCCGACCGCCACGAGGAGGCGGCCCAGGCATTCGGCAAAGCGGGCGACGATCAGTTCGCCGCCGATGCTTACATGGCGGCCGGCAATCTGCTCAAAGCCGGCGAGCATTATTTGGAAGCCGGCCTCGCGACGGCGGCGCGCGACGCACTGCAATCGATCGGTGCTTCCAGCCCGGACTACAGTGAGGCTTCGTGCTTCCTGGTTCCTGTCTTGATCGAGGAAGGTTTGCTCAGGGCTGCGGAACAACGCTTCGACATTCTCTGCGAGTCTGCTATCGACCCAGAAGACCCAGCGTTCATTTACTGCCGTGGGCGGCTCGAAGAAGCCCGCCGACAGTATCCGGCAGCAGAGCTCAGTTATCAGAAGATTCTCGCCAAGCGGCACAATTTCCGCGACGTCAGCGAGCGGTTGCGAGACATCCGTGGCAAAGTGGGCAGTACATCAGGTGTCTTTGCCAACGCGAGTGAGTCTTCGCAGACCTTGCTGCACAACGAGCCCATCGAGCCGATGTCCAAGCCCGAACTCAGGGACACCGCACCGATCGACCTCGAAGACGTCACCAAGATGTCGAAGGCCAGTGGTAGGACTCAGCAAACACCTTCGTCTGCCCCATCGATCTCCACATCCTCTGTCGGCTCGGCTTTACCTTTCGATCTCGGGGATCGTATGGATCCCTGGTGGAGTGGGGCAGAGTTTTTCCGCGCGATCGATCATCGCTCGGGCAAACCCATCCTGTTGGTGTCGTTCCCGTTGGCCGAAGTCGCGAGTCGGGTGGAAAAATTTCGCCAAGTGATGCGCGAGGTGTTGGCCCTCGACCACCCCACGATCCTCAAGCTCGACGAAGTCATTATGGCGAGTGACAAAGTGCTGCTGCTCTATGAGCCATTCGATGGTACCCCCCTCGGCAGCTTGTTGGCGACCCGTCGCCCGCCGCCCCTGATCAACCTCAACTTCATCGTGCAGTTGACCGAGGCGCTCTCCACCGCCCACAAGCTAGGGGTAACCCATCAGTGGATCTCGCCCCGCACCATTCTGATCGATGAGCGCAATCGCCTCAGGTTGGTCGGCATCGGATTGCGCGACGTGCTGGCGGATCGCGACGCGACCAGTCAGGCCTATCTCAGCCCCGAGATTCTGGACGAAGGGGTAATCGGCCCGGCGAGCGATGTCTACAGCCTGGGTCTGTTAGCAATAGAGTTGCTGCAAGCCCAGATGCCGGTGGGTTGGGGGGATCAACCCGAGGTCGATCCGAAAACCGTCGTCTGGCCGGACGAAGTCCGCGAAGTAGTACCGCGAATGGCACGTGACGTCTTGGTTCGCGCCCTCGCTCGCCAGCCGCTATCCCGCCCATCAACCCTGGAGCTATCTTCCGCACTGTCGTCACTCGGCTTAGTCCAGGGTCAGATCCTCGTCAATCGTTATGAGATTCTCGGTGAGTTGGGGCAGGGCGGGATGAGCCGCGTCTACCGGGCTCGCGATCGGGATCTCGATGACGAGGTGGCGATCAAGACCGTCCTGACTCCCGCTCTCGGCCAATCGGAGAACGAGGAACGACTGCTGCGCGAAGTCCAAATCTGTCGCAAGATCTCCCACCCGAATGTTGTTCGGGTCCACGATTTTGGACGCTTCCCGGGTGGCATCTTCATCATCATGGAGATTCTGGACGGCCCCGGGCTCGACGTGGTGATCACAAACGAAGCACCGTTGGCGGTCGATCGAGTCAAGAGGCTACTCCAAGAAATCGCCGGAGCTTTGGCCGAAGCTCACCGGCTGAAAATTATCCATCGTGACCTGAAGCCATCGAACGTGATTCTGGTGGATGGCCGGGTCAAAGTGCTCGATTTTGGTATCGCCCGTATGAGTGACGGCTCGGAAAACATTAATCTCACTCGCACCGGCGAGGTGATCGGCTCACCGATGTACATGGCACCGGAGCAAATCCAAGGGCAATCGTTGACCGGTTCCTGCGACCTCTATGCCCTTGGAGTCATCGCCTACACTCTGCTGGCCGGACGCGAACCTTTCATCGCCGACACCACCACGGCGGTCGTGTTGAAACATCTCCATGATCCCCCCCCAGATGTCCGCGAGACTCGCCCCGAACTACCGGACGCATGGGTCGATCTGCTCAACAAGTTGCTGGCCAAGAAGCCCGCCGATCGCTTCGCAAACGCCGATCAACTTCTGGAGGTCGTGTCCACCCTACCCAGCTAAAAGGCCGGCCAGGAATCTCGGACTTCAACGTCAGTATTCAGTAACGACCTGGGATGTCAAAATCATGAGACTCAAGTCAACCCTCCCGGCTCTACTCGTTGTATTCAGCCTTGGTGGCCTGTCCGGTTTCCTACTTTCAAAAACTGGCAACGGATCGCTGGCTGCTGATCCTGGCCCCGTGCCCGCCACCCCTTCCGACGCCGTCGCTGCTGCCTCGGCTTTGGCAGCCGCAACGACCGCAACGACCTCGCTGAGCTCCCTCACCCAGCAGGAACAACGCGACATCAGCATCTTCCGGGAGCGCAGCCCATCGGTAGCTTACATCTCCAATATCGCACTGCGCCGGGATTATTTCTCGCTCAATGTGTTCGAGATCCCACAGGGGACGGGTACCGGTTTTGTATGGGACGACAAAGGCCACATCGTCACCAACTATCATGTCATCCAAGACGGCGATCGATTCAAGATCGCGCTCGGTGACCAAGAGTTCGAT
>JAJCXQ010000544.1 GCA_029263355.1 Acidobacteriota bacterium | reverse complement strand
ACTTGCTGATCACTGACCATCCAGGACTCCTTCAACCAGGATTGTCCCGGACAGCCGCCTTCACCAACAAATCACAGGGATATCTAATCGTCGTCAGCGGGGAATTCTAATTGTCGCTCAACAGTTGGAGTTCGCCGCGTGGTAATCGGCGCGTAAAGGGGGCCCACCCAGGCTGTTAAAAACCTGTGATATCGGCGTCTAATCTGGACCCACCGTAACGGCTTCCGGAAGCTGGCTTTTTTTTCGAGAGACCAGTTGTCGGGAGGCGAAGGACGGTTGCAGTGGAAGAGTCCGAACGCCTGAAAGAGCCGGAGAGCGAGAACCGTGGACCTGTCTCATTGATCTCTCTGGGCTGAGAAGAACTTCTCTATTGCTCGGAGCGACTGTGCGGGGACGTCGAGCTCTATCTCGATGGTGGGGACTCTTAAGTACAGGCCCAGCGCAAGCAACGGGACATCACCCGACGACCGGGCGGCCGACGCAGAGGTCATCCCCTGCGCAGCCGACAGCGTTTTCAGAAATAGCTCCAACGCCCGCGGAACGTCAACCAGCAGACAGGCTTGCGGATCTGCCTTTAGAGTCCCCATGGCAGCTTTCACAAGAGAACCGTCCATCAGTCTCGGAGAGCCCGATGAAAAATAGGCCTTGGTTTCTGCGCGGACCTTTTCCACACCTCCATACGCCAGCCATACGCCCTCCGAGGTGGGTGCCGCAATAATTGCGAGCGGACCACCATAGAGGATCTTCGCCACACGTGACACGGCCGGATTCTCGTAGGCAACTCGATATACGCGCACGTTCACTTCTTGGATCTTCTCTCGCGCGGCAGTGACACGCACTGCACCTTCACTCGTAAGAGCGTTCGCGACCGTGGGCAGTCCTTCTTTGCACAGCGCGTCGAGGGCACGTAAGGTTCCGTGCACATCGTCGGTAAGTAGGAGTCCCATCGGCAGAAAGCCACTATTCCCGGGACCGGGTGCCAGAATACCGCGCATACCTCGAGCCTTGCTCATGAACGCGTAGTTATCTCGCAGTGCCCTCAGCGTCTTGCCATCAGGATCCGGCATTTGGCTTCTGTATGAGGCTCGTGCGGCGCTCTCGGCCAGGCTCTGTGCCCCTGGTGGCGCTAGCCCAACTTTCCTTGAGAGTTGACGTACGTGAGCCACAATTCCGCTGTGACTCTCTCCAAGCGAGCGTCATCGCATTCCCGTGTCGCGGTCGAACAGATCTCATCGACGAGCTTCCGGCTTGTAACGCCTGACGGGGTGAGGGTATCCGATCGCTCGCAAAACGCCATTCGAAAGCCGTCTGCGTCGTCCCGGATCGCGTCCCACGGTGGCAGCACCGCCAGGAACTGCTCGCTCACCCGGGTGTCCTTGTGGAGTAAGGCCAGCGACACCATGGTTGGCGCGCGTCCCGCCATGCCGACCAGCATGTTCCCCGTAGAAATACTGGGAATCCGGATGCCCCGATTCGCCGGGACGCGCTGACTCTCAGGCGGATACTCGTTCGTCGTCGAGGGTCTGCCCTTCTCGTCATCACTACCTCCGTAATCGAACACCGTTAGCATTCGCCCACCGGCCGTGAAGAGAACGCGCAGGCCTGTAACTACGCCCATACGCGACACGACGTTGTCGTAGTCCGATCTGTGAAACTCAAACTGAAGCTCATCCATGAGCAGGTCCGAGTTTGTGCCGTTCATGACCTCGACGGTCATCTCGTAAGAGCGGCCTCCGCCAGAACTACCCCAGCCCATCTCCCATCTTTGCCGCACGTTCGCCGAGACCGAAATCGGCTCTTCCGATTTCGTACCGTTCCCTCGCCGTCTGTCTCCGTCTGCCTTGCTTTCTTGACCACGCGCCGACACGACCGAATTGCCTGTAGTACTATTGGGGCTCTCCGCCTTGGTCGGCCTTGGCTGCTTGTCGCAGGCGTTCAAGTGGATTAGTACGAGCAGCAAGATGAGATTTGAGCAACAGCTTCTCTGGTTCGTTGCGACCGAGCGGAACATGGTTTCTTCTCCCATTCGACACTTGCCAGCCATCGGACTCAAACCGGTCGCCCTTTCCGAACGACCTACTAAATTCGGGCAACAGCAGCCTCTCCCACCGTAACTCGTCCCGGGCTGACCGCTCCATCGTAACAATCCTGCCTGCCGCTGGACCCGCTCCAAGATCATGGCAAACGATGTGGGCGGCACCGCCCTGTCTCGATCACTTCGAGTTGTTGCGGCCAAGGTAGTCAATCCACAATAGACGCACCTCCAAGCCCGAAGCGTGTTGGTCAGACCACCCCCGGAGACGCTTCCGCAGGGCCTCGTACAAGAGCAGAGTCGTCTTGTGTCGCAGCCTAGCACTTTCGACCCGAACGGCAACCACCAGCTCGAACTGGGCTTCGCGCTCCTCTCCCACGGCGCCTCCTTGTGCAGCCGCGAGCTTGCTGCGTCCAGCCTGCACGAGCGTTTCCCAGGCTGGCTCAGCGATGCCAGCAGCCGAAGCCTCGACGTCCCTGGGGTCAAAGATCACGTCAGTCTCTGCCAGCAGCAACGCATCTGGCGAGAGCAAACGCACGGAGGCAATGGAGCGATACGTGGCAGTGTCGGTGAAGGTCAGCACGACATCCGGTGACGGCCCTTCGCCATAGCCGACACCCGCCACATTCTCAAGGAGGTTGAGATCCGCCTTAAGGCTGGCTAGCCCGATTCCGCCTTGGCCTCCGGTGCCAGATCCACCTTCGTTTCCAGCTCCTGCCGCGCCGCCGTCGCGGCTCTGACCGCCGGCGCGCGGCGTCTGCCGCGCGGCCAAAGGGTGTCGGCTTCGCGGTGCAGGCTGTGACTTGCGCTCACGCGCCGCCGGCGCGCGGGCCCGCCGTCGTTGCTCTTCGCGCGTGGCGGCGATCTTGTCCTCGATTTCGGTGTAGTGTTGCCGGACGACTTTCTGAAGCTCGTGCTCGACAATCGGGAACACGATTGGGTATTGCTTGGACGCTTGTTCTTTCCACAACGAGTCTAGCTGGGCTTTCCAGCGCGTGAAGATGGCACGCGCCGGCTCGCCGTGACGGACGGCCTCCATGAGATCCGCGGCGTGCTCAGACTCCAAGTCCCGGACGATGCCGAGCTGTTTGATCAAGACCTCTTGCCCCGCTGCGAGCCTTTGCCGCGCCGCCTCAACGATCAGCTCTTCCACTTCGTCCAGCAGTGTTATCGTTTTGAGCGGAGACAAGTCGACGCGCCTTGCCGCCGCTTCGGTTTCCATAAGGTCTCCCACCTCTTTGAGACTCCTTGGCAGCTCTTGGTGCTGGTGGTAGCGCCTTTCCAGCAGCGCGACGCTCGGCCACCAGTCGGCCCGCAGCCGGTCGAGGCACGGCTGGACCTGCTTCATGGCAACTGAGCCGCGCGCCTTTGGCAGAATATCTTCAAGGGCCCTGGAAATCCGCTCACGCATACACTTGCGCAACTTGTTGGTTGTCAGCAGCTTGCGAAGTCGCTCTTCGGCTTTGTCACGGTCCGGGGCTGACGTGTTGCCAAGGTATGCCTCGATCGCGGCAGGGGCGAGCGTGTCCGGCAGATCCTTGAGGAACGCTTTATGACTGACCTCTTTCGTCCGGTGGACCGCGAGGTTCTCCCAGATCTTCTCCTCCAGTTCGCCTCGCTTGACCGGCTGCCAGTTGCTCAGGGAGTCCTCAAAACACCCGCCCTCCAGCGCTTTGGCCGCTGATTCGACTTGCGCGCCCACCGCTTGAAACACGCCATAAACGTGCTGCTCGTCCTCGGCCAGAGTGGCAACATCTTGGCCAATGAGCTGCTCGATTTCGGCTGCCGTTTTGAGTTTGTCGGGTAACGCTCTTTGCAGGTCAGCATATTGTTTTACACGCAGGAGCTGTTCCGCATAGCTCTGCTCGGCTCTGGTGAGCACGCCGTCAATCACGTCACCAAGCCGCGGCTCATTCTCCTGGAATACTATAGCATCCTCTGGTAGCGCGTTACGTCGCATGTGCGCCGCAAACTTGTCGTGATGCCTTGCCCACACGGGGTCGTTTCTGAGCTCGTTTTCGATGAACACCTTGCTTGGCAGCTTCACACTCAGCTGTCTCTCGATTTCACCAAATTGAAGATCGACTGAGGTCGCGCGTGCATTATTGAAAGCTGAGTCGAAGTGCTTCTCCAAATAGAGTGCGTTTGCCCGGTCGATCTGGTCGTCGAGGTCAAGACCGAGCTCCCTACTTAGCACCTCTTCTGAAACCAAAGAACTTCGTTCCTTGCACCAGGTGATGATTCGAGCGATGTCCTTCCGCAGCTTATCGTTCTGGGCCTTTTGTGCGAATGCGAAGCACGCTTCTCTGCTTGCCATGGGATCGACATGCATGCTCGAATCATCATCCAGAATGTGCTTGGCAAGCAACTGCTCCAATGCGACTCGCTCGTCGTCCAGTTCAACACTCGCGCATACCGCTCGCACATTCGCCACCGCGGTGCGCAGCACGCGTCGCCGGACAAGATCTCCACCGGAATCTAGCCGTTGGGCTTGTGTGGGGAGGTTCAGGAACAGCACAATGATCCAGGACGATGTGAGGCGATATTCGTGATGTAGGCTCACCACCATGGGCTTATCTTCCTTTGTGTCAGTTCCTAGCAACGCTTAGCAAGGGATAACCACGCTCTTCTAGATGCCGCACTGTGGCAGCAACCGCGTTCGCCAAATCGGTGTCAAGATCACCCGTACCCTGGGGTCGAAAGTGCTCTTTCTCAACCTCGCTTACAACCCCAATCTGTAGCATCTCCACGAGCTGGACCCACCGAACGCAGTGTTGCCGGATCTTCTCGAGCGCGAAGGCTCGCTGCTCGTCCGTGACTCTGAAGTCTTGGGGTGCTGGTGGTTGCGAATCGCGGCCCGGAAGCACTGCGTCAAAGAGCATCGGAAACTCAGCTTGGCTCCCATTTGGTGGTCGATATGTTAACACCTTCTCGTACAGCTCTAGCTCCAGCTTGTTCGGGTTCAGCAGTACTTGAGCACTCGTGAACAAGTGTTTGAGATCATCGTCCGCCGGAAACCCGTCGCGCCAAAGCACGCGGGCAAAGCTCGCCTGCTTCCGAACTGCGCCTCGTTCATCCACAGCGGCTTGTGTGAAAAGATTCAAGCGCATTGCATGGGCTCTTTCGTCGCACACCAGGTCGATGCGTCTAATGAAGTTCTGACGCCACGCCGCAAGCACGTTCGTCCACGCCCCATCCTTCTTCAACTCGCTGATGGTGTTCTCGACGTCGCGGATCGCCGCACTGTGACTCACGGAGATTAACTGTGTCGAGATCGCCAAGATTAGAATCAGTGGGAGCGTAACATGTGCGAACAGCTCCATCGGTGCGAGGCCTTGTGTGCCAAGTCGATGGCGATCGAGTGCAGCAGCTGCGGAGCTAAGCGGCAAGTCAACGTTTGTCATGATTCGGCTCCGCTCGGTTCGCGCTTCGATCTTGGCCGTTGCCGTTGAAGGATGTCGCAACGGCCATCATGAGGTTCATGCGGTCGCGTTGTGCATTTCGGCTTAGTGTCGTGTTTGCATCGAGTCCCGTTTCGATTGTCTCAAGACTTTGACAAATCGCGGAAAGTCGTGCACCAGTGACAGCATCGCGACGCTTTTGGCGACACCTCCGCGATGCGTTTTCCTGCTTCCTCAGTCGATTGCCTTCGCTCAGGAGTTCGACAATAGTATCGAGTTTGATGTTCGTCTCTTTGATCTTGCGCTGCTGCCCCAGAACCGATTCTAGAATCTGCTCCACGCGCCCCGGGGCTACTATCGAGCCGAGCGCTTCGAATCGAGTCGTTAGCGACTCGACCTCCGAAGAGAGTCTCCCTATAGGCGTCAAACACGCACTGAGGACGTCCTGCACACTCAGCTCAGGGAGATGATCTCGGTATGCGGCAGTCACCCATATGTAGATGCGGTTGATGCAGTACGAGAGGAAGACGGTACCAAGCGCCGCAAGCGACGATAGCAGGGCGGTGGACGTAGCGGCCAGAAGTTTATCGAGTGCCGATTGTGTTTGCCATGTAGACCCATCGATCAGTGCAGCGTCCTCAAGGCCGGCGCCCGCCAAGCCTATCAGAAGGCCGAAAAGCGTCCCCCCCAGCCCTAAGGACAGCATAAAGGAGGACCAATTGGCCGGGTAGATCCTCGCACTGAGGGTGGGTGCGAGGACTCCCGCCCGACCCCGCCAAAGCTCCCGCCCACCGACAACGATTGGGCAGACTAGAGCCAATAAAGGGGCCAAGAACGATACGGTGGAAAGATCCTTTGACCATCCCAGCGAGCTGGCGTACGCCCACGCTGGCCAATGGAGAGCGAGATGCCGATCTACCCCGAAGACGGTTAGCAGAGCCGATTCAACGTTCACCGCCCACGCAAATGCCAGAGGCACGGCCATGAGCAAACAAACTAGCACGAATGCGGCCAGCCCCGTTTTCTTTCCTAGAACCCCGTTCATGTTGTTCGTCTCCGCTGTTGCCTACTCGCACTTGACCGGGCGTGACAGGCGTCCGCCATCCAACGCGCTTGTGCGCGCTCATCTCTAGCCTTCCCGCGGCCAGATGATTGCTCGTCTCCAGTCGCATTCCTGCGGCGTGCCGCGCCGTGGACTCTACCGGGCGAGCCATTGCGTTCCCGCGCCAGGAGCGTGGGCCCACACCGTCTCATTTGCAGCGTCGAACGTGAACACGTCCGCCGCGCCTTCCTATGTAAAGTCATGCTGAATGTCGCTCAGCCTTCTTCGTGCTCTCGCTCTCGCGGCGGTTCCGAAACTAGCTTCGAAAGCTGACGGTAAGGAGTGCTATGGTCATTCGAGCACGCGACGGTTGGCGAACGAGCGAGCACTACGTAAGCGCTCGATGAACGACAGGTAGGGATTCAGCTGCGACCGGGGCGAGGCGGCTATGCGGCTGGTTGGGCGTGGTGGTTGTTCTGGGCACCGGCGCCGAATCGTTGCTTCCATTGGCGGGGTGCGAGTTCGTGGATGCGATCTGCGGGATGGGAGTGAACTCGGGTGATTACATCTCGGAGATAGGCGAACGGATCCACGCTGGCGAGCCTGCAGGAGACCACGATGCTGAAC
>JAJCXQ010000543.1 GCA_029263355.1 Acidobacteriota bacterium | reverse complement strand
GAGGGCGGAACCCGCCCGCGCGGCTCGCTCGGCGCGCACCAGCTTGCGGGCACGGTGCATCATGTGGTGCAGTTGCCAATTCGCCGTACCGAAGACGACTTCACGTAACACTCGGTCGAGCTCTCGGGTGAGGTCGGTGTATTGTTGGCGTCGAGCTTCTTGGGAAGCGTCGGCGGTCGGCGGTTTTGCAAGCGCCCCGAGCTCAACCGGAGGGTGGAAGGTCACCAGGGCGTTGGAGCCGAACATGCCTTTGTCGTCGTAGTGTAAACCGACCGGCAAGATGACCGGTGGTGGCATGCCCTCGGGGGTCAGCTGATGGGCCCGGTAAAAGAGGCTCGCTGCGCCTGCCTTGAGCTCCTGTACGTCGGGCTCGTCGTGACTTTGGCCCTCGGGGAAGAGCGCCGCAAACGAGCCGCCCGCCACGGCTTGGGCCAGGGCGTCGAGGCTGCGGCGATTGGCGATCCGTCGGGCATCCTCGCCACCGCTCCCTTTGGCGTCCATCTTGCGGTAGATCGGCACCGTGCCGACAGAGCGCATCAAGGTACCGAGAAGGGGAATTTTGAACAGGCCGTGACGCGCGCCGAATACGATCCGTCGGGGGAAGTAGGTCATGATCAGCCCGGGATCGACCAGCGCGTTGGGGTGCCAAGCCACCATCAAGCCGCCACCTCGAGCGGGAATATGTCGTGTCCCGGTGACTCGAACCTGCCGGAAGAAGAGTCCGACAATACAACGGAAGACAAACTTAAGCAGTCGGTAAGATCGCGGGAGAGGATTCATGACAGTGGCTCTATTATCCTCTCACGTCCGCCGTCTGGCTAATCGATGATGCTGTCGGGAGGGAATACGTGTAGAAACAACCGCTGGTCGGTCGAGTATTGTGGGCTGCTCCCGGCCTGCGTGACTCGCCAGACCGGTTCCAGGATAGCTAGATCCCATCCGATAGCGCCCACTGACCCGGTCGAATGTTGTGGGCTGCGCTCAGCCTGCGTGACTCGCACGTCCGATATCAAGAATCATAAAGCCTCTTTAATCAATGGTTTAACCAACACATTGATCCAGTCAGCTCAGACATCCTCGGCTGTGCTCGCACCACACACTCGACCTGGCTGACTCAAGAACGCTGTTTCTGGATGCGACCCAGCTAACTTCATCTATGGTTTATCCAGTTCATAGATCATGCTCGCTCAGACATCCTCGGCCGTGCTCGCTCCACACACTCGACCTTACTGACTCGAAATCACCGTTCTGGACACGATTTCGCGGCTAGGGTGCTGAGAGGGGCGGTAGCGGGGGAGTTGTTGTCGGTGGCACACGGTGTCCGGTCGTTTGTTCGTAGCCGTAGGCGAGCTCGATCAGGCGCGATTCGGTCCAGGCATCGCCGAGGAATTGCAAACCGACGGGGAGGCCGTGGCCGACGAAGCCCATCGGCACGGTGATGGCGGGAAAGCCGGTGTGGGGCGATAGATCCTGACTGTTGTCGCCGGCTGGGGTGTTGAGGTCGCCGATCAACCGTGGAGGATTGCTCCAAGTGGGGTAGATCAGGGCGTCGAGTTGATACTCGGCGAGCACCTTGCGGACTCCTTCGGCGAGCTTCATGCCGTTCGCCCAGGCGACGCGGCAACCCTCGTCCTCGGGCGGTGGGGTCTTGTGCCCAAGAAAGAATTCGATGCTGTCAGCGACCGAGGGATGGTATTTCTTGGAGTCGAAGATCGCCTGTAGTGACGAAAATGGTGCGGTCTCTCCCAAGGTGCCAAGATAAGTGTCGAGATCTTGTTGAAAGCGTAAACACCAGCGTGCGTCCTTTGGGATGGTAACAAGTTCTTCGATTCGCACCGTGACGACGGAGGCGCCGGCCTGGCGAAGATCTTCCAACGCTTGGTCGAAGCGCTGCCGGATCTCAGGATCGGCAGAGCTGGTGTCGATGAGCTGGCGGACGGCGCCGAGGCGAGCGGCCCGTAGACCGTCGACATCGAGATGGTTGGCGTAGGTCGGCAGCTGGCGCCGTCGACTGGCGGCGGTCACCGGATCAGCCGGGTCGTAGCCGGCGATGACGTCGAGCACCGCAACCGCGTCGGCGACGGTGCGCGCCATCGGGCCGCCGATGTCATGATCGAGGTAGAGTGGGACGATACCGTCGCGACTGGTCAGGCCCATCGTCGAGCGGATGCCGACGAGGAGGTTGTGGGACGATGGCCCTCGGATCGAGTTGCCGGTGTCGGTGCCCAGGCCGACGGCGCCGAAATTGGCCGCCACCGCCGCCGCGGTGCCGCCGCTCGAGCCGGCGGTGACTCGGTTGAGTGCGTAGGGATTGCGGGTGTAGCCAGGCAGCGCCGAGCCCACCGTCTCATAGGGTGAAAACGCGAATTCGGCCATGTTCGATTTGGCGAGGACAATTGCGCCGGCTTGGCGGAGTTTGCGTACTTGGAAGGCATCGTCCGGCGGCATCGAGTTGATCAATGACAACGAGCCGGCACTGGTCGGTAGGTCTGCGGTGTCGTAGTTGTCCTTGACGATCACCGGAATGCCATGGAGGGGTCCACTGAGGCATCGGCCGGTGTCCGGCGGCGGACAGGGGCGGACGGCGGCGTCGAGCTCGTCGGCGCGCTCAAGGGCCCGAGGGTTGAGAGTAATCAGGGCATTCAATGCCGGACCCTGCTTATCGTAGGCGTCGATGCGGGCCAAGTAGTGCTCCACCAACTGGCGAGCGGTCAGCCGTCCGTCGCGCATCGCATGGTGGAGGTCGGCGATGGTCGCTTCTTCGACCACGAAGTCCGCCTCTGCCTCGGCTGGCTGCAGCTGTCCGTGCGCTGAAGTTGCGAGCATCAGCACGATGAGCAAGGCCGGCGCCCGCCATGCCGCTGGGCGAGAACCGGGCCAAGGATTGCCCCCCTGGATCGTGACGTTAGCGCGCATCAGGTCGTGCCCGGTAGCGCTCGTACAAGCTGCGGTGGCGATTGGCGGAGGAGACCTCACGTCCCTTGATGATCACATGCCGCACTTGGGTGGTGATCTCCAGCGGATCGCCATCGGTGACCATGAGGTTGGCAATCTTACCCGCCTCGATGGTGCCCAGCTGATCACCGAAGCCGAAGATCTCAGCCGGGTTACGAGTGATCGCTTTCAGCGCTTCTTCCCGCGGCAGGCCGTAAGCGGCGGCCATCGCCGTCTCGTACGGCAAGGTTCTGGAACTGTGTGGACCGCCGGGGCCAAAACGGCCCCCCGCGCCGGTGGCGAAAGCTATTTTGACACCGGCAGCCTGCAACTCGGCGGCCGAGATGAACGGGCGATCGTAGGGGTCGTCGTCTTCCGGCGGCAGACTTTGGGTGCGGCCGAGAATCACCGGGATGTTTTTCTCAGCCAGCAGCTCCTTGACTTTCCAGGCGTCACGGCCACCGGCCAGGATCACGTTGAGCCCTTCTTGCTCGGCAAAGTCCACCGCCAACTCGATGTCGCGTTTGGCGTTGACCAGGAAAATTACCGGTTGGCCGCCGTCGAGCACCCTCGCCAGGGCCTCGAGCTCGAGGTTACGCTCGCGGCGGGTGCTGTCCGCAGCCTGGGCATAGTGGCGCGCCGCGTCGAGCCAGTCGCGGAGCTCGTCATGAGCTTTTTCCGCTTCCTCTTTGGCCTCGTTGTAGGGCCGTGTGCGGCGGCTGAACGTGGAGCGATCGAAGATGGTGGTGGCGATGTCCGGCCAACGGATTACCATCGCCGCCGAGCGCTCGATGGCCATCTCGTCGACCGTCCAGCCGTCGAGGTGGAGCAGGGCGGCCTGACCAACGATGATACCGTCGCGGGTGCCGGGGGTGCTGAGGGTGTGGGTGATGCCATTGGCGCGGGTCACCGGCAGCACTTCGCTCGCTGGATGGATGGCGGTGGCGGCTTGCAAATGGGGATTGAAGCGACCGAGCTCGGTGGAGTCCCTGGTTGCCGGAATGGCGCTGATCTCGACCAGACCAAGGGTGGTCATGGCGTCGAACAGCCCGGGATAAACATGGAGTCCGGCAGCGTCGATGCGGTTCGCGCCGTCGGGGATCGTGAGATCAGCGCCGACCTCTTGAATCAGGCCATCGACGATCAACACGTGCCCGGCAGTGGGTTCACTGGCCAGGCTGTGGACGGTGCCGCCTTCGATGAACAAAGTTTGTGCAGCGAGGGGCGTTGCAAAACTGAAGGTCATCGCGGTGAGTAAGGCTGCGGCTGTCACCGTACGGAACGGTATTTCGGGTCGAGACCGTGTTTCAAGTGGAGACCGTGTTTCGACTCGACCGCGGCGCCGGATCCTGGCAGGGGAGTCGGGATGGTGCGCTCTGCTCATGACTTGGCCTCCGGTTGCGTCGAGCTCGGTGGTGGTGGCTCGGTGTCGGGCATGTTGTTCTCGTTGGCAGGATCGTCGGGGTCGGCTTCTTCGTTCGTCTTGTCTTCCGCCTCCTCCCCGTCTTCGGTGTCTTTCTTGGGTGCTAGCTTCGCCTTGAGATCATCGATTGCTGCCTGACGCACCCGATCGGCCTCGCGGTCGAAGTAGAGATCGCCGTCGACGAAGGTCTTTTGCACCACTGAGTAAACCGACAGCGGATGGCCGTCATAGAGAGTTAGATCCGCGTCCTTGCCAACTTCGATCGAGCCGACACGGTCGTCGATGCCGAGCTGGATGGCAGGATTCAGCGTCACCAATCGAAGGGCCTCGTTCTCGTCGAGGCCGCCCCACTTCATGGTTTTGGCCGCCTCTTGGTTGAGGTGCCGCATTTCTTCGTCGCTGTCCGAGTTGATCGACACCAAGACACCGCGGTGAGTCATCAGAGCGGCGTTGTGTGGGATGGCGTCGTAGGCTTCGACTTTGTAGCCCCACCAATCCGAGAACGTCGAGGCGCCGGCGCCGTGAGCAGCGATCTCGTCGGCCACTTTGTAACCTTCGAGGACGTGTTGCAGGGTGGTGATGCGGAACTCGAACTCTTCAGCCAATTGGAGCAGCTGCAAGATCTCGTCGGCTCGGTAGCAGTGCGCGTGCACCAGACGCTCACCGTCGAGAATCTCGGCCAGTCGGTCGAGTTTGAAGTCCGGTCGGGGCGGCAAGGTCCCCTTGGGCCCCTTGGCAGCCTGTTGGCGGGCGTTTTGGTACTCGCGCGCTTCGCTGAATGCTTGGCGGATGACATCCATCACGCCCATGCGGGTTGCGGGGTAACGCGGTGGCACTCCTGGTGGCGGATTGCCGCGGGAACGTTTGGGGTTCTCACCGAGCGCGAACTTGATGCCGGCAGGAGCGCCTTGGAAGCGCAGGCCGTCGGCGTCGCTGCCCCAGCGCAGCTTGATCACCGCGTTGCCGCCGCCGATCGGATTGGAGCTGCCGTGCAGCACGTTGACGGTCGTGACGCCGCCGGCCAAAGCGCGATAGATGGAGATGTCGCGAGGATCGATGACGTCCTGGATGGACACCATCGAGGTGACTACCAGGGTGCTCTCGTTGCCAGCACCGTCGATCGCGATGTGGGAGTGAGCGTCGATGATGCCGGGGATCAGCGAGCCGCCACCCGCATCGATCACCTCGAATTCTGTTGGAAACTTGATATCTGTGCCGACGGCGACAATTTTGCCGTCTCGCACCACGACAGTGCCATCCAAGGTGGCGCCAGAAACTGTATAAACCTTGGCGTTGGTGATCGCGAACGAGCCGATACGACGGACCGGTCCGCGATAGAGGGACATTGCGTGATCGAACTCGTCGTCCGAGACGGCTGGTGCTTTACCGTCGTCATTAGTGGCGGAGGCGGTGGCGGTGCGATTGCCAGTAACGTCCATACTCCGGGGCCCAACACTCATGGTGCCGGCGAGGGATTCGGCGTCGTCCTCGACAGTGAGGGAGTAGGTCGCCTCGAAGGTGCGAGAGCCCATCGTACGCTGAGTCTTGAAGGTCAACTTGTCACTGGCGACCCGACCGTCTTCGACGGCTTGGGTGCCACGTTCACCGCTGACCTCGCCACTGACCTTGCCGTCGTCTTTCATGTCGAGCTCGGCGGTGAGATCGCGGGCGCCGCGCGGCGTTGTGAGCTCGAGCGCCCAGGTGCCGCTGATGTTGACCGATGGGGGAGCGGCGT
>JAJCXQ010000542.1 GCA_029263355.1 Acidobacteriota bacterium | reverse complement strand
GCTCTGCTCGGAAACCGAGCCGGATGACTTGGCGGCTGGGCTTTGCGCGGCTCTCTGTCGACTGTCCGAGTCGCAGCAGGAAGCGGCAGCAGGCGAGGTTTTCAGTGTGCTTATGGAAGCCTTGCCTGCCGCACTGCTCAGCCAATGGCAGATTGCCTTGCCCGAGTCATCCGCTTCCGGGGTTCGCCTCGCGGTGCTCCATCGTGCGCTTGTGGAGTTTGCTTTGGCGGCGTTGGAAGGTGGCGCCGCAGAGTTCGAAGATGTGTTGCCTCGTGGCACCACGATCCCGCGCGCGACGCACGAGATCGGACGCCCGGGTGAGCTCGGTGCCGATCCCGATGGCAGGGAGGCGGCTCGGGTCGTCGCCGAGGAGATCGAATTACGCTTGGCGCTGAACGCTGGGACCAGCGCGGCCTCGCTGAAGGATGCGAATCGTTTCGTTGCTGAGCTGGCAGCGACCAAGCGCTTCGTCGATCTCGACAATGTGGACGAGTGGCAGGCCGCAACGAGTGCGCCAGCGGGTGGGTGGCGGCGGGATATCCTCGCTGTAATCAACAGCAAGCTGGCGACTCCGACCCCCCGTGGCCGGCAGTTGTATCTGTTGAAAAAGCAGGGTGACGAACAGCTGTTGGCTGGCTTGAGAGAGTATTTGCCAGACTTGAAAATCGTGACCCGCGAAGCCGCCGGGGAGCAGTACAAACAGACCGCCGCACTGATCGACGCCTTGAAACGAGCGTTCACGCAGCGACTCGAGACGCCAAAGGATTCGCAATGACTTCCATTCCCAACTTCCTCGACTACTCCCCAGATCCCCTCGACCTGGGCGACACGAACCGACGTTTTCCCCGCCGTCACCTGTTCCAGGAAGACGATGTCCACGCCGTCAACGCGGCGTTGGCGGCGGGGCGGCCACTGCTGTTGCGTGGCAAGCCGGGCACCGGCAAAAGCCAGCTGGCGTTGGCGGCGGCGGTGGGTCTCGGGCGGGCGTTCGTGTCCGAGGTGATTGACGCCCGCAGCGAGTCGCGGGATTTGTTGTGGCGATTCGACGCGGTGCGACGGCTGGCGGACGCGCAGGCGTTTGCGGCTCGCCGCCCTGGAAGTGACGGGGCGGTTGGGGATCCGCTGGACGAGGGGCGATACACCGCGCCCGGGCCGCTGTGGTGGGCGTTCAATTGGCGGACTGCGACGAAACAGGCCGAGACATCGAAGTCGGCAACGCCGCTGTCACGGCCGGGGTGCCACCCACAGAACGGGGTGGTGGTGCTGCTCGACGAGATCGACAAGGCGGATAGCTCGGTGCCCAACGGGCTGCTCGGGGTGTTGGGGGATGGTGAGTTCCAGGTCCCTGGCGTTGGCCCCGTGGCGTGTGGTGACATCGAGCCGTTGGTGGTGATCAACACCAACGAGGAGCGGTCGTTGCCGGATGCGTTCCTGCGTCGCTGTGCGGTACACGAGTTGGTGATCGACGAGGATCCCCTGAAGCTGGCGGAGTGGCTGCTGCGGCTCGGGCGAGCGCATTTCGAGGGGATCGAGGAGACGATCCTGAAAAAGGCGGCCACGCTGACGATGGCGGATCGGGAGACCTGCCTGCGGGCCGAGCTGCATCCGCCGGGAGGGGCGGAGTTTCTCGATCTGCTGCGGGTGGTGGTGGCACGCAGCACGTCGACGAAGCAGGCGCTGGAGCATCTCGAGATCGCGCGGCAGTTCTTTTTGCAGAAACATCCTCGCGGCGATGCCTTCTGACGGCCACGTGGTGATCGAGTCCGAATCGCCGAGTCGGCTGCGCGCCGGCCACGGCCGGGTCAGCCGTGCCGATGCGCTGCGGGCCTACTTCGAGCTGGGCCCGGAGCGGATCGCGGGGCCGGTGGGCGCGTTGGGATTTCGTTGGCAGCCGCCCAAAACACCGGAGCCCGAACCGCCGGCCGAGCGCCAGTCGGCCTCAGCCGCAACCGTCTCGCCCGCGCCGGCCAGGGCCCGCCCGGTGCAGCCCGCCGAGCCGCTGGCGTGTTGGCGACCGGTGCGGCGGAGCTATGTTGCGAAGGCCGAGAACAACGAGACGATCCCGGATTCGGAAGCTGTGCGCCCGTTCGAGGCCGAAGAGCTTGGCGCGACCGGCCCGCCGCCACCGTCCCCACCGATTGTCGCCGAGCCGCGGCTGCGGCGCCGGCTCGACGCCGAGTTGCGGACCCCCCGCGCCAGCCGCACGGTAGATGTCGACCGGTTGACAACCACCTTGGCCCGAGGCGAGAGCTTGCGCGAATTGCCGCTGCGGCCGGCGTTGACCCAGGCGCGCCTGGTGCTGGTGTTGGACCCGAGCTCCCGGCTGATTCCGTTTTGGCAGGATCAGGTTGATCTGGCGGTGGCGCTGGTGCGCCGTCTCGGCCCGGGCCAGGTGCGGCGTCTGCCGCCGCCTGGCGCGAGCGGATCCGCGGCACCGGTGACGGTGGCGGATGACGAGATCGTGTTGGCGGTCAGCGACCTGGGATTCTTTGGCGGCGCCGAGGCGCGTCGCCGCTGGGTGCGGTATGGCCGCCGGCTACGCGCCGCGGGCGCCCGGTACCGGGCGTTGGTGCCGTGCCCGGCATGGCGCTGGCGCGGGCCGGGAGC
This sequence comes from Acidobacteriota bacterium, assembly GCA_029263355.1. GTDB lineage: Bacteria > Acidobacteriota > Thermoanaerobaculia > Multivoradales > J023 > JAAELT01. The sequence continues at coordinate 7,883 of JAJCXQ010000542.1, read as the reverse complement.
CGCGCTGTGGAACGCCATCGATTGGTCAGCGCCGGAGGGCGTCGGCCGCCGCCGACGGCCGACCCGGGTGGCGGATGCGCCGGTGCCCGAGGCGGTGGACGTGCTGCTGCGACTGTTGGCGCCGGCGGTGCGGATCGAGCCCGGCCTGTTGCGCAGCCTGCGTCGACGGCTGGGCGCGGCTGCTGATCTCGGCACGGAAGCCGACGTGTGGAACCACCCGGAGGTCGACGGCAGCTCGTCGCGGTCGTTGGAGCTGCCGCCGCGTTTGCGGCTCGAGCTCACCGAGCAGCCACTGTCGGAAGGCTGGGCTGCGGAGCTGGTGGCTGATGCGGCCCAGATCCTCTTGGGCTGGCACGCCGAGCGAGAGAATGTCGTATGGGCCATCGAGGTTGCCCATCTGTTGGCTTGCGGCGTAACAGACGAGGCGATTGGCCTCGAGCGCATCGCCGAAGCAGAGCAGGTGTTGTCCCGTGCCGCGGCAACCGCCATGTCGTCTGAAGCCGGTCACCAGCGGCTGGCCGGTGCTGCCGGTGGCTTCTGGACCCGCGAAGGACCCCGGGCACCCGCTGGATTGACGACCGAGCAGCGCTTCGGTCGCCTCTGGGTCGACGTCACACGCTTCTTGCGCCAGCAGAACCCGGACGCGCCGCTACCAGCTGGGGTGACCCCGGACATGTTGCAGCGCTCCGAGGCCGAACCCGAGCTGCCGCTGAAGATCTACAGCGTGCGGCAGGCGGTGGAGGGGTGGCTTATTGGGCTGCGCGAGACGGCCACACGGGGCAGCTTGATCATCGAGATCTCGGCCCGCCAGCCGGAAGTGTTTATCGAGGTCGGTCCGCGAGCGCCGGTGAGAGTCGAGCTGAAGAATGAAGGCTGCGAGCTGCCTGGCCCAACGGTCAGCGGGACGGTCGTGTTGACCACCGACGTTGAGCGAGTCGAGATCGCGGCGGTGACGCAACCTGTTTGGGCGTCGAGTTTTGGTCGAGACGGCTACGGTCTGTGGGCGAGCTTCGAGGTGGCAGGCGTCGAGCAGCGGATGCGATGGATGTCTCCCGGGCGTTTAATGATGGGCTCGCCGGAAACGGAGGCGGGCCGCTGGGCGGCGGAAGGCCCTGTGCACGAGGTGGAGCTCACGGAGGGTTGTTGGCTGGCGGAAACGCCCTGTACGCAAGCTCTTTGGGACACGGTGATGGATACCAATCCGAGCCGGTTCCGGTCGCCCGATAGGCCAGTGGAGAAAGTCAGCTGGGACGATTGCCAGCGTTTCTTCGATCGCCTGTGCTTTCGTGTCCGTGATCTCGAACTGGTTTTGCCGAGCGAGGCCGAGTGGGAGTATGCCTGCCGAGCGGGGACCGAAACGGCGACGTGGGCAGGAGATCTCGAAATCCTGGGCGATCGCAACGCTCCACTGTTGGATGAGATTGCCTGGTATGGCGGCAACAGTGGTGTGAATTTCGACTTGGTGGGCGGTGTCGACTCGTCGAAGTGGCCAGAAAAGCAGCACCCGCATACTCGAGCGGGGACCCGGGGGGTGGGGGTGAAGCTCGCCAATTCCTGGGGTGTTCACGACATGTTGGGCAACGTCTATGAGTGGTGCTGGGACGGCTGGGAGCGCTACAACGCTGGAGCGGCGATCGACCCGGAAGGCGCTACTGACGGCGCCTACCGGGTTGTCCGTGGGGGTTCCTGGGGCGACCACGCTCGGGCCGTGCGGGCGGCGTACCGCGACGGCGACGGTCCTGGCGACCGCAGCCACAGCCTGGGTTTTCGCTTGTCTCGAGGTCCAAAAGAGCGCGGAGCGTTGGTCAACGAGGGCAAGAGCGCGGTCTCCAAGGCCGATCGGCGAGGGACGAGCCGTCGAGCCAGGAGCCGTCGCGCCCGCAGCCGTCGAGATCTTGCCTGGGTCGACCGCCTGGGTTGGGCGGTCGACGGTGGTTTGGATGGGCATGGCCGCTGGGCGGCCTTCGAAGTCGAGGGTGTCGTCCACCGCATGCGTTGGATTTATCCGGGAAACTTCATGATGGGCTCACCGGAAACCGAGGAGGGGCGCTTTGAGGACGAAGGGCCGCGGCACGAGGTGACTCTGACACAGGGATTCTGGTTGGGGGAAGTGCCTTGCACACAGGCGCTGTGGCAAGTGGTGACGGGGGAGCAGCCCAGCCGCTTCAAGTCGCCGAGGCGCCCAGTGGAACAGGTCAGCTGGGAAGACTGTCAAGAATTTTTCGAACTTTTGAGGGCGCGAGTCCCCGGATTTGATGTGCGGCTACCCACCGAAGCGCAGTGGGAGTACGCTTGTCGTGCCGGTACCGAGACAGCGACCTGGGCGGGGGATCTCGAGATCCTCGGTGAACGCAACGCTCCGCGACTCGATCCGATCGCCTGGTATGGTGGCAACAGCGGCGTGGACTTTGATCTGTCCAACGGTGTCGATTCGAGCGATTGGGGCGAAAAGCAGCATCCGCACGCCCAGGCCGGCACCCGCGAGGTCGGTTTGAAGCAGGCGAATCCATGGGGGCTACATGACATGTTGGGTAACGTGTTGGAATGGTGTGAGGATCGATGGGACTATGGAACCGCCTACCCAGGTGGTTCCAGGGTCGATCCAGTGGGTACTGACGGCGCCTTCCGGGTTATCCGTGGAGGTTCCTGGGACGTCCACGCACGGGACGTGCGGGCGGCGTCCCGCCACGGCTACGTTCCTGGCTTCCGCTACCACTTCCTGGGTTTTCGCTTGTCTCGAGGTCCACAGGACTGGGCGGAGCCCAATGAGGAACAGGAAGTGCAGGGGCCGCCAGCCGAGGGACGAGGCGTCCGGCGTGCCCCGGAACGGTGAGTGCGGCAAAAAGTGACGAATAAGGGCTCGACCGACCCGTTCAGTACCACAATGGGGAAAATCACCTGCCCTCCGCACCCCTTCGGCAAGCGTCTCCACAAGCAGGACGAACCCACCGAACCGTTCGCCGAGACGGTGAGGTTGCTCGTAGGGCCGGGCGAACCGTCAGGAGCCCCGTGGCACGGTTGCTATCGGCCGGTGGACCCGTTCAGAAACGCGATGGGGCAATGCAACCCGCCTCGTCAACGGTTCGGTCCGCTCGAGTGCAAGCTCGAAAGCATTGTCGAAGGGTTTGTACAGGCCGTGTCGACGCTGCATTGCGCTGACGAACGACTCGGGAGGCTGCCGGATTCGACAGGCTGTCTTACCGAACGCCTGCGGTAGAGCCTGAAGATCGCCGGGCCTGCTCCGCAGCGACAAGAAAAGAGCCGCGACGTGAACGTCGCGGCTCGGGAAGAGGTGACTGATGTCGTGTGGGTTACGAAGTGGCGGACGAAACTGTGCTCGATGTTGATTGCGGACCATCGGTGGCTGTCTCGAACCGCTTCTCGGTTGTTCCGGGGCGTCGACTCGACGGCCGCACCCGTTTCGCTACGTCGTCGAGGCCGGCCAGCTTGCACAGCGACTCGACCGTCCGTGCCGTCCACAGGAACCAACGGTTGTAGTCGTCGAGACCGTTGTCTTTGGCGAGCTTCAGCGCTTCGGTCTGTCGTTGTTGCCGGGCCAGCTCATCGATCGCGCGATGCAACTCGGCGACGGCTTCAGCGAGTTTTGCCCACAGGCCCGGGGCGAGCTCGAACCTGCCGAAACGCCCGCCGGAGAGATCGAGGCCCGGCACGCTCAGCCGGGCGACGAGATGGCTCGCCTGCTCCAGCAGTTCCGCGGGTTGTTGTGGCGTCCGCCGGGCAAAGCCGAGCTCGGCCAGTTTCTCGGCGTCGTAGATGCCGGCGAAAGCCCGCCGGATGCCGACCACCTGGCGGTTGACTTCCTTGGCCGCCGTGTTGCGCTGGCCCCGGGCCAGCGACTCGCGCGTCCGTTGGTCACGATAGGCGCGGTCGGTGGTGACCATCCGGTCTCGGTTCACGATCAGCTTCTGGGCGAACAGATCCAGCTGCACCGCAAACGGCAGCTCCTGCTCGGGCCCCAGCAGCGGCTCGAGGGCCTCCCCGAGCACCCTCGCCAACCGCTCACCGTAGGCGTCGAGGGCCCACAATACCGCCTGGCTAGATTGGACCCGGTCGGTCACCATTTTCAGCGGCAGATTCGTCTTCATCGGTAGGGTCATCTCTGCTCTCCTTACTCCTCGGCTCTGCCGAGGTCTATTCCGGCAGCCTAAGCCGGGCCGCGGCCTCGATTGGCGCGATGAAGACAGTCTGCACCATCGTGAGGAGGAAAAGTTCCCCAAAGGTGGGGGCAATTATTTCCCTGGCCTTCTGCCGGATCTGAGGCGAGGCTGCGATGGCGCAGAATGAAGTGACGGCGCTTGTTGCCCGGCTACAGTTTGAAAGTCTTTCCAGACTGTGGCTACAATAGCCGCAGGAGGCGATTGCCATGACCAGCGTCAGCACCCGCATTTTGAAAGATCAGCTCTCCAGCTACTTGCATCGTGCCGAAAATGGCGAGCGAATTGTCGTATTGCGCGGCGGCAAGCCTGTCGCAGTGCTTGTATCGCTCGATGATGTTCATGATCAGGACGAGGCGATGTGCCTCGCGGCGCTCGAAGCTCGTGATCTTGTGACGCGACCGCGGAAGACGTCGAGCGAGGGGGCGTTTCAGCATCCTCCAGTAGCCGCGCGGGGCAAGCTCGCATCCCAGATGGTTGTCGAGGATCGGCGTTGATTCTTTTTCTCGATACCAGCGCCCTGATCAAGATTTATATCGCCGAGCCAGGCTCAGTAGCCATTCAGCGCAGAGTTTCCGGCGGGGTAGTCGCTCTGTCCCAGCTTACCTACGCCGAGACTCACGCCACGTTCGCCCGCAGGCGGCGTGAAGACTTGCTGACAGCCGCCGAGCACCAACTGCTGATCGGCCGCTTCGAGAGTGACTGGGAGACTGTGTTCCGGGTTCCCGTGTCCAATGAGGTTTTGGCCTTCGTTCCGGACCTCTGCAAGAGACATCCGCTGCGGGGGGCAGATGCACTCCAACTCGCTGCCGCGCTCCTGCTTCGAGATCAGGGAGTTCAAGTGCACTTTGCGACGAGCGACCGACGGCTCCTGGCGGCTGCCGCTGCCGAGGGCCTGACGGTGTTCGACCCCAGTGTTTGAGGCGTCGTCAGTCCCGGCTCCACTGCGGCTGCTGCGGACATGAACTTCGGACATCAATGGCCTGGCCTCTTCTCCGCAACAACAAAGAGGTAATCCCCACCGTCGTGCTCGAAGCGTTGGCGGACCTGGGCGATCCCACCGCTGTTGATGTCGGCAGCGAGACGGCTGAGACCGGCGTCAACTTCGACGGGGTCGGCGAGGGAAGCAAAGGTGGAGATGCCGCGGCGGACCTCGGAGTCGAGGTAGATCTCGGGGCGGTGTTTGCCGCTGTAGAGAAAGAAGTCTTGGAGGTCCTCGCGGATGGCATAGGGCTCAGTGACGCAGGGCGCGAAGCCGACGATATCGAGGGCGGCACGGACAGCGCTCAGGGCGGGCATTTGCTCGGCGGAGCGCGCGATGGCGCGGGGGAAGTATTCACTCAGCCAGTATTGATGCATCTGTTCGGGAGTGGAGGTGAGCAACACGAAGCGGCCACCTGAGGTGAGGACGCGGGCGACCTCGGCGAAGGCGGTGGTGAGGTCGTTAAAGTGGTGGATGGCCAGGGTGCAGAGCACGCCGGCGAAGGTGGCGGCGGGGAAAGGAAGGGCGGCAGTGTCGGCCACCGCCAGGGGGACGGTGGGGTTCTTGACGCGGGCCTCGGTCAGCATCCGCGTCGACAGGTCGATACCCTGCCAGCGACCACCACGGGCCGCCAGGGCGGCGGTGTAGTTACCGGTGCCGCAGGCGAGGTCGAGGTAGGTCGAGCCGGCTCGAGGCGCGAGATGGTAGGCGAGGCGGGAAGCCAAATAGGGATCGGCGCGACGGGTGGCATCGTACCCGGTACCGATGCGGTTGTAGAGCGTTGCCTGGCGAGGCATCGCGGGTCCTCCTGCGGGTTGTGCTCGATAGACCGCCGTTCGCGGATGAGCATACGGTATCTCGGAGGACATCTCGAAGCAGGTTCTCGGCTCTCAGTTTTGAGACTGGCGATTATCAGCGTTGAGAAGGTGCTCATGAAGTACAAGCTTCGCTGAACCCGCCTCGGCATCGGTTAAACAACTTTAAATCAGCAGGTTGGGGAGAAATCTTGCTGTTTCTTGGCTTGGATACAAGGCAGAAGTAGTTTGGCATGTGAATTGCTCTTTTGTCGTATCGTCAGCTCTATCCGCTTCAGGCGCCGCCTTGATCTTTTCTGAAGATCCTTCTCGACTCGCTCCCAAACCGAGCCAGGAAGCCGGCCTCGCGAAGCGAATCTTTTCACCCATACCCGAGGAGAAAACCATGCAAAAGACTTGTTTTGTGTTGACCATCACCCTCTTCCTACTAGCTGGCGGCGCTGCCGTGGCTCAGGAGCTGCAGGTGACCGCGACCCACCAGGATATCCATTTCTTGACTGAAGACGGCAACCTCCAGCGCGGTGTTCGCTGCGCCACCGAAGACTTGAGTGCCGACCAGCAGGCGCGGGTGCGCTCGGAGGTTGACGGTTGGCTGGCGAGCCGGAGTGGTGACTACATGATGAACACCCAGATTCCGGTCGCCTTCCACGTCGTTTACAAACGGAAGGGCGGAGTCAATACTGGCGACATTTCCCAGGCTGAGGCACAGGATCAGATCGACGTCCTCAACGCGGCTTACGCCGGCACCGGCTTTTCGTTCTATCTGGCGAGCTTCGACTCGACCCGCAACAACAAGTGGTTCAACCGTTGCGCCTCGGTCGGCCAAGAACGGCGGATGAAGCAGGCGTTGGCGATCGATCCGGCGCACAACCTGAACGTCTACACCTGCAATCCCTCGGGCGGCCTGTTGGGCTGGGCCTACTTCCCGTCGTCCTACCCGGAGACCAGCTTCTGGCACGGCACCGTCCTGCTGTACTCGTCACTGCCCGGCGGCTCGGCGGCGCCCTACAACCTCGGTGACACCGGTACCCACGAGGTCGGTCACTACCTCGGCCTCGACCACACTTTCGCCGGCGGCTGCTCCAGCCCCGGTGATTCGATCGCCGACACTCCGCCGGAGGCCAGCCCGGCCTATGGCTGCCCGGTCGGCCGTGACACCTGCGCCGGTGGTGGACCGGATCCGATCTTCAACTTCATGGACTACACCGACGACTCCTGCATGGACGAGTTCACCTCTGACCAGAGCTCGCGGATGATGGCCCAGACGGCGCTTTACCGTCCAAGCCTCGGTAACTGATAGGCCAAAACCCTCCCCCGGCTCTGCCAAACCGGGGGAGGGGCGCCCGCCGAGCCTGCGAATGGCACGACGAGATTCAGGATCAGCGGATGGTCAGGTTGTCGCCGCAGCCGCGGCCTTTGCAAGGCTTGGGTTTGACGACCCGGAAGATGGTGACCGAGGTTTCGTAGGGACCGCCGTTGATCGACGCGGTGGCCTTGAGCACGGTGGTGGCTCCCGAGCCGGCGGAGGCTGGGACGTTGATGGTCAAGGTTTGGAGCAGCGCCTCACCCGGGTCGAGATTGGCGCCGATCGAGACCGGTCCACCCTGCAGCCAGCCTTCGGAGTCTTCGATGTAGAGCTCGACCAGGCCGGTGGCGGTCGACAGGCTGGTGGCCGCCAAGGGATGCTCGACGCTGCTGCCCGGCATCACCAGGCGTTCCGAATCAGGGGTGAGCGAGACGACGTAGGTGTGCTCGGCCGGCACCAGCTCCGGGGCCGGGTCCATCAGCTGGTCGAGGGAAACGTCGGCATCGGTGAGGATCTGATCCTCATCAGCGGCGATCACGATCTGGCTGCCGGCCTGGAAGTAGTTGAAACCCGCGGTGAGGCCTTGCAGGTCGAGGACGCCGCCG
>JAJCXQ010000541.1 GCA_029263355.1 Acidobacteriota bacterium | reverse complement strand
CGTTGCCGTTGGTGAAGAAGGGAGAAGTGGCGAGTGAGATGTCGGCCGCTCTGCTCGGAGTGGGCTTCATTCTCGGTCCGAGAATTGCTGCCATCATGGTGGGTGGAGGTCTGTTGTCGTGGGTCGTGATCATCCCGATCATCGCGGTGTTCGGTGAAGGGCGTCCAACGCCGATGTATCCGGAAGTCGCTCTGTTGCTCGACGACATGACCCCAGGCCAGATCTGGAATCGTTACGTGCGTTACATCGGCGCCGGTGCGGTGGCTACGGCGGGACTGTTGACCTTGTTCAAGAGTTTGCCGATGATGATCGAGAGTTTCCGGATCGGCAGCCGCCAGCTGAGAGCACGTCTGCAAGAGAAGACGGCAACGAGTGAGCCCCGGACCCAGCAAGACTTGCCGCTCAAAGTTGTCGGCTACGGCGCCCTGGTGATTGCTGCCGTCTTGGCTTTCGTTCCACAAGCCTTCGGAGCTATCGACAACTTCGCGATCCGCGCGGCGGCGGCGGTCTTGGTGGTGATCTTCGCATTCTTCTTCGTCACAGTGTCATCGCGGATCGTCGGCTTGGTCGGGGTCACCTCGAACCCGACCAGCGGGATGACGATCGCCACCTTGCTCGGCACGTCGTCAATCTTTCTGTTGATGGGTTGGACCGACGATCTCGGCAAGGTTGCGGCGTTGACCGTTGGCTGCGTAGTGGCGATTGCCGCCTCGATCGCAGGCGATACATCGCAAGATCTCAAGACCGGATTCCTGCTCGGCGCCACTCCGCGGCGGCAACAACTCGGCGAGCTGGTCGGAGTCTTGGCCTGCGCGGCGGCAGTTTGTTGGGTGGTGATTTTGATCGGTGAAGCCTGGGGTTTCGGCAGTGAGGAGATTCCTGCGCCACAGGCGACTCTGATGAAGGTGGTGATCGAAGGTGTGCTCGAAAGCTCACTGCCCTGGGGGCTGGTTGGCATTGGCATCGGGCTGGCGCTGATTGTTGAGCTTTTAGGGATTCCCAGCCTGCCGTTTGCGGTCGGCGTATATTTGCCGGTCGCGACCATGGTGCCGGTTTATCTTGGTGGCCTGCTGCGTTACTTCGTGGAGAAGCGGTCCGCCTCGGAAGATGATCGTGCTGAGCGCCGGGAGCGCGGGGTGTTGTTTGGATCTGGGCTGGTTGGTGGTGAAGGCTTGTTCGGGGTGGTGATTGCCGGTGTTGCGGTCGCCACTAGTGCGCCGCCGACCGGATTGGGCTACGCTTGGGCAGGGGCAGCGGCGCAGCCGCTTGCTCTAGCGGTGCTCGGCACTCTGATCTTCGTTTTTTGGAAGTTGAGTATAGGTCGCAGATCTTTGTAGCAAGAATCTCGTAAGAACGAGTCTGGTAGGCAAGTGCCCAACGCTTGAAGGCGTAGCGTCAAGCCAGATCTTGAGAATGCTCCGAACTCTACTCTGGTGATGTGACCGACTTGTCTGCGCAATGTCAGTATTGCCCGAAGGGTGGTAGAAAGATTCCCTCACGGCGTCATCGTCTACGGGTATTACTAGTCGTAGCACTGATCGGTGCCCTAGCTTGTCATCAGAGCCCTGCGACCAAGGCGGAAGACCCGTTGCCCGAAAGCAAACCGTCAGCGCTAAAGAAGGATCGCGAGCCAACAGGGAAAGTTGGCGCGGTGGCTGATAGCACACCTGTACCCGTGGTCGAGACGCTGCCTGATAACAAGCCGTCGACTCGGCCCCAGGTTGTCGAACGCCTTTCGGTCAAGGTCAAGGCGGTCTATCCCCACGATCCGTTGGCCTTCACTCAGGGCCTGGTGTGGGATGGGGGAGTGCTGTATGAGAGCACCGGACTGTATGGCAAGTCGAGCCTGAGGAGGGTGGAGCCTGTCAGTGGCGAGGTTGTAGAGATTCGATCCGTCGATCCTAACTTCTTCGGCGAGGGGATGGCGCAGGTTGATGATCGGCTGCTGCAACTGACCTGGAAATCCGGCATTGTTCTGGTCTACGACGTTGGGACCCTCGATCTAATCGACGAATATGGATTCAACGGTGAGGGCTGGGGGCTGGCCTATGACGGCCAGCGATTGGTGATGTCCGATGGCAGTCACCGTTTGACGTTCCGTGATGTTGACGATTTTCGCTGGCGCGCCACCCTCGAGGTGACGCTTGAGGGTCAGCCAGTCAACCATCTGAACGAGCTGGAATTTGCCGAAGGTCTGCTCTACGCCAACGTCTGGGGTGAGGAGCGCATCGTGCGGATCGACCCCGACTCCGGTGGCGTCACCGCGGTGATCGACGCCTCGGGTCTGCTCGATGCTGCAGAGAAATCCCGGGTCGACGTGCTGAACGGCATCGCCTACGACCCGGTCTCCAAAACCTTTTGGCTGACCGGCAAGTTCTGGCTTAAGATGTTTCAAGTCGTGTTTGTGCCCGCGGCTTGATTTTTCGCCATGGATCCATACAATACGCGACTTGCGGTCGTCGCCGAAGGTGACGTCTGCTCCACAATCACTGTGGCCCCAGCTCATCACTGGCGGCGACACCTCTCTGTTCCGTGTTGGCAGCGGGACCGAACGAGGCCAGAGGGAGGTCCAAGATGACCCGTACCTATGAACTGGTCTTCATCGTCGAGCCAAGACAGTCCGACGATGACGTCCAGGCAATGACCGAAAAGTATCTGGCAATCGTTACGTCGAATGGCGCGACGATCCGATACGTGGATCACTGGGGCAAGCGAAAGCTGGCCTACCCGATCCAGAACTACAACGAAGGCAAGTATGTCGTGGTCTACGTCACTGCGGACGGTTCAGTACCGTGGCCTGACGTCGAGCGCTTGCTGATGCAGGATGAAAAGATCTTGCGTCACCTCGTAGTGCGCACCGACGAGGACTTGAAGCGGGCAGTCCGCGGCAAGATCCAGCCCAAGATGCCGTGGGACGCCGAAGAGAAGGCTCAAGAAGAGAAGGCTCAAGAAGAGAAGGGAGCCAGCGATGCCGCGTAAGAAAGTTTTTTATCGCCGTCGTAAAGTGTGTAAGTTCACCGCTGAGGGGATCGAGTACATCGACTACAAAGACGTGCGGCTGCTGCAGTCATACATCCTCGAGCGGGCGAAGATTCTACCGCGCCGTATCTCGGGTACCTCGGCTCGCCACCAGCGTATGTTGGCCCGTGCGATTCAGCGTGCTCGCCATCTCGCCTTGATCCCGTTCACCGCCGATTAGGAGAGCACGATGGAGATCATCCTCCTGGAAGACGTGCGCCGCCTCGGTGAGCGCGGCCAAGTCGTCACTGTCAAGCCGGGTTTCGCCCGCAATTATCTACTGCCGAGAGGCTCCGCCCTGGTGGCGAGCAAGGGCAACCGGGCCTTTTTCGACCAGCAGCGCAAGAAAATCGACGCTCGTCATACCAAGCAGCGCAACGAGGCCGCCGAGATCGCTTTGGCGATTTCCGAGCTCGACATCCGGGTCGCCAAACGGGTGGGCGAGAGAGATACTCTCTACGGCTCGGTGACCACCGCCGAGATCGCCGAGTTGCTCGAGAAAAAGGGCGTCACCGTCAACAAACGACGGATCGATCTTGGAGGCGTAACCGGCCTCAAGACCCTAGGTGAGCACAAGGTAGGAATCGACTTGCACCCTGAAGTCACTGCCGAGCTCATAGTGAAGGTCGTCGCGGAAGAGTAGTTCGAGCCACGTGTCTACCGCGGAGCCCACCGGCGGGCTCCGCACGCGACCGCCCCATCAGCCCTCGTCGGTCAGGTACCGCATTCAGTGGACTGGCCGGTCGGGCTCTCGCCATGAAAGACGATAACCCAACCGGTGACGTCCGCGACGGTGCCGACCCCCGTGGACGCCATGAGGCTGATCTCCCTCTGGAAGAGGGTGATCCCCAGTCCCGTGAAGACGCCTCGCGTGAGGACGTCTCTGGTGAAGAAGTCTCCAAAGACAGTGGCGAGCCGGCGATCGGCTTGTTCGTCGGTGAGCCGACGCGAGATTTGTCGCATTGGGCTTGGTTGTGGACCGCCGACCGCGAGTTCCCACTCGCCAGCCACCGGCGAGGCCTGATCGGCTGGGTCGTGACTCTGGTCAAGCGTTTCCTACGGCCGATCGTCAAGTTTCCGCTCAATGATCTGTGGGATCGCCAACGAACCTACAATCTGATTTTGCTCGAGACTGTCACTCGCCAGGCGACTGAGTTTCAGAGTGCGATCGAGGCCCACGCTCGTTTGCTGGAGAAGCTCGACCATCGCACGACCGTCGGCCTCAACGACGTGATGCGGCACAATGACGCCCTATTCGCCAGGGTCGACCAGAAGCTCGATCGCTACCGGCGCGAGACCAAGGATTTGTGGCACCGACTGGGAGCGTTCATCGCGACAGTTGATTCCGACACTCCCCAGGCCTTGGTTTCGACGCAGGAAGAGCAAGGGTACGTCGAGCTCGAGAAACGGCACCGTGGTTCGGAAGAAGAGATCACCGAGCGCATCTCTACCTATCTGCCCTATCTCAAAGGTAAAGGGGAAGTCCTCGATCTCGGTTGTGGCCGGGGTGAGGCCTTACGTTTGTTCGCTGACCACGGCATTGCGGTGCGTGGAGTCGACTCGTCGAGTGAGATGGTGGCGCGCTGTCTCGAGAACGGGATGGCTGCCGAACAGGGTGACCTGTTCGAGGTCTTGGCTCGGGCGGAGGAGGGGTCACTCGGCGGTGTGGTCTCGTTCCACGTCGTCGAGCACCTGGCGTCCGATTCCCTCGAGCGGTTGGTGCGGCTGGCTTGGCGCGCCTTGCGTCGAGGTGGCGTGCTGATCCTGGAGACCCCGAGCCCGTTGTCGGTGGTGATGTCGGCGCGCAACTTCTGGGTCGATCCGACCCATCGTCGGCCAGTGCACCCGGCAAGCCTCGAAATCACCTTCCGGGAGGCCGGGTTCGAGCCGGTCCATCGCATCGACCTGCATCCCTTCCCGGATGACGAGCGGTTGCCCGAGATCGACATTTCGCGACTGCCGGAAGATCAGCGAGTTCTGGCCGACCAAGTTAATCGACTGCGCGACATCCTCGATGATTTGCTGTTTGGCAACCGAGACTTTGGTCTCGTCGGTATCAAGTCATAGGGAGCCTACGAGGACCCCTTGTCCTTGTTCTGCCAGACCTCTCGTACCGTGGTCCAGTCGCTGATCTCGGCCGGCATGCGCTCGCCTTCCTTGGGCAAATAGAAGGGCTCTTGCAGATACCAGGGAAGCGCCATGATGCGGACCCACTCGCGATCATGTTTCCTCTTGGGCTCGGTACCCTCGATGAAGGCTTCTTGAACGACACGCTCGCTGTTGGCGCTGGCGAGTAAACCGGAGCCAAGATCGACCTCTACCTGCTTTACCCCGGGCGGTTTTGCAAAGGTCTCGTCGTTCTGTAACCAGCCGTCTTCGAGGCCACGCTGTATGACCGCTTCCCAGATCGGGAGGGCGGCGTGGGCGCCGGTCATACCGCGGCCGAGGAAACGTTTCTTGTCGTAGCCGACCCATGACAGGATGGTGTAGCGTGGGGTGAAACCGGCAAACCAAGCGTCGGTGTAAGAGTCGGTGGTGCCGGTTTTGCCAGCGGTCGGGAGTTCGATTGTCTTCAGCCGGGCGGCGCCGGTACCACGCACCGCGACGCCGCGCAGGAGATCAACCATGACGTAGGCGATCTCCGGATCCATCGCTTTGTGGGCTCGCGGCTGATGCTCGAACATCAAGCGTCCGTTGCGGGAGGTGACGCGCTCGATGGTGTAAGGCGCGACATAAACTCCCTGATTGGCGAAGGTGGCATAGGCTGCGGCGAGCTCCAATGGAGTCATCTCGGCGGTGCCGAGGGCGAGGCTGGCGTAAGGCGGAAGATCCGACTCGATACCACAGCGTCGGCTGAAGTCGATCACCTGTTCAAACCCCACCAGATCCAAAAGCTTGACCGAAGTGACATTGATCGACAGCTCGAGGGCTCTGCGCAGGGTCAGAATACCCTCGTAGCGACGATAGAAGTTGCGCGGGCTGTAGTCGGGCTGGTTGGGACCCCCTGGAAACACTACCGGTCCGTCGAACAGCGTGTCGGCGGCGGTGTAGCCGTTCTCGAGTGCGGCGCCAAACACGAAGGGTTTGAACGCTGAACCGACCTGGCGTCGGGCTTGGGTGGCGCGATTGAATTCGTTGCGCTCGAAGTTCCAGCCACCAACCATCGCTCGCACAGCGCCTGTTGATGATTCGATCACCAGCACTGCCGCTTCCATCTCGGGTTCCTGTTCGAGCATCAGGATCGGTTCCTCGGCGTCCTCGGGGGCCTCGAGCCGGAACCAGGCGATGTCGCCGCGCTTCAGCAGTGCGTCGGGGCGGGTCTTGCGTGTCCATTTGATACCAGCGGCCGTCAGCTCAAAGGTGCTCGGACCAATTTTCACCTCGGCGCGACGCCGGTCCGAAGCCAACACTAGGCCTTCGTACCACTCGCCGACTTCGGGCTCGGCGTCGAACCAAGAGGGGAGCTTGAATTCGTCGAGATTCTCTTCTTCCAGGTGATCTTTGGCGCCTCGCCAGCCCTTCTCGTGGTCGAGAGCAGCGAGTTCCTCCCGCACTGCCAAGTCGGCGGCATTCTGGATCTGGCGATCCATCGTGGTGAACGCTTGTAGGCCGCGATCATAAAGCTCGGTTTCACCGTAGTGGTCGATCAAGTAGCGCCGTACTTCTTCGGCGAAGTAGGGGCCCACCAGGGTTTCTTTACGACGCTGAGCGACCAGCAACGGCTCGGCGCGAGTGTTGCTCAACTCCTCCGGGGTGATCAGACCCACCGCTGCCATCCGGCCGAGCACGATGTTGCGACGTTTGACAACCAAGTCGGGCCGACGATAAACGCTGTAGTCGCTCGGCCGCTGTGGGATACCGGCGAGGGTTGCAGCCTCCGCTAGCGTCAAGTCAGCTACTGACTTGTTGAAGTAGTTCCGCGCTGCCGCTTCCATGCCGTAATTGCCATGACCAAGATTGATCATGTTGGCGTACATGGTGAGGATCTGCTGCTTCGAGAATTTCTTCTCGAGCTCGACGGCGAGCAGTGCTTCTTCGATCTTACGCTTGAGTTTCTTTTCTCGGGACAACTGAAAGACGTCTCGCGCCAGCTGCATGGTGATGGTCGAGGCGCCCTCGGACCGACGTCCCTGGCGCAGATTCTTGACCACGGCGCGGGCAATCGACTTGAGGTCGATACCGCCGTGCTTGAAGAAGTTGGCGTCCTCGGTGGCGAGGATCGCGTTTTGTAACAGCGGTGGCAGTTCACCCTCTTTCAACAGCACCCGGTTCTCCCGCGAGTACCTGTGGTACGCGAATTTGGTGAGATTTTCGGTGTCGATCTCTGAGCCAGGTGAGGTATGGGCCTCAACGTGGTCGAGAGCTTCGCGATCGTAGACCAAGGTGACCAGCTTGGGTACGAAGTCGTCGAGGGTCTCGACTTGGGGACGGTCGATGGACGCTGCGACGCCGATGCCCGTGGCGGCTGCGATGATGGACAAGAGGAGCGGATAGACACAGAACACCATCAGCCGCTGGCGTCGTTTGGATCCAGAAGCCTTGGAAGAGGCCGGTGGCATCGTGGGGATCGGCTTTCGAGGTTCAGGGGTCGCAGGCTCGCTGGCCGGGGGCTCGCTGGCCGGGGGCTCGCTGGCCGCAGGCATTCTGGCGGCGGTGCGGACGCTGGCCGGGGGGAGAGCTCCTGGAGAGGCTGGCGACGCCTCGGGGAGTGAGCGATTCGATGATGTAGCCGGCGATTTGGCTTGCGGAGTGTCGGAGGAAGAGTCATTAGCCATGAAGTCATTATACGATCTCGTGTATGCCCAACTTTCAACTCGTATCCCCGTTCTCTCCGCAAGGTGATCAACCCCAAGCTATCGATGAGTTGGTGGCCGGTGTCGAGGCCGGTGACAAGCACCAGGTTCTACTGGGCGTCACCGGCTCGGGCAAGACGTTT
>JAJCXQ010000540.1 GCA_029263355.1 Acidobacteriota bacterium | reverse complement strand
TGCGAAGGGCAGATCGCGAATCTCCTGCCATATTCCCTCGGCTTTCAACTGGTCGTCGCGAGCACCGTCAACTATGACCGGTGGCTCGGTTTCGACGGGGCAGATTCTCTCCCGGATGCATTTGGCAGCTGTCGGAGAGAGCCGCATCAAATCCTCTATGTGATCCGCCATCGCATCATCGTCAAGCACGCCGCAAACTGCCTTGAGCGCCGTCTCAAGATCGATCAGGGGTGCCGTTAACGGCTCACGCACCACGTCGGATAATCGCGTGTCTTTCTCGCGTTTGTAATTGTCGGCGAATGTCGGGTGATAGGTGTAGCCAACCATCTCGCCGATCAAGGTGAGATCAAGACGGGTCGTTAGTATCAGAACGTGGGCGACCTCAATCCGTGCTTCGGCGATGTAGCGACTGAGCCTGGTGCCAGTAGCCTGTCTAAACACCGCCCTAATGTGCAGTCTTTGATCCCGGCAGCCTTGAAAGCCTCACCCGCGTTCAGCGAGGGCTGGAATAGCCGTTTGGCGACCACCGTGAACACCTTCCGCAAGGCTCTCGATGCCCGCGCACGGTCCTTCCTGATGCGGGCTCGCGTCGCTTCCGCACCTGCTTTGAATGCACCTTAATACGACTCATCCCCGAACATAGTAGGCCGATTCTACTCGGCAAAGAGTCTGGTGTGTCAACGTCAGTGCTCGCTCTTCTTGACAAGACACAGGAGAAAAAGATCACGATTGTGTGAGGTGGTTTTTTCTCAGTTGTCGCAGTAAGGGATGAACCTGGTCAATCCTTCCAGGCCACACAAGAACCATCGCCCTTGAGCGAAACCGGGTTGTCCTTCTGAGGACATCCGTACCCGATACTTGGTTCCTTGCTTGGTCTGCCGTTTTTCAATGCATGCCATGAGAATGCCTCCTGCCCCGAACGGGGCTGTTGGGGGCAGCACTGGCCGGTAAGCACCCACTGCATACAATAAGTTGCAACACGTAAGCTATTGCATTGACAGTGGTTAAGCATCGTTGAGTGTTGTGGAGTGTGGAAAAATCCCTTTGAAAAAGGGGGGATTGAGGGGGGATTGAGGGTGGGATTTCCCGTCCTCAGCCGGTGAGGTGCCAAATGGGCCGCGGTCTTTGACCGCGAGAATCCCCCTCTAGCTCCCCCTTTTCCAAAGGGGGAGGACCAGAAACCACCCGGAGCGTTTTCGTTGCCCTCAGTGGACGATTGTTTTTGCCGTGGCCCTTAGCGGCCCAACACGACGGCGCGTGGCTGGTAGCCTCAGGCTACGAACGATTAGACGCCCTCGACCATCAAACGCGTATCCGGCAGGCTCGACAAATGCGGGATCTCCAAGTCTGGCCGCGCCATGCGGCTGAGGGCGTTGAGCGCCGAAGCGATCGCGCCTTCTTGCCAGCCCGGCAGTGAGGAGACCTGGTCCCCGATCACGAAGAAGATGGGATCGGACATCTCGCCGACACCGGTACCCTGGTCGAGCACGTTGAAATGTTTGACTGCATGTTCCACCACATGCCACTGCGCCCAGCCTCCCTTGATGTGGGGCATATTCTGCCAGGCGATCGCGACGCCGTCGCGGAGGCCGGCGGCAAAAACCTTACCGAAGCCCGCGGCACCTTGGCGGGCCAGCTTCAGCCGTTCCGCGATCGGCATCTTGCCCCATTCGTAGGCGGTGTCCGAAAAGTTGTAGGCGCCGGTCAGGACGCCGAGCTCATCATGGTAGGCGTCTGACGGGTACCAGATCTGGGCGATCTCGTGCTCGGTCCACGAGATGCCGCCGAAGATTGGCACCACCCCAACTTCGGATTCCGGCACACCCATGATGTCTTCCTGACACGATTCGTCGTAGCGCGTCGTCATCGGGCTGCCTTGCCACAGGTCGCGATTGGCTTGCCAGCCCACTTTGGTGGTGTTGGCCAGGAAGCGCGCCACGTAGCCGTCCTCTTCCGGCTTTTCCTTGGGCGCAAATTGGGATTGATACACCGCCTGCAGACCGGCCTTGAACTCGGCAGAAAAACCTGTTTGCTGAGACGGGTCCTGCAGACGGTCGGAGAGGATGCGTTTCAAGAACGGCATGGCGATGTTGCTGAAGCAGTAGTCGGCACGGTATTCGATGGTTTCTTCCGTGCCGATCTGACTGACCAAGACGACAAATTCCTTGCGCACCGGATCCCAGTCGATGGTTTTCACCGGGCTGTTCAAGTGGACGGTACCGCCCAGCGACGCCACCTGCTGGTAAAAGGAGTGCTGCACCCGATCCATGCCGCCGACGGGCTGGAACAGGGTCGGCTGCCACAGAAAGTCCACCGGTTGGAAGAACCGGGTCCTGCGCCAGAACTTGGACGCCAGAAGTTTGTCGAACGGGATCGCTTTGGCGATTTTACCGGCGTCCACCCCCGGAAGCACCTCGAAACCAGCCCGCGAGCGGGCGTTCTCGAGGCCGTCCTGGCCGGCGGTGGGTGCGTATTTGCCCTTGTGTTTACCGTCCGGAATCAACTCGCCAAACGAGATCATCAAGTCTTGCAGCACCTTGACCGGATCGCAGGTATCACAGGCCTCGGGATCCGCCTCAGGATCACAGGGCTCTGTAACACAGCCCTTCAACTCGTCGATGCCGGCGCTCTTCAGCAATTCTTTGGCATTCTCGTAGATCATCTGGGCCAGCCAGCCACGAGTGTTGTGGTTGAGGCGACGGTAGACCAACGGCTCCTCTGCGAGCGGCCCCACTTCCATCCGCACCAGGTTGGACTCGGAATTCATCACGTAAATCTCGACCTCGACGCCGAACTGCTTCAAATAGCTCAAGAGGCGTTTGTGGCTCGACGGGATGCGGCCGGGCCCGGCGTTCAGATAGGGCTCGCTGTCGCAGGGGGGATGTTTGAATCGCACCACCTGGGTCTCGCCCGGCTCGGAGTCGAAAAGCTCACTGTTTTTGTCTTCGGTCAAGGTGTCGCCGGTACGGAGGCTCAGGCAGCGACCGCCGGTGCGATTCTGCGCTTCCAGCACCGTCACCTGCATGCCGCAATCCTGGGCTAGCAGCTCGTAGGCAGTGGCCAGCCCGGCGACGCCCGCGCCCAGAATGATCGCCCGTTTACCGGCGAACTGGTCCTTATTCAGCTTGATGGGGCCTGGAGTGATCTTCTTCTGTTGGTTGGTGGCGTGATCCAACTCCGCCCAGGCCCGCGCCCGAGGGTTCTTGTGAAAAAACGTAGCCCTGCTTTCTTGCATGGATTCTCCTCGAGAACAACCGAGCAATGTCGGTTAGAGAGCGGTGAAAAGTCTATAGAGGACGCGAAATCCGGACGCGAATCGGCTCATGGCGCGACGCGATAAATTTCCGCTGCCCGGCTGGCAAAGATCGGCTGGAAACGATCCGCACGGCTTTTGACCCAATCGCGCTCGATCGGAAATCCATCGGGGGTCGAGTGGATGTAGCGCTGCTCCACAGGGTGGAGGGCAAAAATGACGACGGTGTCGATGTTTTGCTCGGCGAGTCGTTCGAGCCAGAGGTCGACGTCATCGTGACCGCGGTAGATCCCGGGCTTGTGGTAGGGATAGGTGCGCTGCTCGCGCAGCCAGAAATCGTAGAAACCGTCGTCGGCGTGTCCCTGCGTGTTGAGGTAGACCACTCGATGCCGCCGGTCCCCGCCGATCAGAGCGTAGGGGACGTTGGCTCCGGTGTAGGCGATCCGCGCCGGCTCCGACTGAGGGTGGTTGAAGGGCAAATATCCCTCCGCCCAGCCCCGATAGTCCGCCAGGGCGAAGAACGCCGGCCGGCTGGCTTCGGCCAGATTCACGGCGAAGAGTGTGATGATCGATCCTGCCACCCAGGCTGTGAGTCTCGTTGGACGCCAGCGCCGAAAGGAAGCGAGGGCGATCATGACGGCGAGAGCGAGGCTGCCGATGAGGACCCCGCCGCCTTCGCCCCAAGGGATCACGTCGACCTCGGCGCGGGCAAGGGTCGCCAGGCTTCCCAACCAGTCTCTCCAAGGCTGTGCCGCCAGCGCTGCTGCGGCGACGCCGGCACTCCAGACGCCGAGTGCCACCCGTGGTCCTGATCGACGCGCCTGCTGCAAGACCAACCCCCAGCCGACCAGGCTGATGGCCAATACCGGCAACGCAAAACGTGCTTGATTGTTGTGCGGCACCGTCGTGACAAAAAAGATCCACCAGCCGACGGCCAGCGCCAAGAGCACCCACGCATGCGGCTGGGAGTGTCGACGAACGATGTCTCGTCGCGCTCGTCGCATCAGCGTGACGAGTCCCAGGATCATCAGCAGGCAGGTCGTGAGGCCCCATTGGTCGCGGACCGAAGCTCCGACCGCCCGCAGCCCGTCGAGATGGAATTCGCCGGCCCGCACCGCCGCCGCGTCATAGGCGCCGCGCAGCACACCGCCGCCGGGCAGAGAGAGCTGAACCGGGAAGACCGGATTGCCGTAACGCCAAGTGTTGAGCAGGTACCACCATCCGCCGCCACCGACCACACTGACCGCGAACCCTCCGAGGTCCGCCAGGCGTCGGCGGCGGAGCGCGACAATCACCAACGGGATCGCCTGCCACAACCCGAGGGGTAATCCAACCGTTTTGGTGCCTGCGGCAAGGCCGGTCGCCAGACCACAAGCGAGGGCAGAGGATCTCGAAGGCCGGTCGAGATAGAGCAGTACCCAATAAAGCGCCGCCAGGGCGAAAGAGATCATGAAGATGTCGACGTTCGCCGAATAGGTCCAGCGACGGATCGGCGCGAGCCAAGGTAGCGTCATCGCCGCGAGGGTGGCGGAACGTTGATCGATGCTGAGCAAACGGCAGATCCGGTAGAGGGCTAATCCCAGAATGACCAGGCAGAACAATTGCGAGACATTGGTCAAGGTGTCGTAACCGAGGAGGCCCATCTGCCAGGCGAAGAAGAGGGTGCCGTTCTGTGGTGCGAAGGCCGCTGCGTTGTCACTGAACACCGTTGGGATGTGGAAGATTTGGCCTTCTTGCAGCCAGCGAGCCGGTAGATACAGGTGATAGGTCGCAGCGTCCCAGTCGATCGGTGGCGCCGGCAGATGCGCAAGCAAGTCACTGGCGACGAGGAGCCCGGTCAAGATCACGGGCCAACGGGCGATCGTTGACCATCGTGTTCCTGAGAATTGGGACAAGCCGTGTTCAAGGTCCTGGACGAACCGCGAACCGACGAAGAGGCAAACCGCAACCGCGGCTAGGGCCGTGCCGCTCAACCAGCCCGCAAAGCCGAGGCCGGCGACGGGCCAGACGATCAGCAGTGCGCATAAAAGTAGGGTGTGGAGCAGACTATCGAGCCAACCCTCGGCAGTTGATGAGGGGGCGGCAAAGACACGGGGCGCCAAACGCTTCGCGGTGGCATAGGTCAGCCATAAGGTGAGTCCGCAGGCGGCCACTCCCAGCGGCATTCTCGAGCTCGCGATGAGGCTGGCAACCATGGCTAGTGTCCTGTTTGATTAGAACCTTCCGAATATTCTCGAGGATTTCTTGTGGCTGACTAGGCTTGCCGACGCAGGAATAGTGGGGCTCTTTAGAGGAGGCGTAACGCCGTCAGACGCAAGAAAGACCGAGAATAGCGGAAGGGATTAGTCAAACAGGGCACTAGGTAGATCCGATCCAGCCACGATGCCCCTCTGGTTCCCCCCTTTGAAAAAGGGGAGTTAGGGGGGATTCTCTTCGGTTCATTCCCAACACGCTCCGGAAATCCCCCTCGGTCCCCCTTTTCCAAAGGGGGAGGTCAGAAATGAAGCACGACCTGAGACAGTTATGATCCTAGCTCAGCCAGGCGTCGGCGGGCAGTCTCGACCTGCGGCTGAAGCTCCAGATCACTCTCGGACCATAACTCGATCAGGAGGCGGTACTGCTCCGCGGCTTGCTCCGGCTGATTCAACCGCTTGTGAATCTCGGCCCGCCGCAAGCGCGCCTGCCCGAGGTAAACGAGGTCAAAAATCGACAGCTCACAGAGCGACTCGTACCAGCCCAGGGCTTCTGCGTATTGGTCCAGGGCATAAAGGGCTTCGGCCTTCAGGTAGCGTTCCCGGGCGCGAGAAAAGAATGGGGAGACCATCGGCATCTCATAACTGTAACGACCATGCCGCTCGTCGAGTAGGACAAGAACCTCTTGATAGCGACCCTCCTGCCGAGCGACTTCGGCCCGAATGCCAAGCTCCATATCCTTGGCCAGGCCAGGCGCCATCGCGATATCGTCGAGTGCGGTGAGCTCGTCGGCAAGGGCGAGAGCCCGCGCTGGATCACCATTTCGGGCAACCAGCAAAGCCAGCACGTAGAGTCGATGATGGGCTGGAAAACGAGCGTGGGGCTCAAACAGAGAGAAGTCGTCGGTGGGAGTGGTCGGCCAAGACTCGACGGCAGTGATCAAAGCGGCGAGCCGATCCGCCGGCACGGGTAGGAACGGCACCGTGGCGGCCAGTGCGCGATGCTCCTGATCTTGTTCCGGCGCATAGGCGGCAACTTTCAGATGAGCGTCCGCCGCATCCAGCCGTCCCGCGGCTAAGGACAAGATGCCGAGGTGGCGATGAGCGAATGTCTGTTCCCGCGGCGAACCGGCTTTGTTCAGCAGGTCCTGATACAGGGACTCCCAATACTCACGATACTCGTGGTTGCTCAGAGAATAGCCCGCCAGCAGCCAGGGTAGCCCGATCTCGGAGCTCAGCAGCGACCGGCGCAAGGTCTCGCGCGCAGCTTGGGCGCCGGGCACCATGGCGTTGAAGAA
>JAJCXQ010000539.1 GCA_029263355.1 Acidobacteriota bacterium | reverse complement strand
GTTGGAAACTGACCTCTGGACCCGTGCCAAACTCTCAACCATAGGGGGTGTAGCACTGCTCGCGCCCACCAACAACCAACGTGACGGTGGATCCCGCTGGCACGCCCGCGCCTGCGGCGAGGGACTGCTGGATCACAAACTCACCTTTCCCCTTGAAGGCCGACCGCAGGCCGAGACGCTGGAGGGTGCTGGTGGCCTTTTCGACATATTGACAACGAAGATTGGGCACTGTGACCCGCGTGTCCTCCTGCTGCTGTATCACTCCGGGTTTTGCCGTGGTCACCGGCCTCGCGGCAACCTCTAGGTTGATGCGGGTACCTTTTCTCACCCGGGACCCGGCGGGCGGGTCTTGCCTGGTCACGGTGCCGGCAGCTACTTGCCGAGTTTCGATTTGCCGAACGTTGCCGGCCTTAAAGAAGGCCAAGATGCCGGACCCGGAGCGGAACGCGCGCTGGACATCGGCAAAGTTGAGACCCACTAGCCTCGGAACCTCGACCAGCGGGATCGGTTTGGCCAAGGTGATCTGAACCGGGCAGCCCGGCGGCAGACGGGTATCGGGGCGAGGATCTTGGCCGAGCACGCTGCCTTCCTGACGCTCACTCTCTTGATAGAGAATGCTGACACCCAACCCGACTTGTTCCAACAATTGGCTGGCCTGGCTGCCGCTGGCGCCGACGAGCTTCGGTACCGGCCGCGGATTGGGACCTAGCGCTGCAAGCACCAAGTTGACGGCGCTATCCTCTGGTAAACGTCGTCCCTTGTCCGGCGTTTGTCTCAGCACAGTGCCTGCCGCCTGGCAACTCGCTTCTTGTGCCACCTGGCCGATCCTCAGCTGGCGCTTGTTGAGTTTCTTTTCGGCCACCTTCCGGGTTTCGCCCACCAGGCTTGGAACCTTGGTTCCCTTGGGGACCGCCAGCACCAGATCCACCGAATCACCGACCGAGATCTTCTTGCCGGCTTTGGGGTTCTGCTGGGTGACAACTTCGGTGGTGCGGCTGTTGTCGACCTTCTCCTTGGTATTGCCACTCTCGAGGCCGTAGGTGAAGAGGCGACCACGGGCCTCGGCCTCACTCAGCCCCACCATATCGGGCATCGCGAATGGCCCCTGCGGCACCGCAATCACCAGCTTGACGCCAGCGCCTTCCGCAACCGGAGCACCCGCCTTCGGTTCTTGATCGATGATCATGCCGGGCGTGGCCGAATCGGGTGATTTGACGACTTCGACCAAACGGAGACCCTGGCGCTCGATCGCGGCGCGGGCGACGAAGAGATCTTGGCCTGTGAAATCAGACATAGGAGGCTTTTTCTCGAGGGCATCCGGGGTGAGCTTGCGGTAGACGTCGAGATAACGTCGGGCCGCTCGAGGATCGTCGGCTTGTTTCAACGTCCCGAGGCGGTAATAGGCGAGTGAGTACGTGGGCTGAGTGCGAATGCTGCGTTGGTAGGCCGCAATCGCTTGTTCGCGGTGCTCGGGACCACGGTCTTCCCACACGGTTCCGAGACGGTAGTGGGCGATTGCCAAATCAGGGTGGAGCTCAAGGGCTGCGCGGTAGCTGCGTTCGGCATCGTCCAGAGCTTTTTGGCTGGCGGCTTGACGCCCCGCCTTGGTGGCCAGGCGAGCGCGGTCCTGGTCGATCTCACCCTGCTGAATGAGCGCGAAAGGATTCTCGGGGTCGGTAGCTCGCGCTGCTTGGGCCTCCGCCGCGGCATCACCCAACAGACGCTCGGCGCGGGTTTCGTCACCTTCCGCGGTGGCGAAACCAGCAAGCTTGCGGCGTGACCGTGCCGCGTAGGTCGCCGCCAGGCTCTCGGCTCGTCGGCCCTCGCGTGAGGATCCGGCTGACTTGGCGATCCTGAGCGCTTCGGCATAGGACAGCAGGGAACGGTCGAGGTCTTTCGCCGCCGCGGTGAAATCGCCACCATTCTCGGCCACCGTCGCACGCTCTTCCCAGACGTTGCCGAGGGCTACGTGGGCACGACTCGAAGTCGGCTGCCGCTCCAACGCTGATTCCGCCGCCTGTTGGGCACGGTCAAGGAAACCGGCCTGACGGTTGGCTTGTGAGAGCCCGGCGAAGAAGTCCGCCGTGTTGCCGACAGCAGGGTCTAACGAGGCTGCATCCTGGTAACTGGCGATGGCGCGTTTGCCTTCGCCCCAGTCGTTGTAAATTCGGCCGAGGTCGGCGCTGGCCTGTGGATCGCGGTCCCAGAGCGCCGCGAATCGAGCCGAACGGTAGGCCTGCGAACGCTCCTCCACGGAGGCGAAGTGGGGAGGATCCTGCGGTACGACATAACTGGGCTGCCCCTGGACGACAAGATCGCTGGTCCAATCGAGTAGGTTTCGGACTTGCGGCTCGTTGATCGCCACGGTCTCTGGAGTACTCTCCCCCGGGCGCAGGGTCAGCCGTTGCATCGGTTGGACGCGACGGATCTCCACCCCCACCATGACGGCGACGGACAACGGCGGGCTCCTAAATAGACAGTCTTTCTCTTCGAGGCAATCCGAGCAATTCAGCCGTAAGTTGTCGCGGTAGACACCGGGCTTGACGCGACGGGCGTCGACCACCATTTGGAGCTCGACCTCGGCGCTTCCTCGACCCGGAATCTTGAATCGCTTCTCGCTGGCCGTGAAGTCGATCCACGCCAGCTGTCGGGCATGCTCGATGGTGAAGGTGTGTTTCTCGCTGCAGACGTTGGACAATTTCAGCTGCTTCTTGAAACGCGGTCGTTCGCCCGGATCGGTCTTCACGGTCCAAAACGCCTTGCCAGCGGTTGTTGACGAAGCGGGTTTGCCGCTGTCCCCTGAAGCTCCTGGGACCACCTCCACCGAGCCTTCGAGAACCTGAACCTCGACGCTACCCTCGGCGCCGAGAACCACCTCGAATTCGGTGCCTTCGACACCGAGCTGGCCCTGCGGCGTCAACACCGTGAAGAGGCCCTTGAGGGTGGCGAACAGGCGGCCCAAGATCGACTCGACGGAACTCTGGTCGACAATCCGCAGCACTGAGCTTTCGTCGACCAGGAGCCAGGGATCAACGGCTTGCGGGTCAACCTCGGCTTGCGGGTCGAAGAATCGCAGAATGATTTGGGTTTTCGGACCAGTGCGAATCTCGTCGCCAGCGATCAGTGGCATACCTTTCTTGCCCGGCTCTGGTACGCTTTGGCCCTCCGCGGTCCGCAACACGCTGAGGTCGGTGACTGCCGCCACCTCGGCGGTCACGCCGTTGATCAGCAACTCGTCGATCACAGCGAGGGCTTCCCCTTCGTCGGCAACTACTGGCTGTGGCAAACCGACAGCTACGGTCAACAATAACAAGCAGGAGATCAGGATCGGCGAGACGGATCGGAATTCCATGAGGTCGCTCCGCAGAAACTTCGGGCGGGCTTCGCGGGCCGCGTCTTGGCGCGATCAGCGAGCCCTGACCAGAGATGGACGAGATGAACCGTGAGTTTTCCCTCACCAGATTAGAGCCGTTTCTCTCGACTTCTTACTAGTTACGCCGTCAAGGCCGAAATCAGGCGGCTGCTCGGCAGCGTTTCAGGCTGCTCGCCGTCGCTCGATGGTAGCCAGGAGAAGGTAGGCCGTCGCGAAGGCTAGAAGGAGATAGGGCAGGGGCACGATCATCTGCCAGCTCATAAAAGCAAGCAGCGCCGCAAGGTAGGAGACGACGGTGAGGCCGAGGCCACCGACCGCCAGATCAACCGAGCTCCATCCCCAATGTTTGTAAGGTGATGACGGCTCCGAAATCTCGAGCGGTCGACGCTGGCGTCGACGCCAAACACTGCCGAGAAGAGCCGCAACAGCAATCAGCGGTAGGACGATGCCAGATCCAGCCGGGCGGAGGAAGTGGCCGGCAAGAATGTTGGACGCGACCTGGGCGTGGACCCGGAAACCCTGGAGGCCGTCAAAAGCCTCATGAGTGCCTTCTCGCGTCGAGCCGATGATGATGAATTGTTTCCGCGCCCGCCGCAGCTCATCAACAACGGTCGCTTTGCGGTTCCGATCGCGGAATGAAACTTTGCGGGTCCGATCGCTGAATTGTTCTTCCGGCGCAAGGTGAAGCGGCAACAGGAGGATGTCGGCGCTTTTTTTGGGCGACTTTTTGGTCAACGGCGTGGGGTGCAGAGGGGCCACTTTCTTGCTGACCCTCTCGACCGGAATGGCGACCACCCGCTCAAGGGTTGGCGAGTCGCAGGCCAGCCCCGCGGCGGCTGACGGATCGGGTCGCGGGCGACAGAGATCGATCTCTCCGCTTTCGAAGTTGTAGCGCGCGATGGTGGCGTCGAGAACCTGCATAACCGCCCGCAGCGGCAGGGTCGGCCACAGATCGCCGGAACGGGCGCGCTTCGAGCGGTACTTCAGCCGCCCCAACTCCGCCCTCAGAAACGAGCCACCCACGCCAGCGGAGCCCTCGAGGGAGACGTAACCCCAGCGATCACCGACGCTGTCGCGCAACCACTCGGGGAGTGGGGTTTGTGAGAAATTGGGGTGGGCGCTGCCCTTATCCGCCGGAGCGGCTACAGTCGCAAACTTGCTCGCGACGACAACGTCGGTACCGTGGCAGTGTGCCACCGCGATCGCGTCGGCGAGCTCAGTGTCGGCGTCGGATCGCGCGGTCTCCAGGTCCCAATCGAAATACGCATCAAGGGCCACCACCGCGGTGCCGGCTTCGCTCAAGACGGTCACGAGCTCGGCATAAGCCTCGCGACGGTCAGCGACGCTCAGGTCCTCATCATCGATCACCACCAGCGCCACCGCGTCGCCCCCGAACACCGCCGGTACCTGACGTCCGAGTCCGCGCTCAAGCATCCTCTGCGGCCAGCCGGCGCCAGGCACCGCAGCGAGATTCGCCACCCAGGCAATGGACGCGATCCCAATCGCAGCGACCGCCGCCACCAGGGCCGACGCGAGCGGCAAGCGTCGACGTCGACCCAGAAGCCAGCGGTCGATGGCATGCCGGAGGCGCTTCAGATCTTCGTCCCAACGGCTGGGACTGACCTCCATGGCCTGCCTTGCGGCGAGACTCTGAATCGGTTCCGGCAGCTCGGTGACCGCGGGCATGGACGCCCCTTCGACGAGCACCGGAACCACCTCGGCGCCACCCGCGAGCGCCAGCTCGATTTCCGCTACCACCCAATCGTCCGGATCGTCCAGCCGACGGCCTCCCTCATCGTCCGCGATCGTCAACCAGCGTTGGCCAATAACTACCAAAGCGACCTCGGCCCGGGAGACCGCGGTGTGGATGGTGTCAGGAAAGCGGGCCCCGGGCTCGATCCGCGTGCGATCGTAAAACACGGCTTCGCGGCCGTAACGCTCCACCAGGTTTTTGTAGAGACTGTCGGTATATCCGGCGGAGTCGCCACGGCGGTACGACAGGAAGATCTTCGGGTTGCCCATGATCCGTTGCGGTCAATCGCTTTCGGTTTTCTACTAGACCCCTAAATGGCTTCTGAAACGATCTGCCAACTCATCGCGGAATTTGCTCAGCTCCGTAGCCTCCACTACTCCGCCAGAATCTGGCTTCGTGGGGGCCACTCGGGCGTTGGCAAGCCAAGTAGCCAGGCCCACATCTCTCGCGACCGACCGAGATGCCGAATGAGCTGCGGCCAAAGGGCACGAATCTCGTCACCGTTGACGAAGAGGTGTACGTCGCGAGTATTTGCCTCACGCAGGAGCGCACCCATCCAATAGGCGCGTTCATCAGGGTCGGACGACGTAAGATGCTGCTTGAAGCTGCCGACGGTCGCGTCGGTCCACCATAAGAAGTAGGGGCGCGCGTCGTCGTCGAGTAGATCGGCGGTGGTCGGTGGCAATCGCTTGGCGCTCATTGAGAGCATTGTATCGCGACCGCCAACTCGGACGCGGACGTGACACGTTTGGATGGCGGCAGGCGGCACTCTACAAGAACCGCACCTCAAAAAATTCGGTTTACGACCACGTAGCTGTCCCGCGCGCAGCCGTGACTACTACCGAGACCGTCTGTAACGGGAACTTTTTATGCCTTCAGATGCCCCCCGCCCGGATACGAGCTCCCGTAAAGATGTGCCAGGGCTCTGGAGGTGGCGGGCGAGGTAAAGGCAGCACGTTCCAGCGCTCGATGCTGCCAGAGGTGCTGCTGCCAGAGGTGCCAGGCAAGGCCAATCAGCCGAGGATGGGATCATGCGATGGAACCAGATAGGATCCCGCATTATCCACCTATTCGGAGAGAGCCATGAAGCGAATCTTGGTCTGCCTGTCGCTCGGCCTGCTCAGTTTTCCTTGGTCTGCCACCGCCGACGAATGGCCCCAGTGGCGCGGCCCGCACGGCAACGGTGTGGCGCCGGACGCGGACCCGCCCATACACTTCGGCGAGTCCGAGAACCTGCGGTTCAAGGTGGCGATTCCTGGCCGCGGCCATGCCTCGCCGATCATTGTCGGCGACCGCATCTTCCTCCTCTCTGCCGTGCCGACGGGACGCCCGGTGCCGAAGCCCGCACTGCCGCCCGACGCCGACGAGCGCACCCGACGCCGATTCGAGAGTGCCATTCACCCGATCGACTTGCGTTTTCTTGTCCTGGCCTACGCGCGCCGGGACGGTGCCCTATTGTGGCAGCGCACAGCCCTCGAGACAGTACCGGCCGGCACCACCCATCGCGACGCCACCTGGGCTTCGGCCTCGCCGGTGAGCGACGGTGAGCGGGTCTACGCTCTATTCGGCTCTCAGGGCCTCTTCGCCTACACGGTCGACGGTCAGTACCTGTGGCATCGCGACCTCGGCGACATGCGAACCCGCAACGGTTTCGGGGAAGGATCTTCGCCGGTGATCGTCGGCAATTCCGTGATCGTCAACTGGGATCACGAGGACGATTCGTCCATCGTCGCCCTCGACAAACATTCCGGCGAGATCACTTGGCGCAAGGACCGCGACGAGGTGACCTCGTGGTCGACACCCCTGCTCGTCCAGGTCGACGATGTGCCCCAACTGATCGTCGCCGCGACGGACCGCAGTCGCGGTTACGATGCCCGCACCGGCGAGGTGATCTGGCAGGTCGGTGGCATGACCACCAATGTTGTGCCATCACCCGTCCATGCCGACGGTACGGTCTACCTGATGAGCGGCTTCCGCGGGGCGGCCCTTCAAGCCGTCCGCCTGGCCGGCGCCCGCGGCGAGTTGACCGACAGCGAGGCGGTGCTGTGGAGCTACGACCGCGACACGCCGTATGTGCCCTCGCCGCTCCTCTACGACGGGCGCCTCTCCTTCCTCAAGGTCAACACCGGCATTCTGACGGTACTCAATGCTGCGAGCGGCGAGCCGATCTACGGCCCACAGCGGCTCGACGGCATCTCGAACATCTATTCGTCTCCGGTCGGCGCCGCAGGCCGTATCTACTTTGCGGGTCGCGAAGGCACGCTACTGGTGATCAAGAACGCCGACGCCTACGAGGTGCTGGCCGAGAACAGCCTCGACGAGGGTATCGACACCTCACCCGCTATCGTCGACGACACCCTCTTCGTTCGCGGAGTTCATCATCTCTATGCCTTCGCGCGGCCCACCGCAAAAGAGGCTGACGACAGCCGCCAAGCCGGGCGTTAAGGGTTGGCGGATTGAGGAAGAGCATCACCGGAATAAGGCCTTCGATGACGAGTGGGACTCGTTGTTGACGAAACATGGGTTCAAATAGCCCGGAGGTTGAGGGCACCCGCGACTAGGACCCGGGCCGAGTCAGCCTTCGGTCAATGCTCACCGGTCAGCGGCACGAACCTCACCGGCAATACTTCCCGGGTCTGGATGCTTCCGGACTCGGACTTGGTCACCACCACCAACTGCTCTTCCAGCAGGCCGCTGGCGACTGGCACCACCAGCCTGCCGCCCGGCGCCAACTGCTCGACCAGCGGCGGTGGGAGATGCTGAGCGGCAGCGGTGACGATAATGGCGTCGAAGGGAGCCTGCTCCGGCCAGCCGGCGTAACCGTCGCCGATCCGGCATTCGATGTTGCGGTAGCCGAGACGGCCAAGTCGTTCGGCAGCGGCGCGGCCCAAAGGCTCGACGATCTCGATGGTATAAACCTTGCTGACAAGCTCCGCCAGGACAGCGGCTTGATATCCCGAACCGGTGCCAACCTCGAGGACGATATCGTCGGGCTCTAGCTCGAGAAGATCGGTCATCAAAGCAACGATGAAGGGCTGGGAGATGGTCTGCCCCTGGCCGATCGACAGCGGCCGATTTTCGTAGGCTTGGACGCGCTCGGTAAGCGGCACGAACTCGTGACGCGGAACCCGCGCCATCACATCCATCACCCGCGGATCCAGGTGTTGCTTGCCGGTGTATTGGCGGCTGGCCCGAACGTCGGCCTCGATCTCACGAATCATCTTTCTGCTCTGTTGGGAACCGTTGGCCTCGGCTATCGAATCCGTTGCGCTCTTGCCCGCTAACATCCTGCGATCTTGACAGGCGATCGTGAAGCTGAATACCAGGCCCAAAGTTATCGAGAACGCGCATTTGTACATCTTGCTCTCCCGAATGCCTACCCACACCATACTACCGAAAACTTCGTTGTCGAATACTGCTGTCGCCCGCGCTCTAACTTCCGGCAGCTCCGACGAACTCAACTGTGCGACCGCCCAATGCTACGGCGACAACAACAACCGCGTGCAGAACGCCTCCCAAGCCCCGTCGATCTATCTCGAGCCTCACCCTCCAGCGTTAGCTCAGCGCATAACCACGCCGCCGAAGCTGGTCGGACTTGGAGGCAGGCGACAGATTCGGCGGCCGTTTTACGTCTTCTATAGGGGTGCAGGCACCGAGTGTCTCTGCGGCACACCGTCAGCAGATCCTCGGCGCCGTGAAACCGGCTCCACTGGTCAGCGAGATTCATCCGTGGCGCGTGGTCACGGAAGTCTCCACTACCCGCTGGCGTCGACTTTCGGGAGAACACCCCCATGTCACGAGGCCCCCGATACATCCCACCCGGATGGAGTGTGGAAGTCACCACATCTACCGTCTGCAACTTCCAAATGCTGCCCGCCACTGCGGCCTTTCGTCGCATTTTCGTCGGTATTCTTGGCCGTGCCCAGGAAGAACATCCGGTCAAAATTCACGCGGCGGTCGCTTGTACGACCCACTATCACCTCATCCTGACTCCCGAAGATGTCGAGCAATTGGCTGGCTTCATGGAATTCTTGAACGGCAACCTCGCCCGCGAAGCCGGTCGCATCGTCGGCTGGCGGGGCTCCTTTTGGCGCGAGAGATACCACCTCATCCCGATCAGCCCCGAGGACGAAGCTCTGATCGGTCGGTTGCGCTACGTGCTCAGCAACACTGTCAAAGAATTCTTGGTCGCCAGCGCCCGTGAATGGGAGGGGTTACACTGCGCCGAAGCCTTGATCGACGGCAAGCCGATGCAAGGCGTCTGGTACGCCCGCTCCGAGGAGTACGAAGCCCGACGCCAGGCCCAGCGCAAGGCCGATCGTCGAGGCGGCATCGCCGAAGACATCGATCGCGGCGCGTTCATGCAGCACTACGACGTCAAGCTGGCTCCCTTACCCTGCTGGCAAGACCTGCCGCTAGCGACCATTCGCAAGAAAGTGAGCGATATGGTCATCGAAATCGAAGCCGAGGCCGCGGCGCACCGCGCCGAGCTCGACATCGAACCGTTGGGCATGGATACCATCCGTCATCAAGACCCGCTCAGCCGTTCCGTCAACAGTAAACGATCCCCGAAGCCGCTGTGTCACGCCGCCAGCAAAGAGATGCGCGACCGCGTCAAGCTGGCCTACCGAGCGTTCGTCGAGATGTTTCGCGAGGCATCGCTCAAAGTGAAGCTCGGGCGAGTCGCCGAGGCGGTCTTCCCGAAACATAGCTTTCCACCCAGTTTGCCCTTCGTCCGCATTGGGGAAGATTTCGATCCGCTGGCGGATGCGGGCGGAGCCGTCCGCTGGGCGACGTGGACACCAGCGTCTAGCTGACCCGTCAGCGGTTGGTTGGTCGTCCTAGAGCGGCATCGAGCGGGCCCGTGATTTCGATATCCGCACTTGTGGGGAGAGGTGTATCTGCAGAGTCGTTGGATTCTAGAGAATTCTGAGAACCCGGTGGACTGGAGCCACGATACAGGTCGATGAGATCGAGAAGAGAGCTTAAAGCCCTTGAGGTTTGTGAAACTCGGACCCAAGACGCCTTCGACAAGACTGGATTCGGCGACGACCGCCCCGTCGGTCGAAGTCCCCGGCACCCTTAAAGATCGCCCTTAAAGATCGAACACGCCACCGATTTCTCCAACCTCATTCAACACGCCGTTGGCGCCGATCCGATCAACTCACAGTCGTGGTAGATTCCCGATGTGAAACACCGCGCTGCCGGGCTCTTGCTGCACCCCACCTCGCTGCCCGGACGCTTCGGGATCGGCGATCTCGGCCCAGAGGCTGATCGTTTCCTCGACTGGGCGGCAGCCGCCGGCCAGAGCTGGTGGCAGATTTTGCCACTGGGGCCGCCGGACGGCACGTCACCCTACAGTTGCCTGTCGGCTTTTGCCGGCAACCCGCTGTTGATCTCGCCGCAGTTATTACTCGAGCAGGGTTTTCTCACCACCGCAGACTTGGACGAGGTCCCGGATTTTCCACTGAATCACGTCGCCTTCGAACAGGTGACCGCCTGGAAGTCGGACCTGCTGCGTCGTTCGTGGGCGCGCTTCCAGCACCATGCAGGAGACGCGGCGCGGCGAGGCTTGCTGGACTTCCGGCGCCAGGCCTGGACCTGGCTCGACGATTGGTCACTGTTCGCGGCTCTGAGACGACGACACGATCGTCGAGGTTGGTGGGACTGGCCACCAGCTCTCAAGCAGCGCGACCCTGCCGCGTTAGACGACGCGCGAGACGCCGAAGCGGAAGAGATCAATTTTCACTGCTACGTTCAGTGGTTGTTTTTCGAGCAATGGTGGCGGGTCAAGGGGGAGGCCGCGCGACGCGGCATCGGCATCCTCGGGGATATGCCGATTTACGTCTCTTGGAACAGTGCCGAGGTCTGGGCCCATCCCGATCTCTTCGAGCTCGACGACCACGGGCAGCCGCTGGCCGTCGCCGGGGCGCCGCCGGACAACTACTGCGAGGAGGGGCAGCGTTGGGGAAATCCACTTTATCGCTGGGACCGCATGGCCGAGGAGGGTTACGCCTGGTGGATCGCCCGCATGAAGGCCGCCCTCACCACCTGTGATCGCCTACGGCTCGATCATTTTCGAGGCTTCGCTGGCTATTGGAGTGTGCCCAACGAAGCCGAAACCGCGATCGACGGCGGCTGGAAGGACGGTCCGGGTATGGCCTTCTTCGATGCCCTGCGGGGCGCCTTGGGAGAGCTGCCGCTGATCGCGGAGGATCTTGGTGTCATCACTCCCGACGTCGAAGAATTGCGCCGTGCTGCCGGCCTGCCCGGCATGAAGGTACTGCAATTCGCCTTCGACGACCCCGAGTCGATCCATCTGCCACATCATTTCGAGCCGGCGTCGGTGGTGTACACCAGCACCCACGACAGCAACACCACACGCGGCTGGTATCGCGACCTGGAATCGCAGACGAAACAACGGATCGAGAGCTATACCGGCTGCGAACCCAACGAGATCGCCAACGCCTTCATTCGCCTCGCCTACACCTCCGTCGCCGAGCTTGCGATCGTCCCAGTGCAGGACGTCCTCGACCTCGGCAGCGAGGCTCGCATGAACATGCCTGGCACGGTCGAAGGCAACTGGCTCTGGCGGTTCGAGCCGTCTGGCCTGGACCCAGAGCGTGCCGAACGCCTGCGATTGTTGGCGGAGGTCAGTGGTCGAAAACCGACCAGTGGGCCAACCCACGGACCGGAGAACATCCGTTAAGCTCGGCGGATGACTCTACCCTCCATCACAGCGCTACCTGGTGGTTTCGTCGGTGAGTTGCGGAGCTTTCTCGGTGACCGAGTATCCCAGTCGGACTCGGTGCTGGATCTCCACGGCCGCGACGAATCGTATTTCCCTTCGACGCCACCCCAGGCTGTCGTCTTCCCGCGGGACACCGCCGAGGTCCAACGGATCGTCCGGGTCTGTTCCGGCTCGGGCATCCCGATCGTGCCCTTTGGCGCCGGGTCGTCGCTGGAAGGTCACGTGCTAGCGATCCATGGTGGAATCTCTCTCGACCTGACGCAGATGAACCGGATCGTCGTAATTCGCCCCGAAGATCTAGACGTCACGGTGCAAGCCGGGGTGACTCGGCTTCAGCTCGAGAAGGCCCTGGCCGAGCACGGGCTGTTCTTCCCCGTCGACCCCGGGGCCGACGCCACCCTCGGCGGCATGATCGCCACCGGCGCCTCGGGCACCACCGCGGTGCGCTACGGCACGATGCGCGAGAACGTCCAGTGTATGGAGGTGGTGATGGCCAATGGCGACATCATCCGCACCGGGACGCGGGCCAAAAAATCCTCATCAGGTTATGACCTGACGCACTTGATGATCGGCTCCGAGGGCACCCTTGGCATCATCACCGAGGCAACCCTCAAGGTCCACGGCATTCCCGACGGTATCTCCGCGGCGGTATGTTCGTTTCCGTATCTCGAGCAGGCGGTACAGGCGGCGGTTGAAGTGATTCAATGGGGCACACCAGTGGCTCGCGTCGAGCTGCTGGACGAAGTCCAGATCGACGCCGTCAACCGGCACTCGGGCCTCGACCACCACGTGCAGCCGACCCTCTTCTTCGAGTTTCACGGCACGCCGACCGGGGTCGAGGAACAGGCGCGCTCGACGGCTGAGATCGCCAGCAACCATGGTGGTCAAAGCTTCCGCTGGGCGACCGCGGCGGGCGAACGGCACAAGTTGTGGCAGGCCCGGCACGAAGCCTACTTCGCCGATTTGGCGCTGCGGCCGGGAGCACGGGTGATGTCGACCGACGTCTGTGTGCCGATCTCGCGGCTGGTGGAGTGCATCACCGAAACCAAGGCCGAAATCGCCCAAGCGTCCTTCCCTGTCCCCATCGTCGGCCACGTCGGCGACGGCAACTTTCATCTGTTGTTGGTCATCGATCCCAACTCCGAAGTTGAGCTCGACGAGGCCAAAGAGCTCAACCGATCTCTGGTCGAGCGCGCTCTGAGCATGGGCGGCACATCCACCGGGGAACATGGTGTTGGCATCGGAAAACAGTGCTGGATGGAGCGTGAGCACGGTCCGGCATTAGACGTCATGCGGGCGATCAA
>JAJCXQ010000538.1 GCA_029263355.1 Acidobacteriota bacterium | reverse complement strand
TCTGCGATGAATCCGCCGTGGGCTGGTTGACCACCCGTCGCGCCCACTCATAGCTACTAGGGCATGGACAACGCGGACGGGCAATGACGCCACACCGCACCTCTCAAGGAGATCCATCATGAGCAACGGTTTCAACTTCTATGAAGGCAACGCGAGCGAGAACACCACCCCGAAAATCACGGTCCGTAAAGGTGGGCAACTGGTGCTGACGAGTGGCGCGGTCGACATGCTGGGCGACGGTATCGAGTTCGTCCAGCTGGCCTACAACCAGGCGAAGGGTATCGTCGGCATCCGGGGTGCGGATGAGGATGCCAAGGGCCGCTACCGGCTGCGCACCCAAAAGAACGGCGGGTCGCGGTTGGTCACCGGCAAGCGGTTCTTCACGCACAACGGCCTGACGATCGACAAGGCGCAGACGTATGACGCCGAGGCGTTCGACGGCGGCATCGTCGGGTTCAAGCTGACCGATGAGCCGGCCGAGACGGTGACCGAGACCCCGACCCCGGTCGACACGGCACCGGCAAAGACCGCACCGGCCAAGAAGACTGGTGGACAGCGCAAGGCCAAGGCTGCGTGATCGCAGTCACATCGACAATTGACGGGGGCGGCTCAGTGGGCCGTCCCTTTGTTCGTGATGGGAGGCCCTCTTGTTGATCCCCAACCTAGCCGGGATGGTCATCTGCCGCCAGTCATGTCCTCACGCCCCACAGGCCCGCCCAGAGCCTCCCAGGCCCCGTGCCACAAGCTTGCCCGCCCTTGCGTCCGACACCTGACCTGTCGCTCTCCTGTTCGCCTGTTCGGCAGCTCTACTGATCACCCAGCCGGCGCACGAAACTTTCCGTCGATAAACGCCGAAATCCATCGCTTGCTGGTTGACCAACGCCGTCGCCACCTCATCTAGTAACAAGAGACCGAGACAGTGATGACCTACGAAAAACGGAGAACGACATGGCCAACCAAGACGCACACACTCTGACCGAAGCACCCGCCGCTACAGACACCGCCAACGCTGCCACCGACGCGATCAACCAGCTCAAGGCCCAGGCCACCGCGACTCTTGGTGAGGAATTCCACGCCATCGCCGAAGCCGCCAGACAGGACGACGGACGGGCGGTCAGCCTCCGGCTCGAACGACACAACACCAAGTCCAATCTTGTTGGCACCGTTGCTTGGCTGGCCCGCGATCTGGTCGATGTGCTGCTGAAGGTCGCCACCGACAACGACCGCCCAGGTTTAGGTGCCTGGCACAGGTAAATTACCAGCACCACGTGCACCACCTGCGGCAAGCAAGAGACCGGCATCGGCCCTGTCGGCTTTCTCGACGATGAACCTGTTTGCGATCTCTGCCTCCTCGAAGGTAGTTCCGAGCTTGGAATGGTGCTCGCTCTAATCTCAGTGGTTCGCGCTTACGCCAACATGAAAGGCACTCCCGAAGAGTGGCAAGCAGCGCTCGAAGAACTCGGAGCCTTTGCCCGCATCTACGATCGATTCGCCGCCAAATCGGGGCCGGTGCGCATCATCAGAATCTTCCCTGGCTTTTCTGGCGACAACGATAGCACCGATTGACCTGAGCAATCGAGGGAGGATCGCCATGGCGCGACCCATCACCGTCTCGGAAGCTCAGGATCAGCTTCTCGAGACCGCGTTGGATTTGTATCGAACGGTGCACCGCACTGGCACCGTGAAGGGCTGAGAATTCCAGACGAGATCGAGCGCCATTCCTTGAGGATCAACTGCCTTCTCCTTCAGAGCATGATTCAAGACGCTCTTCGAGGACCGCCCGCGTCCGCCCGATCTCGGCCGCGAACTCCTTTTCGGCTGGAAGGGCTGTTCGGTACTCGGCGGCCATCACCTCGTTCGGCAGGCCGTCGAGAGCGTAGTGCGCCACGGCAGCATCTTTCTGAGCGCAGAAGTATGAGCCCTACCGGCGGGTTCTCGTCTTCATGAGTCCAGTGCTCCCGCGCATAGTAAGGCCCGCATGGACTCCAGGTTGTCAACCGAGTATCCGCGACCGAACCTCCTGGACAGGTCTGTCGCCAACCGTTTCAACAGCCCGGTCCCATCGCCCTCGAGGTTCCAGCCTGTTCAGCAAGGCCGAAAATGCATTGATGAGATGAGCATGGGTCTGTGGGAGGATAGGGGTCCGCGGTAGGTGCTTTGTTTTAACTTGGAAGGTGTCGACTCAGGAGACGTGTCATGGATCCATTAGACAATTATCGATACGGTGGCGCACGGGCGCTGGTGATGCTGCACGAGCAGCAGCTGACGAAGTTTCTCGCCACTTGGAAAACGGCTCACGTGGCCGGAGTTGTGATTCCCGCGACCGACGACCCGAACTACGCGTCACTCGAGAGCGTGTTGTGGCACGTTCTTGCCTGTGCCGGCTCCTACATGAGCTGGATGTGCAAGGTGCTGGAGTTGCCGGATCCCGAGATCCGTCCCGCTCCCGAGGTGGAGGTGATCGCGGATCAGGCTGACGACTACCTGTCGCACTTGATCGAGCGTTGGCTGACGCCGCTCGCAGAGGTCTCCGAAGACAGCTTCTACCACCCGGAGTACACGTCCGCCTGGAACGTCGCTTACTGCATCGACGCGATGCTCGAGCATGCGGTGATGCATCCGCTGCGTCACCGCTTCCAGCTCGAACAGTGGCTGTTATTGCAAGGAAAAGTTGACCAGTAGGTTGAGGTAAACCGCCACCGGTTTACCCGCCAAAGTGGCAGGTTTGTATTGCCATTGTTTGACGGTTTCGATCGCCGATTCGGTCAATCCCAGAGGAAGCGGCTTCAGCGCTTTCACTTGCGCCACGTTGCCCATGGTATCGATGATCGCTTCTAGGATGACCACCCCTTGAATGCGTCCGCGCCGAGCATCCTCGGAGTATTTCGGCTGGGGTGAGAAGATTTTCTCGGGTCCAATGACCCCGCCGCCAACTTGCATCACGTCGCCATGGCCGAAGGCTTCGGCTTGGGGAGGCGCGTCGGGAATGCCAAAAACCGCGGCGTCGGTCTCCGGCAGCTCGATATCGATCTCAACGGGGATGTCGATTTCGAGCGGTTCGGGATCGTCAGGGGTGGGATCAGGGACCGGGATCCGGCGGGTTTTGCGTGTGGGTATTTCTTGGCGCCTAGGGGCGGGCGGCTGGAACCGCACCTGCTGCACAACGTAGACCTCTTGCGCCCGTTTGGGACGTTCGTCGGGGGTCGCCAGCAACTGCGGAAAGGTGACAATCAGCAAGACGGCGTGGAACACCATGGCGGCGAGCAATGCCCACTGCAGGGTCTTGCGCTCGGCAGCGTCTTTTTCAGCCTGAGCCTGTAGCTCGCGATCGACTGCGGTCATCTGCCGCGAAGGGTCGGGAGTGTCCGGTTTTGATGTCATATTGGCCTCGTGGGTGACCATATCCAGCTCGGTGGGGCTGTCGACTTCGGCGGGAAGGTGCGGCGGGAGTGCTGCTCGAATCGACATTGACGGGCCGAGCGGAAGAATTAGCGTCTCGTCCGTGCCCGGGACCGGGCGCGGAGCAAAGTCAATCTCTTTCAGTCTGCAAGAAGGGTGCCCATGAAGGGCACCCCGGCGGGCTAGGGCGTGTCGTACGCGTCGAGACTCAACTCGAGATCTTGGCGCCGATAGAGACAGCTGCCTCGGACGTCCTCGCAAACGTAGTAGAGGGCATAACCACGCAGTGTCACAGAGCCCTCGAAGTCTTTCGGGCTCTGGATTTCGAGCTCGAGGCGGCGCTCCTCCGAGCTGACGAGCTGCGGGGGGTTGGGGAAGCTGAGGCGACGATGGTCGACTTGCCATCCAGGCGGTGGCTCGATCCAAAACATCAGGTCGTCAACCTCGTTGTTCCAGTGCGCCTTGATCCCGGCATTGGGGCGGAAGACCGCGTGGACTCGTCCCGACGCTCCGGCTGCGAGCTTGGAAGGTACAAGGGTGAGCTCGGCTTGGATGAAGCCCTTTTCGTCGCGTCTGATTCTGCCGTCAGGGTCCGGGGACGACACGTCGGTAGAGTCACCGGCAAAATGTTTGCTGGGACTGGCGATTTCGGCGCCTCGCGGTTCTACCGGCAGCGCCACCGGTGTCTCGCCGCGAGCGATGATCTCCTGCCGCGCGGTTTCGACCCAATCGTAGAACGGGTAAGGTTTGTCCAGGCGTGGCCCGTACTGCTGAATCCGGCGTCGCCAGATGTACTGATTCGGGTTGATATCGAGCGCGATGCCCCAATGTTCGACGGCGCGCTGAAAATCATCCGGTCGCCTAGTGTCGGAATCGTAGCGCTGGCGGTAGGCCACCCCCAAGCGGAAGTGGGTGGGGCCATGGCGAGGATCGATCTCGAGAGCTCTCTGGTAGCTCGCGATAGCCAAATCGAGCTCGGGCTGGCCACCCCAAAGAAAGAGGGCGTCGACGTCACTGTGCTCATCTTTAGAAGACCGTACCGAAGCAGCGAGTTTCTCGAGGTCAGGTCGTGTCGCCGGCTGAGGTTTGGTGTCCGTGCCGTCCGTCTTCAAGGCCAGGAACTCGTCCAACGACTCGAGGTTGCCGCGGAAGCGAATGATGCCCTGCTCGTCGATCAGCAGTGTGATGGGAACCACCTCGACCCCCAACAGATTGAGCGAGTCGACCATGATCGGCCAACCCATCTGTTTCCATTGCATGAACAAACGGGTGCGATCGGGATGTTGTTCCTGGACGATGCCGACCATCTGGATCGTCCCAGCGTCCTGAAGCTTTTTTGTCGCGTCGTGCCACCCGGGCACGTGTCGTCTGCAGCCCGCTCACCAGGAGGCCCACACATGCAGGACCAGCTTGCGACCGCGGAAAACGCCGAGCGAAACAGGCTCGCCGTCTTCCAGAGAAGGCAGAGTCAAGTCCGGGAACCGGTCACCGACACGAAATTTAGGGGTGGCTGCTTCAACCGGGCCGGCGGCGACCATCATCGTCGCGGAGGCGATCGCGAAGTGCGTCAAGTAACGATGTAGCTTCATAGTCGCGAATACGGATCGGAACCGCGATCGGTTCGCTGGGGCCGGTCGGTAAGCGGTTTCTTGTAGAAACGCCGAAAGCCTATGCGGTAGAGTCGATTTGTCTATATTAACCGGAGGCGGCAGACCCCACTAAATCGCCCGAGAGAGGGCAGGAGGCAAAGATGGTTCGTCGGCGAATTGGCTTGTTTGTTATGGGTTCGGCGCTGGCGACGCTGGCGGCGCTGGCGGGAGAGATCCCCGATCGGTTACAAAGCGTCCAAGATCCGGCCGGCCGGCCGGCCTGGATCTCTGAGACTGAGCTGAAAGCAGAAATGGAAGCGCGAGACCAGCCAATAGGCTCGCGGCTCGCGTTGGTCGACCACCTGATTGACGAGGGCGAGCTATCTAGCCTCATCGATCAGTATTCGACAGTCCAGCGTGACGATTATTCGACAGTCCAGCGTGATGTTGAGATCGGGCCAGACGGCAAGATCGAATCTTGCGACCCATGGCGCTACAGCCTGTATCAGGGTTCCCAGGCGACTAACGTCGGCGAGTTGGTCAAGCTTTCGAAGGCGATCGTTTCAGTTCGCGTTGTTGAATCCGAACCGGGATTTCTTGCCATCTTTCCCGGCGAACTTATCGAACTAGAGGTTTTGTCGATTGTCAGGGATGCGGTCGGCTTGCCCGCGGGCGACTTCTATCTCTTCGACCATTTTGCTCGAATGGTGATCGACGGCCGGCCCCTATGCCTTGGGTCGCGCCAAGTTCCTCGCGGTGACTTCCTGCTATTTCTGGCCAGTCCAAGCGGCGGTGACTACGGCGAAGGGGTGCATACTGCGCTCTTCCCTCTGCCTATGTTTGGTCTCGACGGCAATGCACTTGTTGCTGCTGACGGTTCGTTTTACGGCACTCTTCTAAATGAGAAAGACGCAGATCCGCAGGAAGAGATTGCGCGTCAACTCGCGGACATTAGCAGGCTAATCGACGACGAGGGGGAACCATGAAAGTGTCGGCCCCCCCTCTCGCCCCTGCTTTGGCAATCGTTCTTGTGCTGACAGCTGCCTCACCGTCGATGGCTGAAAATAGCTGTCCCACTGCGAAGAATCAAGCGACTGCACAGATACCCCTGTCAGCCATCCGAATAATGCCAGGCGGTAACAACTACAGCACAACGGCCGGCACCGCTGACGCTCTCACTGACTCAATAACCCTGTGGAACGACGCCTGTGGTTTGAACGTTCCCGCACTCAGCAAGACTTCGCCAAGCCCCGTAACGCTCAAGGTGAACTATTACCAAGGCCGGAACCCCGACAATGTCAATTTCCTTTCCTGCGGAAGTAATGTCGGAAACCCTCCCGGGTCGCTTCTGGGCAGTGCCACCATAAGTATCTACGAAACCTCAGCGAGCGGTCTAGATTGCCGCCCGTTCTACAAAGAGATAACGGCTCATGAGATCGGGCATGCGCTAGGGCTCAAGGATTGTTACGACTCAATCATCATGAATATTATGGAAAGAGGCGGCGATTCTGGAGTCATTCCGAGATCTTCAGATTGTTCGGCCGTCGATGATTTTTGGCTCAGACCCGAAGAGCCTCCTCCCCACACGCCTTGCCCCACCGACCTCGAAGGGGGTGAGGGTGGCCCGATCATCATCATTCCAGACTGATCTGCGGAGAGGACGACTAGAACTCTGAGCTTGAACCGCAAGGCCTGGACGATCGCCAACGGTGGCGATATCCGGGCCTTTGTTGTCTAAACAATCATCTTGAAGCTCGACTCAGGAAGTGGCCCCGACCGTCCAGAGCCCGAAGGACGAGGTGGGCCGGATGTGGATTCGATGTTGAGCGTGCTAGGCCCCAACGGGAGTCCGGTCGGCCGTGGCCAATTCCGAAGGCGAGCTTGGTTTGAGTGCTTGGCGGATGGTGTGGAGTTTCGCCTGACTATCTTATATTGCCGAATGGCGATAGCTACATGTTAAAGTGAACCGGCGGCCTACCTTGCCGCGTAGCAGGACGCCGGTTTTGAAGAAAGATCATCGTCGTCAGCTGGATTAGCGCATCCATCACCCCCTTTGAACCGATGTTGTCGGTGTTGTTTTGTCTCTCTCATGTCAGCTGATAGATCGCAAGGTCGGTGCCAAGTTGATCATGATCATCTAAGTGACTGAAAAATAGCGTCTTAATGGGTGAGGGTGGTGGTCAGGTGAAAAACCCCTGAGCAGGGAATCGGGGAAGTTTTCCCGTTTCGAAAAGCCGCTCGAGCCGTGAGGATTTCAATGTCTAGAACCAAACAGCGAATACTGGTCGTTGACGATGAGCCCGCGATGCGGGAAGTGTTGGAGTTCCGATTGCCGCCCTGGGGTTTCGATGTTTCGTTGGCGAGTTGCGGCGAAGAAGCGCGTAATCTCGCCGAGTCCATGGATCCAGATGTGGTGATCTCGGATGTCGTATTGCCTGATGTCACCGGCCTCGAGCTGTTGCGCTGGCTAAAGAGTGGCAATACGAGTCGGCCGGTGATTCTGATGACGGCCTATGGTTCGATCGACGTGGCGGTTGACGCGATGAAAGAGGGAGCTC
The DNA here is from genome assembly GCA_029263355.1 of Acidobacteriota bacterium. Classification (GTDB taxonomy): domain Bacteria; phylum Acidobacteriota; class Thermoanaerobaculia; order Multivoradales; family J023; genus JAAELT01. Next base: position 19,116 of record JAJCXQ010000538.1, on the reverse strand, counting down.
AGGACTTCCTCACTAAACCCCTCAATTACAGAAAGCTGAGGGCCATCCTCGAACAGGCGTGCACGCTTGGCGAACCCGGAGAAGGGGACGATCCTTCGGTGGCCGGGTTGGGACCGTTGGTGGGATCGAGCAAGCCGATGCGGACCCTTTACCGTCTGATCGAGTTGTTGGGGGAAAATGAAGCCTCGGCGATCATCACGGGAGAGAGCGGAACCGGCAAGGAGTTGGTCGCACAAGCCATCCACGATCTGAGCCCTCGCCCTGGACCCTTTATCGCGGTCAATACGGCTGCGATTCCCGAAGGCATCACCGAGAGTGAGCTCTTCGGCCATGACAAGGGGGCTTTCACCGGCGCGACATCCGGCCGTGCCGGTTGCTTCGAGATGGCCGACAGTGGCACTCTGTTCTTGGACGAATTGGCCGAGATGCCGATCACCCTGCAGCCCAAGTTCTTGCGCGTGCTGGAAGATTCCAAGGTTCGACGGGTCGGCAGCAGCCACGAGCGACACTTCGATGTCAGAGTGCTAGCGGCTACCAACCGCGATCCTGAAATCGCGGTCGAAGAGAACCGCCTACGAGGGGACCTTTATTACCGGCTCAACGTGTTCACCGTTCGAGTGCCGGCTCTGAGAGAGCGTCAGGGTGATGTACCGCAGTTGGCACGCCACTTCATTCAGCAGTTCAATCGGAAACATGGCGCTCGGGTAGACGATTTGAGGAGCGGAGCCCTCGACCTGTTGAGTCAATACTCATGGCCTGGCAACGTCCGTGAGCTGCGCAACGCGATCGAGCGTGCGGTCATCCTGGCCAAGCGAGGCAAGATCAGCAGCCGTCACCTGCCGCCGCAGCTCAGGCGCCCAGGAGGTGGAGTGCGGTCCAGCCTGGTGCTGCCTCCGGGGGTCAGCATGGCGGAAGCCGAGAAGATTCTCATCCTGGAGACCCTCGAACAAGTGGGGAACAACAAAGCGGAAGCGGCCCGGCGGCTCGGTCTCGACGTCAAGACGATACGCAATCGGTTACGGGCCTATAAGGCGGTTCATTGATGGGTGCAGTGCGCCCAAACTAAACATGCGCTTGGGCCGGTAGAGATGAAGATATCGACCAGGATTACTGCCAGCTTCGCGCTGTTCTTCATGTTGTTCGCTGGCGTTCTGGCTTACCAACTTTCGCTGATCAAGTCTCTCGTTGCGGTCAATCGTGAGTTTTCGACGGTCAATTTCCAAGCCGCGAGTCTGACCCGTAGATTGATCCAGCTGGTTGACGAATTGTGGGAGAACGCGCGTAAATATGGAGCCACCAAGGACGATATCTACGCGACGCTGTGGTCTGACGCCGCGGCCGAATTTGATACCCGCTTGGAAGAGCTCAAAACTCTCGAGAGTGACCCCAGGGAAGAGAGGGCGGTAGCGCTTCTGGTCCAGACTTGGTCCACCGTTCGAGAAAACCCGATTCTGCAGGAAGGTCCGCCACTGGCGGCAGCGGAGAGAGTTTCAGAACAGGAACGGTTGCGAATCGAAGAAGCTGAGGAAGCGGTCCTCGAAGCGCGTCGGCGACAGCTGTCGGCTCTGTTTCAGCTGACGGAGGCGGTCGCCGGGCAGACCGGTCAAGCGATCGAGCGTCGAGGCCAGCTTGCGGACTTCCAGAGTCGAGAGGCCGAGCGGATTGCCCGCAACGTGGTGATTGCCGCGCTGGCCTTGATCCTGGTGGTCAGTGTGGTGACCACTCGCTCGATCCAGGTGCCGCTGCGACGATTCACCGCTGGCGCCCGCGCTGTGGCGGATGGCAAATTCTCTTACCACCTCGACGAAACGAGCGGCGACGAGTTCGCCCGACCCGCCGCCGCGTTCAACTCGATGGCTCGGCGTCTCGGCGATCTCGACCGTCTCAAACGAGAATTCCTTGCCCATGTCTCGCATGAGCTCAAGACGCCGATTGTCGCGATGCAGGAAACCAATGCCCTGCTGCTCGATCAGTTGGCGGGGCCCCTCAACGATAAACAGCGGCGGGTCGTCAGCCTCAACCTGGATAGTGCTCGTCGTTTGTCAGCAATGATTTCCAACTTGCTGGACTTGTCTCGGATGGAGGCCGGGGCCTTGGAGTATGAGTTCAAAGAAAGTGATTTCGTGGACCTGGTGGAACTTGTCATGGAGGAGCTCGAAGGACGGGTCCGCGAAAAAGGTTTGTGGCTCGAAGCCGACTTTTCGGCCCGACCGCTGGTGATCCACGGAGACCGTGATCGGTTGATCCAAGTGATCGAGAATCTCTATGAGAACGCCGTCAAGTTTTCGGCCATCGCCAGCACGTTGAGCCTGGCTTTGTCGATCACCGAGGCGCCTCCAGATCACCTGCCGGTGCGCTGGCGCCGTCGACTCGACCGTTGCGGCTACGGCCGCTTCGCTCTTTTGGCGGTATCGGACTCCGGGCCAGGCGTGCCGGACCAACACAAGGAAAAGATCTTCGAGAAATTTCATCAGGTCGATAAGTCGCAAAAGAAAGGCGCCAAGAGTGGGGTGGGGCTTGGGCTCGCGATTAGTCGCGAGATTGTCGAGGCGCATCGCGGCGCGATTTGGGTCACGGACAATCCGAGTACCGGCAGTACGTTCTACCTGCTGTTGCCGGTGGATCCGAGAACCATTTCGGCGGCCGAATTACCCGTGGAGGGTGCGCAATGGACCGCATGAGACTCATCATCGTCGTGATCTCTGCCAGCCTTGCGGCGTGCAGCGTTTTGCCGCCAGGCTCAGAAGCTCCAATCGCTGACGACATCGCATTGGTAGGGTTCTACGAGGATTTTTTGGAGCAGCACCCGTTCGATGGGAAAAGCGATCTGGTTTGCTTCCGGTTGGCGATGTTGCATCTGAAGCCGGACAGCATCGCCTTTGATCTCGGCAAGGCTCGAACCCGCCTATGGCAGCTGGCAGCCCGCTCTGGCAGTCCTTACAACGAAGCCGCCGAGCGTGTTCTGGCTCTGCTGGCTGAGCTCGAGCGCCTGCGCGGCGAGACGGCGTTGAAGGCGAGGAGCATCGAGCTCCTGGCAGAGGATGCTGCGCGACTCGGGGAAGCCGCGGTGGCTGCCGAGAGTCGAGTGGCTGAGAAAAGTGACAGCATCAATCAACTCGAGCAGGAATTGGAGTCGCTGCGAAGAAGGCTCGGTCGACTGAGCGCGGAGAGCTCTTCCCAGAAAAAGCAGATCGAGAGCCTCACCAAAGAACTACAGGCGCTCAAGCAAATCGACGTTCAGTAAATACGCTAACAGGTCGTGGTGAAAGTGCTCCGCGCTGAGAGCGAGGGATTTTTCGCCAAATCAAGGCTTGAAATCGCATAGATATTGGTGATCTCTAGAGATTTTGTAACGCAGAATTGGCGGAAAAGAACCGTTTTCAGCGTGGTCTGACTTTTGCCACGGCCTGCTAAGAGAGAATTGCTTCTGTGCGCCGTTTGCGACCACCGGTATTGCGGATGCGATCGAGCGCTCGCTCACCGCCATACTTGTCGACGATTCGGTCGTCGTAGTCGTCTGAAATTGTCGCCACGGCGGCGATGGCGTTGAGCAGGTTCGAGCGCTCCAAGGTGCGGCCGAAGATCGCATAGGAGAAGAAAATATCGGTGCCGACGAGTGAAAAGGCGCCAAAAGGCAGGGTGTGGTTGAGCTCCAACATTCCGAGCAGCAGATCTTCGTCGACGTCTACTCCCTGGACGCAGTAAGCCATGACCATGACCAAAACTTCCTCTGGACCATAGAGGTCAACGGAAATTTCCATCACCGTGCTGCCGTAATGCACATAGAAGTGCCCTTCATCGTCTTCGCTGTAGGCGTCTTCTTCGAAGAGCTCAGCCAGATACAGCTTGAGATCTTCATAGGCGGTGGCGTGATTCTCATTCTCGAACCGCATAGTGTTCCTCAATATCGTTCAGGCGCCGCGGAGAGTCCAGCCAGATCACGCGGCTCCGTTGGCGGATCTAGCCTCGTTGCTCGTGTAGGCACTTTATCACCCGAAACCACGGGGCGCTGGTGACTTCCGAGTCACATCGTGGTTGGCATTCGGGATGCGTTGACAGGCTCTCTGGCTTCGACTATCTTGCGAGACCGACGCTGGCGGGTCAGGGGCTATCTTGGACCACCATCGCGCCGCGATGATTTGGCTTTTTCGACTGTCTCGAGTCCGGCTTACAAGATCAATAACTTCGTTTCCCTCTTCGGGGCGAAAGGAGCAGTATGAGAATCTCTCTCAAGAGTACAATGGCGATTGTCGCAGTCGCCGCTCTGGTCGTCGTCACGGCTCCCAGCCGCCTGAGCGCGGCTGGCTTTGGCATCTACGAACAGAGTGCCAAAGCCTCGGGCCTGGCCGGCGCCTGGGTGGCTCGTGCCGACGATGCCGCCGCCAATTGGTACAACCCCGCGGCGCTGGTGTGGCTCGAAGGTAGCGAGTTTCAGATCGGGACAAACTTCATCAATGTCGGCGACTCCGAGCTCACCTCGAGTGATCCTAGTTTTGGGCTGTCCCAGCCTACGACCTTCGAGCAGGAGTCCAACCTGGCAACGCCGTCCCACATCTACTACCGGCGCAAGCTCAACAGCAACATCGCGTTCGGCGTTGGTGTCACAACACCTTTTGGGCTGGTGACCGAATGGGGTGATCGGCCGGTGACCTTCTCTGCCGCCAAGTCGGAGTTGGCGACGTTTATCATCAATCCGAACCTCGCCGTTCGGTTGACCCAGACCTGGAGCGTCGCCGTTGGGGTCGACTACATCATCGCGGACCTCAAGAATTTCTCCCGCGAGGTTCCGATCGACCTCGACATGAATCCACTCAACGGTCCCGAGGTGGTCGGTTTCACTAACCTCTCCGGCGATGGTGACGACATTGGTTGGAACTTTGCCTTACATCGCAAGAAGGGCAATTTCTCCTTCGGCCTCAACTATCGTTCGGAGATCACACCTCAGATCGACGGTGATGTCGTGTTCTCGAATTTTGGCCCGCTGGCCGGTCTCTTCCAGAGCAGCCCGGGATCGGCGGATCTCAAACTGCCCCAGTCCCTCGCCATCGGTTTTGCATGGGAGGGGAGCCGGTGGGGTGTCGAAGTTGACGCGGTCCAAGTCGATTGGTCGGTCTTCGACGTCTTGGAGGTCGATATTGAGAACAACGTTCCAGGTTTCGTCGACGACATCGCTTTGCTCGAGGATTGGGACGACTCCAATTCCTACCGCCTCGGCGTGTGGCGGAAGTTTGGTCAGAACAGCGAGCTGAGGTTCGGCCTCAACTTGGAAGAGGGGGCGGTTCCGGAAACGACCTTGCGGCCTTCGATTCCGGATTCGGATCGAACCGCGCCGTCGATCGGTTATGGATTCAGCGGCAGTAAATGGAACTTCGATGCCTACGCACAGACCTTCATCTTCGACGACATCACGGCGGTGGCTGGCGAAGAGGGTGTTCTGGTCGCTGATTACGACTCGAGTGTGACCCTTCTGGGAATCACGTTCGGGCGTAAGTTCTAACTCTTTAGAGCAGTCGAAAATCCCCTTGGGTTGAAATCGATCGGTCGGGCTGACACGTGGTGATGAGCTGCTGCTGGCCCGGCTCTGGCTTTCTGCTAAAGTCCTGCGCTCCATGGACAAAATCATCCTGCGCGGAGCGCGTGAGCACAATCTCAAGAACCTGACCGTCGAGATCCCCCGCAACCGTTTGGTAGTGGTGACCGGGGTGTCGGGCTCGGGTAAGTCGTCACTGGCTTTCGACACCCTTTTTGCCGAGGGCCAGCGGCGTTACGTCGAATCATTGTCGGCTTATGCGCGGCAGTTTCTCCAGCAGATGGAGAAGCCCGACGTCGACTCGATCGAAGGGCTGTCGCCAGCGATTTCGATCGAACAAAAGTCGGTTTCACGCAACCCGCGGTCGACGGTGGGAACGGTCACCGAGATCCACGACTATCTGCGGTTGCTGTACGCGTCGATCGGGATCCCGCACTGCCCCAGCTGCGGCCAGCCGATTCGACCGCAGACGGTTCAGCAGATGGTCGATCGCGTCATGGCGCTACCCGAGAAGAGTCGGTTGGAGCTATATGCGCCCTATATTCGTGGCAAGAAGGGCGAGTACAAGAAGCAACTGCAACAAATGTCCCGGGAGGGGTTCGTCCGCGCCCGAATCGACGGCGAGACCGTTGACCTCTCTGCCGAACCGCCCCAGCTCGACAAGCAGAAGAAGCATCACATCGATATTGTCGTTGATCGCCTGGTCGTCAAGCCCGGAATCGAAAAGCGATTGTCGGCTTCGATCGAGACCGCGCTGAAGGTCAGCGGCGGCCTGGTGGTGTTGGCCCCGCGCGGCGGGCGTGAAGAGACGTTATCGCAGAACTACGCCTGCATCGATTGTGGCACCAGTCTCACCGAGATTACCCCGCGGCTGTTTTCGTTCAACAGCCCGTACGGCGCGTGCTCGGATTGTTCCGGTTTGGGCACCCTGATGGGGGTCGATCCAGACCAGGTGGTCGCCGACGCCGATCGCTCGATTGCCGCCGGTGCGATCGGGCCCTGGCGGCCGGGCTCCAGCTCGTTTCAAATGCGCATGGTCGAGAGCCTGGCTGAAGATCTCGGTTTCTCCATGGATACGCCGTGGCGCAAGCTGCCGGCCAAGGTCCGTAAGATGCTGCTCCAGGGCTCGGGTAAACGTGAGATTTCGTTCAGCTTGAAGAGCAAACGATCGGCCTATCAGTGGCAGGGCGTTTTCGAAGGCATCGTGCCACGTCTCGATCGACGGTATCGTGAGACCGATTCAACGGCGGTGCGGACCGAGATCGAGAAGTACATGACGATCAATACGTGTCCCTCCTGCGACGGGCGGCGGCTACGCCCCGAAGCGCTAGCGGTCACTGTCGGTGGGCATGCGGTGGACGAGCTGTTGCGCATGCCGGTGACGCGGATGCTCGAGGTCATGAAAGATCTGGATCTCACTCGTCGCGAGCGCACGATCGTCATTAAGGTGTTACAAGAGATCGCCGATCGGCTGCGTTTCCTGGCCGATGTCGGGGTTGGCTATCTCACCCTCGATCGCTCCTCGGCGACATTGTCCGGTGGCGAGAGCCAGCGTATTCGTTTGGCCACGCAGATCGGCTCGAAGCTGATGGGTGTGCTTTATGTGCTCGACGAGCCGTCGATTGGGCTGCATCAGCGAGACAATGCCCGGCTGATCAAGACCCTCCAGGGGATGCGCGATCTGGGTAACTCGGTGTTGGTGGTGGAGCACGACGAAGACACCATCCGCGCCGCCGACTGGGTGATTGACCTCGGCCCAGGTGCGGGGGTGCATGGCGGTGAAGTGGTGGCTGAGGGCACACCGGAAGATCTCGAGGATCCCGAAGGCTCGCTGACCGGCAAGTATCTCACCGGCGTCCTGCAAGTTGCGGTCCCGGCGCGTCGAGCAATAGATAACGAGCGATCGGTGACGATCGAGCAGGCGAGTCACAACAATCTTCGGGGAATCGATGTCAGTTTTCCGCTCGGTGTGCTGACGGTGGTGACCGGGGTTTCGGGGTCAGGCAAAAGCAGTCTGGTCAACGACATTCTGCACAAAGCTCTAGCGGCGCACTTCTACCGCGCCAAAGATCGCCCGGGCGAGCATCGAAAGGTCGCTGGGCTCGATCAGATCGACAAGGTGATTTCGATCGATCAGAGCCCGATCGGTCGCACCCCACGGTCCAATCCCGCCACCTACACCAACGTCTTCAACCACATTCGATCCTTGATGGCCAAAACGCCGGAAGCGCGTATGCGCGGCTACAAGCCCGGACGCTTTTCCTTCAACGTCAAGGGTGGGCGCTGTGAAGCTTGTTCCGGCGATGGTCAGATCAAGATCGAGATGCACTTTCTGCCCGATATTTACGTCACCTGCGAGATCTGTGGCGGCAAACGCTACGATCGCGAGACCCTGCAAGTGCGTTACAAAGGGCTCAACATCGCAGAGATTCTCGCGCTGACGGTAGAACAGGCGCGGGAGGTTTTTGAACACATTCCTCCCGTCGAGCGAGTCCTATCAACCCTGGACGATGTCGGCCTGGGTTACATCCGACTCGGTCAGCCCGCCACAACCATTTCCGGCGGCGAAGCTCAGCGTGTCAAGCTTGCCACCGAACTGTGTAAACGTTCTACCGGTCGCACCCTCTACTTGCTCGATGAGCCCACGACCGGGCTGCATTTCGAAGACGTTCGTAAGCTCCTCGAAGTGCTCCACCGATTGGTGGAAAAAGGTAATACCGTGATCGTCGTCGAGCATAATCTCGAAGTCATCAAGACCGCCGACTGGGTCATCGATCTCGGCCCAGAGGGTGGCGATGGCGGCGGTGACTTGGTAGCCGTAGGAACACCGGAAGCGGTGGCGAAGGTCAAGGCCAGTCACACCGGACGTTATCTGAAGGCGATTTTGGCGCGCGACAAGAAGCGCCAGCGGAAGATCGCTTAGGCGACAGCTCGAAACAAGTTCGTCCAGCCGTCTCTTGCGGATCGGTTAGAGTGACTTCTGTGATGAACCAGGAAGATCTCGACAGGCTCGGTAGGGGCTATCGACTACGGGGCGAGATTGCTGGGCGAATCTGACTCTGCCTTTGGCCGAGGGCAAGAATCTGGTCGGTCGAGATAGCACGCATGGCTTTTCATCCCGATCCTGATTTCGGAGGTGCTCTAGGATTGGTGGCGGCGTTCTTCGAGGCACCTGGCTGTGCTCTGGTGGAGTGGCCGCAGATGGGCCCGCCGGCAGTGGTCGCAATGTGTGGAGAAGTGGTCGCCATCCCCGGCGGAGATGAAGTTCGGGGCGTCCGATGTGATCGCCGCCAGCCTGATTTGCGTTGGCTGGAGGGAGCATCGCGGCCGTCGGTGGGCGCTGTTGTGCCGCTGGCCGGTGGTGAGCTTCTAGGATTATTATTCGCCGGCCAGCCGGTCAGCCAGCCGCGTCGACCCTTGGTCGCAACCTTGGTGCGCATCGCCAGAACTTTCTATTCGTCGCCGACGGTTACTCTCGAGGTGAGTGTGAACCAGTCACCTTGTCGATTCTAGACATCGCAGATCGATCTGATTTTTTGAGAATGACAGGAACGTTCGATTTTCGTGGCTCTGGCCTGACATTCGATGCCCCTTGGCCTCGCTGGAACCGCTCGACAAAGCGACCGGTGGCACATCACTTGCTCTCTTGCGGCTGCTGGGTCCGGAAGACCCGTCGCGGCTGAGCGGTCCAACCAGCTGTGATCGGGAGGCCCTTCGGTCGAATCGAAACGCCGGGGTAAGGCCTCCCGACGATGGAGCCGCTGCGGCTGGCCTGCTAGAGTCTCCGGTGCATGAAGCGCAAGGAGCTCATCAAGTTGGGTTTTGGTAGCCGCGAGCTGTCGATGGCCGCTGTCGAGGCAGTGAAATCGGCAGCTCGAGCCGGCTACAAGAAGCCCGCGCTGCGGCGTTTGTTGAAAGACTTGGCTGGGAATCCGGGCTTGTTCACTGAGGACGAAGTCTTCGCCGTATTGGCAAAAAAAGTTATTGCGCAACGCGCCGAAGCGGCATCGTTTGTGCCGCGGCGAGACCAGGCGCCGTACCAACAATGGGGCGACGATATCGACCCGCAGGCGGTGCGGCAGATGGAGAACGCGTGCAGCCTGCCGGTCGCCGCCTGCGGGGCGCTGATGCCGGACGCTCACGTCGGCTACGGCCTGCCGATCGGTGGCGTGCTGGCGACCCGCAACTCGGTGATCCCGTACGCGGTTGGTGTCGACATCGCTTGCCGGATGAAGATGAGCGTGCTCGACTTGCCGGTCGGGTCGCTGACCGGCGCCCGTGATCGCCTGCGCAAGGTGCTCGCTCACGAGACGCGGTTCGGCATCGGCGCGGCGTTTCGTGGCCGGCGGCAGCACGACGTGCTCGACGCTGACTGGTCGGTGTCGCCGGTGACCCATCGTCTCAAGGACAAGGCTTGGGCTCAGCTTGGGACCAGTGGTAGTGGCAACCACTTCGTGGAGTATGGCGTTCTCGAGATATTCCCCAGCGGAGCCGAGCAACTCGATCTGCCCACCGGTGAACACCTCGCTTTGTTGAGCCACAGCGGCAGTCGCGGCGCGGGGGCTACGGTCGCCAGCCATTACAGCAGGCTGGCGATGGACCTCCATCCCGAGCTACCCAAAGAGCTACGGCACCTCGCCTGGCTCGACCTGTCGAGCCAGGAAGGCCAAGAATACTGGCAGGCAATGCAGCTCATGGGCCGCTACGCGGCAGCCAATCACGCCTGCATCCATCAGCACATGGCAAAAGCCCTTGGGGCCGATGTCCTGGCCGACGTCGAGAATCACCACAACTTTGCCTGGCGAGAGGTGCATCAGGGCGAACCCCTGATTGTTCACCGTAAAGGAGCGACCCCGGCGGCCAGTGGCGATATTGGGATCATTCCTGGCACGATGGCGGATCCTGCCTATCTGGTGCGGGGTCTCGGCCATCCAGCTTCTCTGGATTCTTCGAGCCATGGTGCGGGGAGGGTCATGAGCCGCACACAGGCCAAAAAATCGTTCACCTGGTCCGAGACTCGCAAACTTTTGGAACGGCGCGGTGTCGAGCTGATATCCGCCGGCCTCGATGAGGCGCCGATGGCCTATCGTGATATCGACAAGGTCATGGCGGCGCAGCGCGACTTGGTCGAGTCTCTGGCCCGATTTCAACCTCGGATGGTCAAGATGGCCCCGGCTGGAGAGCGGCCAGAAGACTAACCGCGCTGGAGGACGGTTTGACGGAAGAAGACTACGAAGTGATCTCGTTGAAGATCAGCTGGGCGATCCTATCCATCAGCTGTTTTCTGCTGACTCTGCCGGCGAAGTATTTGCTGCATTTGCTGCCGTGGCGGCCACAACCTATCTGGTTGTGGCCGTTGGTGCCGCCGGTGGTGATTCTGGGTTTGTCGATCCTGGGCTTTGTGATGGGCTGGATCGGCGTCAGATTCTCGCAGCGGCGAAGCCTGGCCAAGGTCGGTATGTTTCTGAATGCCGTCGTCTTGACGATCATCACTTTTATGATCCTGTTGTGGTTCTACATCGTCGGCAGCCGTTGATCATCGGTGCCGCGAGGATGATCGCCAAGCGGTCTATTCGTAAGGTTCGATCGTCTCGATCCGGTAAGATTCACCGACCAGCTCGATGCTGTCACCCGGCGTGAGCCCCAGGAGTGACTTGGCCATCTCCGACTCGCTGGAGAGAATATCCTTCTCGGGCTCGCTCTCCCACGGACCGAGGATGGTGATCACGCGCTGGGTGCCATTCTCGGCCGTAAGCTGTATCTTGCTGCCGATGACCACCTCGCTACCGGTGACCTGAGTAGGATCGATAGGCCGCACCCGAGTCAGATCGTGATTGAGTGCCGAAGCGCGCGCTGACAGGTACTCGTGACGTTGACGAGCGCTCTTGTACTCGAAATTCTCGCGTAGATCACCAAGCTCCCTCGCTTCCTCGATCGCTCGGCGGTTGGCGGGGATCTCGACTTCTACGAGCTCCTTCATTGCGACCCTTTTGGCGGCGATCTTCTCTAGAGTTGCGTAAAGAGGTTCTTCCTCCTCTTGGCGCAGCTCTGGAAAGCGGAGGTGAATGGCGGTGATCAAGGGCTTTCGTTGGTAATCCTCGAGGTTGCCCGTTTTCTCGATCGTGGTGGCGACTTCTTCCGCTTGGGCTTGGTCGAGGTGGGAGAGCAGCCTGGGAAGTGTGCCTCCCGATTCCACCAGCGGCATCAGGCGTGCGGCGCGGTAGCTGGCAAAAGAGTCGTCATTCAGTACGAATAGCAGCTGTTTGACCATCCGGACAGGGTTGCGACCGAGCCACTCTGGTCGATCGGCGGCCCGCTCGAGGAACCAGACGAAGGCCGGCGGGTTCTTCTTGGGCTGACTGAGCAAAAGGTCGAAGAAGCTGTCCAAATGTTGCGGCGCCGATTCTTCCAGAGACTCGGTCAGGATATCGAGAGCTCGAGCATCCTTCTCTTGTAAAAGCATTTGTGCGTAGAGGTCGGTCCAATCCTCACGCTGCTCTCGAAGCAGTTCGTAGGTGCGTTCACGGAGTGGACGAGCTTGGATTCCGGCCAGCATTGGGCGCAGATCTTTGAGCGAGCTCACCAAGGATTGCGGCGACCACTCAGCCGTCGGTGGGACCTCGCCGCTGCGTTCGAGAGCGAACCAGATCTCGCAAGCCAATCCGGGGTCCTGAGCTACCGCCTGTGCGGCCTGCTCCTCGAGGACAGTAGACATTCGGCCGAGCAGCTCCTGATCTCTCGCGCCGTCTCGCCGCAACAGGTCCATCTGTCCCCGTGGACTTGCCTCTGTAAATGAGCGCCACACGGCGCCTTGGGCGTCGGCGGTCGATTCGGCCCATTCATAAGCTCGTTTGACCTTTGTCGAGGCGATGACTTGGGGGTGCTTGCGAGCCGCCGTCCACCAGCTGTTCCACTTCTTCTCGAGGACGACACCTGCCAAAATGCGTTTGATCTGGGCGCCGGTGAGCGGCTTGTCGTAGCTCGAGAAGACCAAGTGCAAAAGCTCATTCGGCGCTTGTGCTTTCATCTCGAGGAGGCTATCTGGATCCACCATCTTCTTGTAGAGGATATGCTCTGGGGCTAACGGCTGGAGTAGCTTGTGGGCTCCTCCGAAGCCGACTTGCAGCACCATTTCGTCTTCAAAGGTGACTTTGAAGCTCTCTAATTCCATGTTGACCGCTTCAACCCTGCCGCCGCCTTTGCCCTCCATGTGCACAATCGAGCCGATGTCGAAAGCGAGCAGGCCGGCCAATCGTTGAGCCTTTTTCCAGGTCTTGGCGTGATCTTCCACCGCCCGGTGCATGCCCACCTTCTCGGCCATCTGCTCGTAGCTCGGCCGGTCACCGTAGACCTTTTCGAGGGTTTCGATGATCGAGCTGTGGAAGCTATCGGCGTCGATCAATAGATGGGCGGCACGGCGCAATAGCTCCAGGCGAACGGACCATTCTCCTTTTTCAGTCAGTTGGTCGTCGAGGAGCTCGAGTAGAAAGTGAGCGGTTTCGGTCTCGCGGGCTGTGCCGAGCGCCTGAGCGACCGGGACAAAAAACGACAGGTTGAGTGGGTCTTCCTGCACCTGGGCGAGCCAGATTTCCTCGATAGCGCCGAGGTCGCCGTTGGCGATATGACGTTCGATCGTGCTGCGGTGCGCTTCGTCGATGCTTTCTTTACTGGGCCGAATCATGTGAATGAACCTATCAGAAGCCGGAATGGGGGCAGTTGTTGGGCACCTCCCCGATGAGTGACGATAGCCGATCAGAGCCGAGGTTGTGCCTGCCCTGGCTACTGAGACTAGCTTCGCCGACTGTAGCGAAGCCCGCTAGAGTATAGGGGATGGAGGATCCTGCGCGGCACAACCTGCGGGCTCGTTTGCGACACGGTCGCGCGACAGAGCTCTTGCGTCTGCTCTCTGAGGAGGCCAAGGCGTTGACGGTGGGTGATGTCCGAGCGATGTTGAGGAGTCCCTTCGTAACAGCGGAAGTCATCACTGAGTTGTCGACCGTGCGGTCGTTGTCGACTCACTACGAGGTACGGTGCGCAATTGCGCGACATCGTCGCGCCCCGGAAATTGTTGCGTTGCGATTCGTGTCCGGTCTGTTCTGGCGCGACTTGTTAGAAATTACCGCTGACATGCGACTCAGTCCAGCGGTGCGAGCCGTTGCCGAGAAATACCTCGTCGAACGCCTCCCACGTTTGACGGCAGGTGAGAAAATCATGCTCGCTCGGCGTGCTTCGGCCAATGTCTTGGTCCGTTTGAGAGATGATCCGAATCCGAAGGTGATCAGAGCATTGTTGCACAACTCTCGCCTGACCGAGAAGATTGTGCTACCGCTGGCAGCGAGTGAAGCGGCGCTGCCGCGCGTGCTCGATTTGGTGGCAGCAGATTCGAAATGGGGCAGTCGCTACGACATCAGGGTGGCGCTCAGCCGCAACACCCGCTCGCCGTTCAAAGCGATTCTCGCCATCCTGCCGACGTTACGACGACGGGATTTGATCGCTGTGGCCAAACACGATCCACACTCATCGGTCATCAAACATCATGCCCGGGAGCTGTTGGCAGAAAGTGCTCCCACCGATGCTGAAAAGTGGTCTGAGATTTGACCGCTCCAGACCGCTGCCGTTAAAGTTGAGCTGTCGATAATATTGGGTAAATTCGGGCTGGCGATCATTCGAGAACTCTCGAAGACTGGCTCCGGTCCCAATTACAGAGGTCGATGCGTCCGACAGCTCGGATGTCGATGGAAAGTTCTCCACGTTTCGGTCGCAGGCTGGATCGCACCCGAGCGCATGAAAAAAAATCCGCGAGACGACGAAGACAAGCGCTCCGAAGACGCGCCGGTTGTTGCTGAACCCGAGTCGTTCGGTACCTGGCTTCGTAGGCAGCGTGAGGTCCGTGAGATCGATTTGCGAGAGATCGCGGATTCGAGCAAAGTCAGCATGTCTTACTTGCAGGCTTTCGAAGAAGATCGTTTTGATGTCTTACCATCGCCGGTTTTCGCCAAGGGCTTTCTTCGGCAGTATGCGCGTTATGTTGGACTCGATCCCGAAGAGGTAGTCAATTTCTATCTTGCGGCTCGACACCCGGAAGGTGAGGCTGAACCCAACCTTCAGCCACGAACGGCTCCCGAAGTACCCTCACGCAAGTTTCTGTACTTGGCCCTGATCCTGGTCGCCGCGTTGGTCTTGTTGGTAGGTCTGTTGTCGATGTTCGGTGAGCAACTTGGCTCCAGGTTCGCGCCGTCACCTTCGCAGCCGGAGCCGACCCGGGCTCCGATCGAGGACCGGCAGGAGGCCGATGTACCCGAGACCACAGCACCCGAGACCACAGCACCCGAGACCACGTCGCCGGTGGTCGAGGCGTCAACGGTCGAACGTCTGGACAGCACTCCAGAAGTGGCCCTGGATCCCGGATTACCGGTGCGGGTGACTCTCGATTTCATGAGTGATTGCTGGGTCGAAGCGTCGATCGATGGGGTCAAGGAGCTATCTCAGCTCAAGGTGCAAGGAGAATCGTTGCTGCTATCGGCCGAAGAAGTCGTGGAATTCAAGGTCGGTGATGTCGGTGCGGTGCAAGTAGAAGTCAACGGCATTTCGTTCGAGCCCGAGAACCGGGAAGGCACGTCGGTGCGAACGGTACGTATCGACCTCGAGACCGTTGCGCGATTGAGCGCCGGCAGCCCAGCGCTTCCCAGGTCCGCTGACCTCGAGAGTGCATCTCCCAATGCGGAAGACCGCTGAGCAAGCAGCACTGGAAGGGCTCGTTCTTGGGTCACGAAGAGCATGACAACTCAAAGTAGCCTACTCGATCAGATCCTGTCGGGAACCAACAGGCAATTGCAGGTTCTCGCTGCTTCGGGATTGGTGCCCCTGCCACCTGAAGAGCTGTTACCGATCCAGGTTGCCCTTGCGAGTAGTCCGGACGGTGATGTCGCGACCAAAGCACAAGAAGCTTTGGAAAGCGTCGAGCCGCGAGTCGCGACAAATTTTCTCGCCCACCACGCCGGTGAGTCGGAGCTCACCTACTTTGGTCTCCGAAGCACTCTCCTGCCGGTCCTCGAGGCGGTGGTGAGACGGCGCGACGTACCGCGCGATCTACTCGCCCATATGGCTCCCAACCTTGCAGCGGAACTGCAAGAGGCCCTGGTTCTGCGGCAAGACGCGATCGTCGAGCATCCAGAAATTCTGGTGGCGCTGGAGCGTAATCCCCAACTGACTGCGTATTCCAAGCGGCGCATCTGGGAGTATCGAGAGCATCTCCTCCCAAGAGACAAGGTGCCGCCCAAGAAGCCCGAGGAGATTCAAGCCGAAGCCGAAGCGCTTACCGAAGAGGAAATCCAAGAGGCGATCGAAGAGGCGAGAGAGCGGCCATCTGACGGCAATCCCGAAGAATCCACCGGACTCACCGACGCGCAGATCAGGTCGTTGTCTATTCCGATGCGGATCAAGATGGCTCGGGGCGCCAATCGGCAGGTACGCTCTATCTTGATTCGTGACCCCAACGCCCAAGTTGCGCTTGCTGTGTTGTTGGCCAACAGCTTGCCGGATCAAGAAGTCGAGCAGATCGCCAACAGTCGGGGTGTCGTGACCGAGGTCTTGGCCGAGATCCCGAAACGTCGAGAGTGGATCCGCAAGTACTCGATCGCCAAGGCTTTGGTGAAGAATCCGCGTACCCAACTGGCGACATCGATCGGTCTGGTGCCTCGAATGACCAAGCGGGATCTTCGCGATCTCGCCCGTGACAAGAATATTCCGGATGGGGTGCGTTCTATCGCCCGCCGTCTCTACATGGCCAGAGGTTGAGACGGCGAACCAAATCGTCGATAGAATACGTCTTTGAGGGATTAGTTCCTAGATGAGCAAGGACTTCTACAAAGTGTTGGCGCTGCCACGTGATGTCAAGCCGCCGGATATCAAGGCGCGGTTTCGTGAGCTCGCCCGTGAGCGCCACCCTGATCGGTTCCAGGGCGAGGACAAGGCGCAGGCCGAGGCGGACTTTCAAGACATTACCGAGGCCTTCAACATCCTGATGGACCCGTTGCGTCGGCGCCAGCATGACCTCGATCTCGACCGACCGACTCGCAGCTCGGTTCATGATCCCCAGGAAATTGTGCGCGTCTATTTGAACCGGGGTATCCGAGCCTTCAAGAAGAACAACCGGGCTGAAGCGGCTGCCAATTTTTCGCGCGTAACGGAAATGGATCCCGAGAACTACCAGGCTTGGCACCATCTAGCACTGACCTGTGCCCGCGAAAAACGGTGGTTACCCAAAGCTCAGGAAGCGATCGTCAAAGCCTGCGAGCTGAGACCGCGGCATGTGCCCTACCTGAAGTTGGCCGGCAAGATCTTCGCCCACAGCGGGATGACGTCTCGCGCCAAACAGTATTACAATCAAGCCTTGAGAGAGGGTGGCTCAGATCTCGCGATCAGTAAAGGGCTCAAGGCCCTGGAAGAAGCTCCGAGGCAAGATCAGGAGAAGAGTAAACCTGGTCTCTTCAGGAAGATCTGGTGATGCTGCGTATCGAATCCTTCGGCTCGACCGACGTCGGGTTGCTTCGGACCCATAACGAAGACTGCTTCGACGTCAACGACAAGTTCCAAGTCTACGTCGTCGCCGACGGGATGGGGGGGCACAATCACGGTGAGATCGCCTCTCAGATCGCCGTCGAGTCGATCCGCGATTTCATCGTCGGCAGCATGGACAACGACGGAACGTTGCCGATCGGGTATGACTCCAGCCTCCACCAGCATTCCAACCATCTGAAACGGTCGATCCATACCGCCCACGATCACGTGCTGGCGGCGATCCGCGAAGATGGCGCCCTCCTCGGTATGGGGACGACCGTTGTCGGAGCCATGCACAAAGATAAGATCTTGGCGATCGCGCATGTCGGCGACAGCCGGGGCTATCGGTTGCGAGAGGGGCATCTCGAGCTCCTGACGCAGGATCACACGTGGGTCAATGAGCAGGTGGTTGCCGGTTACCTCTCCGAAGATCAGGCCAAGTCTCATCCGTTGAAGAACGTCGTGACTCGTGCTTTGGGCGGCGACAGCGACATCGTGGTGGATGTCACGGAGACCGAAACCCGTGGCGGCGATCTTTTTCTGCTGTGCTCGGATGGACTGACCACCATGCTCAGTGACGAGGAGATCCACGAGCGGCTAGTGGCTGAGTCATCCCTCGCTGAAATTGGTCAGCGTCTGATCCGGGATGCTAATGCCCGAGGTGGATTCGACAACGTGACCGTGGTGCTGTTCAAGATTTTCGCTGATGAATCGGCCCAGGCTCAGCCGCAGCCGACGGCGGCAGCATCCCCCGTATGACTTGATGCCTCGAGAGTGCTGAGGTGTCCCCCAGGAGGGACAGTCAGTGTTGATGGTGTTTAGTCCTTGACCCGGTTGAAGACCGAGGTTATTCTCCCCGTCCTGCCTGCATGAATGTGTAGGCGACACGGGGCGTAGCTCAGCCTGGTAGAGCGAACGGTTCGGGTCCGTGAGGCCGGAGGTTCAAATCCTCTCGCCCCGACCAGTTAAAACCCGCAAAGTCTCGCTCCTACCCGACAGCGAGACACCGGCGGCACGGTGGAGGGCACGGTGTGTGAGCAGAGTAGCCGCCACCTACCTCGCCAAACCGCGGGGGCCGAGAGACAGGACCTCGCCTCTCAGGCTTCTTGCCGTCTTCTTGAAAGGTGGGTGTGAATCCCCTATCCTTTGGGCCGATTTTCCTGTTCAGGTTCGATCGTGATCCTTAGGTGCCAGGTGCCCTGCACAGCCTTGGGCCGGAATGCGAGCTGCCCGGAATAGAAATTGCTGCGGTAGACCCTGCAACACCTGAACGCCCGAACTCGCACCAACGCCGAGAACGAACTGGAGGACAAGGATGAGCGCAGCGAACGCCCGAGATCAGCAATGGTTTGGACATCCACGAGGGCTGTCCACTCTCTTTTTTACCGAGATGTGGGAACGTTTCAGTTACTACGGGATGCGTGCGCTTCTGCTCCTGTTCATGGTCGATTCAGTCAACGGTGGCCTGGGTATGGAAACTCGTCAGGCGGGGGCGATCTACGGCCTCTACACGTTTGGTGTGTATGCACTGGCTCTTCCAGGGGGCTGGATCGCTGACCGGTTGATCGGTCAGCGTCGAGCGGTGTTGTACGGCGGGGTCTTGATCGCTCTAGGCCATTTCAGCTTGGCGGTCCCTGCAATGCCGGCGTTTTTCGGAGGTCTGCTGCTGATTGTTATCGGTACCGGTCTGCTCAAACCCAATGTCAGCGCCATTGTTGGTGATCTCTACACGGACAAGGGGGCACGACGCGACGCCGGCTTCTCGATCTTCTACATGGGTATCAATCTGGGAGCCTTCGTTGGTCCGCTCATTTGCAACTTCCTCGGCGAGCCGCGGGATGGTGTCACCTGGGTCAATTGGCATTATGGATTCGGCATCGCCGGCATCGGCATGACCTTGGGTCTCGTCCAGTATGTCGTAGGCCAGAAGTACCTCGACGGCGCCGGTGACTTGAAAGGCGAGTTCGCTCTAGCCGATAGCGTGGCGGGCGCCCGTCGCAGCTTCACCGTTGGGCTCGGTGTGGTCA
>JAJCXQ010000537.1 GCA_029263355.1 Acidobacteriota bacterium | reverse complement strand
CCCATCGTCTGGCCCTCGAGAAGCTCGTTGCGGAAGCCAAAGACGACGATCACAAAGCTGCGCTCGAATGGACTATGGTCGGTTTGCGGGCGTCAGAGAGCCCCGTCGTGCTGACACCTGCAGCCCTCGAAGCCTACGTCGGGGTCTACGGGCCACGTAAGATTTTTGTCGAAGGCGGCAGCATGCACTACCAACGGGGAGAGCGAGCTCCGTCCGCCCTCTACCCGATCCACAAAGACCTCTTCGGTCTCGATGCGTTTGACAATTTTCGCCTACGCTTCGAGCGCGACGCCAACGGTCGAGTGGTGACGCTGGTAGGGGTTTATGAGGACGGTCGCGAGGACGCTAATCCTCGCAATGATGCCGGTTCATGACGCTGACCGTCCCCGCTGACGACGGCGTCTAGATCAGGCTGGGGAGCTCCGAGAGATGTACTATCATCTTGTTTCGAGTCGGCTCTTATGAGATCAAGCACACGTATCGGCGATCGAAGCCCAGGAAACATCGAATGAGTCATGAAGTATTCACCGATACTTGGGCCGAAGTTTGGGCCGAAGAGCTTGCAGCCAGCACCCCATACCGTGAGGCCGCGACGAAGTGGGAAGGTTCCTTGGCTCTCGTTTTGACAGCTGACACCGTCACCTCCGAACGCGCCGTTTTTATCGATTTATGGCATGGCCAGTGCCGAATGGCTCGCAGCGCAAGTCGTGAGGATCTCGAGCAGGCCGATTTTCTTATCCGCTCCGATCTCGCCACCTGGAAACGGGTGCTGGACAACGACTTGGATCCGATGTTCGGCTTGATGTCCGGCAAGCTGCAGCTAACACGCGGCAGCCTAGCAAAGCTCACACCTTATCTGACGGCTAGTCGCGAGCTAGTAAAGGCTGCCGCTCGTGTCGACAGTATCTTCCCTGACGAAACCCCATGAAGCCTCCACAGCCACTCGGCGCATCAAGGTTGGAAACGACATGACAGCCTCCGACGAGACGACACGCGAGTATCAAACCACCAGCCCTCGCGGCCTGGACTACACTCTGCCGCCGATGCGGCTCTGGCGCAAGGCCAAGAAAATCGGTATCTGGAACCCCGAGGACATCGACTTCAGCCAGGATATCGAGGATTGGCGCAAGCTCAGCGACGTCGAGCGCGACTCTCTGCTCCACCTCACCAGCCTGTTCCAGGCCGGTGAGGAATCGGTAACTCTCGACTTACTACCGCTCATCCAGGTCATCGCCGCCGAGGGGCGGCTCGAAGAGGAGATGTTCCTGACCGCATTTCTGTGGGAAGAGGCCAAACACGTTGAGCTCTTCCGCCGTTTCCTCGACGAGGTGGCAAACGACCATTCAGACCTGGCTCGCTTTCACGGTCCGAACTACCGAACGATCTTCTATCAGGAGCTGCCTCGAGCGATGTCTCGACTCACCACGGATAGCTCTCCCGCAGCACAGGCTCGCGCCTCGGTGACCTACAACATGATCGTCGAAGGGGTGCTGGCCGAGACCGGCTACTTCTCTTACCACGCCACTCTGGCCCGCAATGGCATCCTGCCGGGGATGCAGCAAGCCGTCTCCCACCTCAAGAGCGACGAAGCGCGCCATCTCGCCTATGGCGTCTTCCTACTGTCCCGCCTAGTCGCCGAAGGTGGAGACGACCTGTGGCGCCAGATCGAAGAACGTATGGCCGCCCTTTTGGGCCCGGCGATCGGCGTCATCACCGACTTCTTCGATGCTTACGACCCCATGCCTTTCGGGCTGGAGCTCGAGGAGTTCACAGAATTTGCCACCCGCCAGTTCCAAAGCCGAATCCAACGCATCGAAAGAGCTCGCCACCAGACGCTGGAGGAAATTTGCCAACATGTGGACGCAACGTAACCCTGTGGTATTTCGGAGTTGAATCATGAGTGCCTGGTCGGATCTGATTGAAGATCGACAGATCGACCGTCTTGAGCCGTCGGTGGGCCAAGAGCTGCTACGCCATGCATTGACGGATCAAGTCCAATCGAGCGGCCGCCGGGTCTTCACCAACCGTACGCTGCGCCTGGAGAAGATCAAGTACATCGGCTTCGACCTCGACTTCACCCTCGCCCACTACGATCAAGACGCGCTGTCGGAGCTCGCCTTCGAGCTCACCCTGAATCGACTTGTGGAGCGATTCGACTACCCGAAAGAGATCCTCGGCGCGGAGTTCCGGTCTAAGTTCTGTCGCCGAGGATCGATCCTCGACACCGAAGCTGGAACCGTGCTGAAGATGGACCGCCACCGGTACGTTGGCCGGGCCTATCATGGCCGCCGCTTCGTCGAAGCCGCCGAACGTTCGCGTCTATATCGCCAGGAGCCGGTCAACCCAGCGTCGAGTCGTTTCTACCGCGTCGACACTTTATTCGAACTGCCGGAAGTGAACATCTTTTCAGAGGTGATCGATCTGGCTCAACGTCGCCCCCGAGTCGTGACCTTGGAGTCCTACAACAGGCTGTTCCGTGACACTCGCCAAGCCATCGACTCGATCCATGCCGACCACACGCTGAAACGGCACGTCCTCGCCGACCTGCCACGTTACCTACCCCTCGACCCCGAATTGATCCTCGCCTTGAAACGCCTGGCTCTTGGAGATCGACGACTACTGCTGATCACCAACTCCGAGTGGTACTACACCGAGGCGTTGTGCTCCTACCTTTTCGACCACACAGTGCCCAACGGCAGCTGGCGAGACATCTTCGATCTCATTGTGGTCGAGGCTAGCAAACCGGGTTTCTTCCGCAAGAACCGCAACTTTGTCGAAATCGACAATCAAGGCAACCCGGCCGGCGAGGTCGACCAACCGCACTGGGGCGGCATCTACTCGGGAGGCTCGCGGGAGGCCCTCGCCCAGCTTCTTGGCGGCCACGGCGAGCAAATGCTCTACGTCGGCGACCACATCTACGGCGACATTCTATCGTCCAAACTGACCTCTACTTGGCGCACCTCCCTGGTCATCAGCGAGCTCGAGGAGGAGCTCGAGACTCGCGCCAAACTCTCTTCCGAACATCGCCACGTCGAAGTGTTACGCGCCGAGCTCGCCGACTCGGGCCAAAGAATGGATGGTCTCTCCGATATCCTCGGCCTTTATCGCCGCCTCTCCCAAGACGACGGAGAGTCCGACGATGTGTTGTCTATCGAACGGACTCAGGCACATCTGAGCGCGTTACGCAGTGAGCACAAAGCCATGCGTCAGCATGTCCGCCGACTCCAAGGCCGCATCTCGACTGCCATCAACCCCTATTGGGGCTCCCTCTTCAAACAAGGCTCCAACAAGAGTCTATTCGGCAGCCAAGTAGACGACT
Source organism: Acidobacteriota bacterium (assembly GCA_029263355.1). Classification (GTDB taxonomy): domain Bacteria; phylum Acidobacteriota; class Thermoanaerobaculia; order Multivoradales; family J023; genus JAAELT01. The sequence goes on along the minus strand of JAJCXQ010000537.1, from coordinate 213 downwards.
TCGCCTGCACCTACACTTCGCGAGTATCCAACTTCGCCTTTTACGGCTCGAACCACTACTTCCGCGTCCTGCGTGACGCCATGATGCACGAAGCACCTATTTGAGGCGCCAGACTCAAGCGCTAGGCTCAAGGCAGGTCGCTGAAGAACCGACTCCATCGCGGCTTGTAGTAGTACCAGCTCTTGCGCTCGACCGACAGCGCAACGGCCGTCG
>JAJCXQ010000536.1 GCA_029263355.1 Acidobacteriota bacterium | reverse complement strand
TTCTACCAATGGCAGCGTCAGCTGCTCGACCATGCTGCCAGGGCGCTTACGCCGCAGCGAGGGCTTGGTCGGCATGATCGCAAGCTCGAGTCTAAGGTCGAGGCATTGGAGGCTCGCTTGCGGCGCAAGGACAGAGTCATCGCCGAGATCTCCGAAGAGTTCGTGAAAGTAAAAAAAGAGCTTGGGGAGCTCTGAAGGGCCGCTGGGTTCCCCATGATCTACGAGACGAAGTCGTGGACTTCGTCGTGGGCTGGTCGAAGAGAACCGAACTGCCCATAAAGGTCTTTCCCCTGTGGCTGGCGCTCTCGCCGGCCAAGTTCTACTCTTGGAAGCGACGCTACGGCATGGCCAATGAGCACAACGGCCAGATCCCACGGGACTTCTGGCTCGAGGAGCACGAGCGCCAAGCGATCCTCGATTTTCACGAGCAGCATCCGCTGGAAGGCTATCGCCGCTCGACGTTCATGATGCTCGACCAGGGCGTCGTCGCGGTCAGCCCGTCGAGCGTCTACGTCGCGGCTGGTTCCAGCGTTGCCGTGCCGCGCGGCGGCCCGGGGCACCACGCTGATCAACGGGCCTGGAACGCGATCGGCCACATGAAGTCCAGGGGCTTGTAGCCTTGCCCGAGGTAGCGCACTGTCATTCGAAGAAGGAAGAATCGAGAGAGGCGAGCCGGGCCTTCATCCCGTCGCCGACCGCGGCTCTGATGGGTTTGTCCAAGACCAATCGGGACTGCCTTGGCTTTCTCAGGCGGCATTAGCAGGAGTCGATGGCTACGCTGAACATGGACGCCATTCTGATAGCCGTCTGAATTAAAAAGTGCCCCCGGTGTTTTTATGCACTCCGATCACGGCTCGTTCAGGACGAGTCGTCAGGCTCCACAAGATGCTTCCAGTTAAATTGTTCTAGAAGTCCACATAAAAGAGACTTTTACTCTTCAAACCTACCATTTGCACCGATCTCCACCACCCAGAGCCACTTTCCCACGCCAAATCCCCCTACTTAGGCCACAAAAACGCCGAAACGTGACGATGGATCATCGATTTTTGCGTGGCATACCCATCTCACATGGGATGGCGGATCGATTTTTGCGTGGCACACCGTACCTACATGGGATGGCGGATCGATTTTTCGCGTGGCACACCGTTCTACCATGAGATGGCGGATCGATTTTTGCGTGGCACACCGTTCTTACACCATCGATTCTGATCATTTAAATGCTCTGACTCGTCATTATTGATAATATTCTGACCATTCAAGTGCTTCGAATCATCATCATTCTGATTCTTCTGACGATTCAGGCGTATTGAACCGTCACTATTCTAGAAATTCTGATCATTTAAGAACGATGACTCGTCATTATTCTGGAAAGTCTGATCCTTCGAACGCGTCAAATGATCAAGATTCCGTCCCAAACCATGCCCAAAGCTCCTCTATTCGCTGCCGTCGCTCTCGGGGGCGGGCACTACTCCGTGTCGTAGCCGGCCAGCCGCATGCTCTGTCTTCCCGCCCGCTCTTGCGCCCACTGCTGGCGCTTGGGCTTGATCCGCCGGGCGTAGTGCTTGCGGCTGCTGTGGCGGCTGCTGCACGAGGCATCACACCACCTGCGGACTCGGCCGGAGCCGCGGGCGACGAAGAGCAGGCCACAGTCTTGGCCGGCGCAGAGGCGCACGCGGTCGCGATCTTCGGAGGTCAGGAGCTCGGCGACGGAGAGCAGTACGGGCCAGAGCATACGGTCGAAGTCGTCGCCCTCGGTGTCGCCCCAGGTCCAGCGCTTGCCGGTAGGGTCGAGCCGGCGGGCTACCATCGCCCGGCTCAGGCTGATGTTGAGCTCGCGTAGGTCGGCGGCGCTGGGTGAGTGGCCGGCGATGAGGGCATGGAGGATGCGGGTCAGGCGCACGGCGAGGTTACGGGCGCTACGAAGGACACCATGGCCCAACCCGGGTGATTCGGCGGCCGCGGCGGCGAGACGCCGGCCGTCGGTAGCGTTGAGGGCACCGGTATCAAGCCCCCAGGCCAGCAGGTCGTCGTAGGAGGCGAGGGGCTGACGCACCTCGGTGTTGCAGTAGGTCACGCACAGCGCACCGTCGGCCTGCAGCATCTTCTCGATCCGGGTGAGGGTCGGCTTTCGTTTCTCCATGCCCTGAGGGTATCAGCCCATCCGCCCCACCCGAATGGGTAGCACCTGCCGAAGCTGTGATCCTCCCCGACGGGGTGGTCCTGAGAGACATCGTGATCCATAGAGTCATCAACGTCCTTGACAAGCCGATTGCCTCACAGCTTCAGGAGATGACGATGACGGCCTCGAAGCATGAGCCGGACGATTCCGAGACTCAACCGGAACGCCGCAAATTCCTCACCACCGCTTCTACGGTGGCGATGGGCGCCGGGCTTGCTGGCGGCTACGGAGCCTTTGGCGCTATCGCCGGCCGGTTCCTCTACCCGGCGCGACCTGACGATCGACTATGGCAATTTGTCATCGAAGCCGATCGACTCGGCCTCGGCGACTCGGTGCTCTACCGCGGCCCCTCGGGCGAAACTATCAACGTCACCCGCCAAGCCGAAGCCGGCGATGTCTCTGACTTTATCGCCCTTTCCAGCACCTGTCCTCATCTTGGCTGCCAGGTACATTGGGAGGGCCAGAACAACCGCTATTTCTGCCCGTGTCACAACGGCACTTTCGACCCCGCAGGGGTTGGCACCGGCGGCCCGCCGGGCGATTCTGGCATGTCGCTGCCGCGGTACCCGCTGCGGGTCGACAGCGGTTTGCTGTTCATTGAAGTCCCAGAATCTCAACTCGCCGACGCGACATCAAGGGAAACAGCCACCGGCGAGGTTATTGAGCGCGCCCCCGGCATCCACGCCCCCGGGCATGATCCCTGCTTAGCCTGTCGACCGACCGACGATCTCAAGACCTGATGTCCAATCCCGCTGAATGGGTAACGGAGCGTTTGCCGATTTCCGGCGACCAGCTTCGCGAGCTCACCAACGAGCCCGTCCCCTACCACCTCAAACGGTGGTGGTTTGCTCTTGGCGGCACTCCCGCCTACCTCTTCGTGGTGCAGATCATCACCGGTATCTTGCTCGCGTTCTACTACGAAGCCGCATCGACCTCGGCGTACGAATCGGTGCGTTTCATCACTGAAGAGGCTGCCTTCGGCTGGTTTATCCGCAGCGTCCACAAATGGGCGGCGACCCTGATGATTGCGGCGGTTGTCCTCCACCAGATGCGGGTTTACTTCACCGGTGCGTACCGCAAGCCGCGGGAGCTCAACTGGATGGTCGGCATGTTCTTGCTCATCTGCACGTTGATGACCGGCTTCACCGGCTACAGCCTGGTCTACGAGCAACTCAGCTACTGGGGTGCAACGGTGGGCGCCAACATCGCTGACACGGTGCCGGTGGTCGGCGGCTTGATCAAGAACATGATGCTCGCTGGTGAAACCTACAACGAGCGTACCTTGTCGCGTTTCTTCATCCTTCACGCCGCCGTGCTGCCGGTCATGATGGTGATGCTGATCGCCATTCACATCATGATCATTCGGCTACAGGGCATCACCGAGTTCCAATTCAAAGACGAGCTCGACACTGACGGGAAGGCTGCGACTCCCAAGACGTTCAACTTCTTTCCCGATCACCTCTTCACGGAGTTGATCATCGGACTGTTGTTGATGATTGTGCTGAGCGCCCTCGCCACCATCTTCCCCGCCACCATGGGGCCGCCGGCAGATCCGTTGGTGACCCCTGAGGTGATCAAACCCGAGTGGTTCTTTTACGTTGCCTTCAGGTGGCTCAAATTGTTCACCGGCACCGCAGCGGTACTCAGCATGGGATTCATCGTCTTCACCATGTTTGCTTGGCCGTTTATCGACGACTGGATCCGGCGCAAGACCCGCTTTCAAGAAGCCAGTGTGTGGATCGGCATCGTCGGTGTCCTCGCCATCATCGGCCTAACGGTCTGGGAAGCGGTGGTCAAACACTGACCGCGGCTGACACCGCTCGAATTACGCCCGGAGCCCCGAGGTAGCCTCTATGACTCTCGAAACCAAACGCTTCATCATCGCCGCCTTGGGTGCACTCTTCCTGCTCTCCTTGGTTTTCGTGCAGTGGCTGGAAGTCACCCGCAAAGCGGAGGAAGCCGGTCTGCGCCAGGCTCACGTCGCAGTGCCTGCGAGCTCCAAGAGTTGCGTCGACTGCCACGTGCAGACCAACCCCGGCATCATCTCGCATTGGGAAGGCAGCACCCACGCTGAGAAAGGGGTGGCCTGCGTCGAGTGTCACCAAGCCGCCAGCAAAGAGGCTGACGCCTTCCTCCACTATGGGGTCACCATCGCCACCGTGGTGACGCCGCGGGATTGTGCCCGTTGCCACGTCACCGAGAGTGAACAGTTTGCCGCCAGCCACCATGCCAAGGCCGGCAATATCCTCGCCTCCCTCGACAACTTCCTGGCCGAGACCGTAGAAGGGGCACGCCTCGACTTCAACCCACACTCGCCGACCCCCGGCAAGGCGGTCGAATCAGTCAACGGCTTCGCCAGCGCTTTCTCGGGTTGTCAACAATGCCACGGTTCCAAGGTCGCCCTCCAGTCCACTGACGGCGGCATGATCACCACCGATGATCTAGCCCCCGACGCCAACGGAATTCCTACCAACCTCGATGCCGTCGGACAGATCGTACGCGACGACAACGGCCGTCCACTCTTCCATCCCGGCACCTGGCCCAACACCGGTATCGGCCGGCTCAACCTCGACGGCTCCCGCGGCTCCTGTTCCGCCTGTCACAGCCGCCACGACTTCTCGCCCCGACGCGCTCGCCAACCCGAGAACTGTGGCAAATGCCACCTCGGCCCTGATCATCCTCAGAAAGAAATCTTCGAGGAGTCGAAACACGGCGTCGCCTATCGTGACCTCAAAGACGACATGAATCTCGACGCCACATCTTGGGTGCTGGGCGAGGATTACGCGGCCGCCCCCACCTGCGCCACCTGTCATATGTCAGGCCACAAGCGCAACGGCGGCGAGATCACCCACGATCCAGGAGAGCGCCTGTCGTGGACCAACCGGCCGCCGGTGAGTCTGGTGATGGACACCGATATCAACCATGCGATCGTCAAAGTGACCGACCCCGAGCAGCGGCGCGCCCTGATCGTCGACACGGCAGAGAACAAACGAGACCGTATGAAGTTGGTGTGCTCTCACTGCCACACCCCCGACTACGTCAACGCTTTTTACCAGCAATACGACGACCTGGTGATCCTCTACAACGAGAAGTTCGCCAAACCCGGCCAACAGATCATGGCCACCTTGGCGAGTCAAGGTTTACGCAGCAAAACCCAGTTCGACGAGGAGATCGAGTGGACTTGGTTCTACCTTTGGCACCACGAAGGCCGGCGAGCCCGCCACGGGGCGTCGATGATGGCCCCCGACTACACTCATTGGCACGGAATGTTCGAGGTCGCCGAGCGCTTCTACACCGAGCTTATCCCGCAAGCCATCGAGATCGTCGACCACGCCGCCGCCACCGGCAAAGGAGCTCAGGCACGAGAAGTGCGCGCGGTGATCGACAGCATCCTCGACCGCCCCGAGCATGCCTGGTTCCGAGAGGGAGCTGAAGGTGAGGCCGAAAAGATCCGCAAAGAGATGGAACGTCGATATGGACAAGGTCTCAAGACTGGACCGTAAGAAGAAACGGCCTGCAACCTATTCAGACCTCCAAGGAGACAGCTCTTCAAGGAGTCTGGTCTTCAAGGAAACAGCTCTTCAAGGAAACAGGTCTTAAGGAAATACCATGAAACGACGAGACTTCCTGAAAGTCCTCAGCGCTGCCCCTGGGATCGCCGCCTTCTCCTGCGCTGACCGCCAAGAGGCCGAACGCCTGGCCGCGGAGCCGGACTCGATCTCCGACGCCGACCTCAGCTGGCAGAAAGCGCCGTGTCGGTATTGCGGTACCGGCTGCGGCGTCGAGGTCGGGGTCCACGATGGCCGCGTGAAGGCAGTGCGAGGCGACGAAGCGAGTCCGGTGAATCGCGGCTTACTGTGCGTCAAGGGTTACCATTTGCCGGCCTTCCTCTACGGCGAGGATCGCCTACGCTACCCCATGAAGCGCGATGGCGAAGGTTACACACGCATCTCATGGGACGAGGCCCTGGATCTGGCGGCGAAGAAGTATCAGGAAACCCTCGACCAGCACGGGCCAGAGGCAGTGGCGATCTACGGCTCCGGTCAGTGGACGGTGTTCGATGGCTACGCCGCCACGAAGTGGTTCCGGGGTGGCCTGCGCTCGAACAACGTCGAGCCCAACGCTCGGCTGTGCATGGCGAGCGCGGTCACCGGCTTCATGACCCAGTTCCAGTCCGACGAGCCGATGGGCTGTTACGACGACTTCGAAGCCGGCGACGATTTTGTGATGTGGGGCAACAACATGGCCGAGATGCACCCGGTGCTCTTCAGCCGCATCCTGGAGTCGAAACGCACCAAACCTGGCGTGCGCATCATCGACATCGCCACACGCCGCACCCCGACCTCGGACTATGCCGATATGTACGTCGAGATCATTCCCGGCAGCGACCTCGCCCTCGCCAACGGTATCCTCCATCTGCTGATTGCGAACCGTCAGATCGATCAGCAGTTCATCGCCGAAAACGTCATCTTCAAACGCGGCATCGAGGACCTCGACGAGATCGGCTATGGCTGCTACGGCGAGCAGGCTGAACACTACACTTTCAAAGACAAGGGCAGGAACGCCTCACTCGCCGAGCTCGAGACCTTCCTCGCTGACTACACGCCGGAGAAAGTGAGCGCGATCACCGGGGTGCCCACCGGCCAGATCCACTCCCTGGCCAAGCTCTACGGCGACGCTGGCCGCGGCACCGTAAGCTTGTGGTGCATGGGTGTCAACCAGCATGTGCGTGGCACCTGGATGAACAATCTGATCACTGATCTACACTTGCTGACCGGCAAGATCAGCAAACCCGGTTCTGGCCCTTTCAGCCTGACCGGCCAACCGAGCGCTTGCGGCACGGCGCGGGAAGTTGGCACCCTCGCCCACCGACTACCGGCAGACATGGTGGTCACCAAGGAAGCGCACCGCGCCAAAGCCGAGGAGATCTGGGGCCTGCCAGAAGGCACCATTCCCCCCAAGCCCGGTTACCACACCATGGACATGTTCCGTGCCTTGATGCGTGGCGACGTCAAGACGATGTGGATCCAGACCACCAATCCCTGGGTCTCGATCCCCAATTTGCATCGTATCGACCGTCAGCAGGGGCCCGACGGCAACTTCAACGACGGGCGCTTCATCATCGTTTCCGACATTTACCCAACCCCTACTACCGCCATCGCCGACCTGGTGCTGCCGGCAGCAGCCTGGGTCGAGCGTGAGGGGGTGTTCGGTAACTCCGAGCGCCGTACTCAGCAATGGAACAAAATGGTTGAGCCCCCAGGGGAAGCGACGGAAGACGCCTGGCAAATCGTGCAGGTCGCCAAGCGCATGGGTATGGGCCACCTCTTCCCCTGGCCCGACGACAACTGGCACGAGCCGATGTACGAGGAGTATCGCCGTTTCACTGTCGGTCACGGCAAAGACGTTGCCGCCTACACTCAGCTCAAGGAAACTCGCGGGCTGCGCTGGCCAGTAGTCGATGGTAAGGAAACCCGCTATCGCTACGCCGCCGGCCACGATCCTTATGTCCAGAAAGACCAAGGTGTCCACTTCTACAAGGCCAAGGGTTACGGTGAGAAAGCGGCGTTCTGGCTGCGACCCTACCACCCGCCAGCTGAGGCGCCCGATGACGAATACCCCTTTTGGCTGTCGACTGGCAGAGTCCTCGAGCACTGGCACACCGGCTCGATGACGCGCCGGGTCGAGCAACTCCACCAGGCCATGCCCGAGGCCTTTGTCGAGCTCAACCGCGCCGACGCCACCGAGCTGGGGGTAACCCATGGCGACTCCGTACGCTTGCGCACTCGCCGCGGCAGCCTCGAGCTGCGCGCCGAGATTGATGGTCGTGGCGAGCCGCCGCGTGGCTCAGTGTTCGTGCCCTTCTTCGACGAATCGAAGCTGATCAATCGCCTCACCTTGGACGCGATGGACAACATCAGCAAAGAACCGGACTACAAGAAATGCGCTGTGCGCGTCGAACGAGTTTGAATCGGCTGCTTTTGCCGGTCACCGTCCTCGTGCTGGCTACAGCTTGCTCGCCTCCACCAGCCAGCGAGATCAACGGGGAAGGCAAGACCGTCGCGTCGGTGCGCGCCGAGCGCCGGGCCTTCGACGGTGCACCGCCCACCATTCCTCACACCTCCTTTGGCATGGCCTGTGTCTCTTGCCACAATCTCGAAGGTGTGGCGGTTGAAGGGGTCGGCTACGCCCCACCGTCACCCCACGACAAGACCTTGGGCATGAGCGCCGTCAGCCGCTGCCAACAATGCCATGTTTTCGCCGGCACGGATCAGGTCTCGACCGGCAACAAGGTCGCGAACCACACGGTCGCGAGCAACACGGTTGCGAGCAGACCCTTCGTTGGCAACACCTTCGCCGGTCTTCGGCAAGATCTGCGCCCTGGTCGGCGCCTCCATCCCCACGCCCCGCCAACGATGCCGCACAAGACCTTGATGCGGGAAAACTGCACGGCCTGCCACGCCGGTCCCGCCGCCCGTGAAGAGATCCGCACCTCCCATCCCGAAAGGCCCCGCTGCACCCAATGCCATGTATCGGTCGAAACCCGATCTACTTTCACCGTTCCGGCAGCCATTTCAAATCCGGCGTCGCCTGCCCCTACGGGTGGGTGACCTCCCAACCCGAGGTGTTCGCCCACCAGCCTTTCGGAACGTTTTTTCCCTCTTTGAACTCTCCCAGGATCAGTCTTATGATGACGGAAGACAAGGCTTACCAATCTTCCGGCAGACACACTCCCAGGCGACGTCCATCGGAGCCATAGAGGGTGCCGGTCGAGCGATTTCGTGACCGTAAAACCGCTGGCAAGTGGCTCGCGGAGGTACTCGGTAAGCAGCACTATGAAAGCCCTTTGGTACTCGGCATTGCCCGTGGCGGGATCGTGGTTGCAGCGGAGGTGGCAAGAAAATTGGCGGCGGATTTTGGGGTTATCGTCTCGAGGAGGCTCGAAGCCCCATACCAACCCGAACTCTCCCTCGGCGCCGTGACGGCGGACGGTGTCTCCTACATCGATTCCGTTTTGGCTGAAGAAGTCGGAGCAAGTCAGCACTACCTTCTTGGAGAACAACGCCGCCAGGCCGAGCAAGCGAAGCGACACCAAGAAGCGCTCGACGGTTCTCGCCCCTACTCGACCGCTGGACGAGAGGTCTTGGTGATCACGGATGGTTTGACCTCTGGCGCCAGCGCCATCGCGGCGGTTCGCACCGTCAAGGCAGCTGGAGCAAGGCGGGTGATTGTCGCAACCCCCGTTGCACCGCCTGACGCGATCGAGAGGCTGCGACGAGAAGCCGAAGACGTTGTCTGCCTTTTGGGAGCACCCGACTTTCTATCGGTTGCCCAGTTCTACGACGACTTCCGATCGATCGACGACGACATCGTCCGAGGTCTTCTTTCCCCCCCGTCAGCAGCCACTCTCCCCTGACCCTCGCGTGGACAGCCTGGCTTTGGTCGACCTCCTGATAGGATCAGCCCAAAGTCAACAATAGGCCGAGAAAGGGGACATATGTCCGACGTCCACGGACCTCGGAGCTCTCGCAAGATCGAGCAGTCAGCGCTCAGGTCAGAGGCTCGCTACCGAGCGATTCTGGAATCTGTAGTCGACGGAGTCATCACCATCGACACCGCTGGCATCATCGATTCGGTCAATCCAGCAGCTGAGCGAATGTTCGGCTACGAGATCGAGGAGCTCATCGGCCACAACGTCAAGATCCTCATGCCGGAACCTTACCTCGCCGAGCATGACGGCTACCTCACCAACTACCACAAGACCGGCATCAAGAAGATCATCGGTATCGGTCGCCAAGTCGTCGGCCGTCGCAAGGATGGTTCGGTCTTTCCCCTTGATCTGGCGGTCAGCGAGATTCTCTCAGACGGCCAGAAGTCATTCGTCGGCATTCTGCGCGACATTACCGAACGTACGAGTCTCGAAGACCAGCTTCGGCAGGCACAGAAGATGGAAGCGGTCGGGCGACTGGCAGGGGGCGTGGCACACGATTTCAACACCTTGCTGGGTTCGATCTTCGGTTACAGCGAAATGGTCCTCGACCAACTCCCCGAAGACCACCCCCAGCGACGAGCGATCGAGCAGATTCATCGCGGTGCGGAGCGTGGCGCTGCCCTGACCCGTCAGCTGTTGGCCTTCAGCCGTCGACAAGTGCTGCGGCCTGAGTTGCTCGATCTCAATGCGGTGCTGACCGACATGGTGGACATGCTGCGGCGCCTGACAACCGACGACATCAGGCTGATTCTCGATCTCGAGCACCGGCTCGACCGAGTCAAGGTCGACGCTGGGCAGATCGAACAGGTGATCATGAACTTGATTGTCAACGCCGCTGACGCCATGCCCCTCGGCGGCCAGATCGCCTTGGAAACCGCCAACCGGGACATCGACGCCCGCCACCCCGACCGCGGCGCCGTGCTCGTCGCGGGACGTTATGTGATGCTCAGCGTCACCGACAGCGGCACCGGTATGGATGCTGAAACCAAGCGACGGGTCTTCGAGCCTTTCTTTACCACCAAGGAACAAGGAAAAGGCACCGGCTTGGGACTCTCGACGGTCTACGGCATCGTTCGGCAGAGCGGCGGCGGCGTCGCGATCGACAGCGCGCCTGACGAAGGCACCACCGTCAAGGTTTATCTCCTGCGCAGCGAGGAGACCGTCAAAGCGCCCCCCAAGGCAGCGGCGAAAGCCCCTCCCTGCCTGGGATCCGAGACTATCTTGCTGGTCGAGGACGACCAGATGTTCCTCGACCTCACCACCGAAGTGCTCGAATCTCACGGCTACACTGTGCTCCCGGCCACGACTCCGACCGAGGCCTTGGCGATCAGTCAACAGTATCCGGACACCATTCATTTGCTGGTCACCGACATGGTGATGCCAGTGATGACTGGTCGCGTCCTAGCACAACAAATCGCCGCCGAGCGCCCGCAGCTCGGGGTGCTTCTGATGTCTGGCTATAGCGATGAAGTGCTCGAAGAACGCGGCGCCGCCGACTCTGATCGCGCTTTCATTCAGAAACCCTTCAGCACAAGAGATTTCGCACGCACCGTCCGCCAGGTCCTAGATGGGCAGGTCCTAGATGAACACGGTCTAGATGAACACGGTCTAGATGAACACGGTCTAGATGAACACGGTCTAGATGAACACGGTCTAGATGAACACGGTCTAGATGAACACGGTCTAGATGAACACGGTCTAGATGGGCAGGGTCTCGATGGCTAGTGCCCTCAATGGCCAAGCATCGATACAGTCAGGCTATTATAGTTGCTGAGTCCGGGGGAGTACTCGCCAACGGCAGAGAGAGGATGAACAGATTGCCATCTTTCCAGCCACTCAGCGCTAAATCTCCGCCGAGAAGCCGACTGATCCGACGAGCGATGGGCAGCGCCAGACTCTGACCGCCGAGCTTACGACGGGTCTGAGGCCCGGTATGACCGAAGGGCTCGAAGATCGCCTGGCGCTGATCCGCCGGCACCGTGGGCGCGCCATCGCGCACCCAGATCTCGAGTCCACCAGAGGGCAAGCCGCCGAAGTTGACCCTGATCTCCCCGGCCGCCGTCGTTCGCACCGCGTTCGCGACAAGAATGTCGAGAATCTGCTCTAGCAGCCCGCCGTCGATCATTTGGGTTCCGGGAAGATCGTCGTCGCAGCTCACCTCTAGCCTTAGCTTCTTCTCCTCTGCTGCAGAGCGATGGGTATCCTCGAGCCGTCGAGCGAACTGGCGTAACGAGACGTCTGTTGCGGATGCCCCCATCCGGCCGGCATTGATCTTATTCAGCAAGCTGACATCGTCGATCAGACCACAGACGTCCGTCACCGCCTGCTGGATCTTGGCAACGTATTCGAGGTCTTTATCAGCCAGAGCACCCGAGCGATTATCGCCGAGCAACTCTGCCAGCATCAGGATGCTGCCCATGGGAGTACGCAGCTCGTGGGTCAAGCCCGATAGGAAGCGGGTCTCGGACCGGTTGTTCTTGGCGGGATCCACGGTAATTTTCCTCCCCGCCCATGCTACCTCCTGACGCCCGGCCTATTGGAGATCATCTCGCATCAATGACTCATCCAGGCTGATGATCAGGGTTTCGCGGCATCGCTGGTTCCAACCAGCAACCCCCAAAGGTAGAGGACGATTCCCGCCGCCACCAACGAACCGCCGAGGCCAATGAAGACCAGAAACGCCGTCGGGTGCGACCAATAGAGAGTCACCGCTTGGACGACAAGACCTGCCGAGATCAGCACACCGGCTCGAGTCAAAGAACGCCATCGCGGCAGACCAGGTTCATTCGGCATCGTTCTGCTCCCACTTGGCCAGTTCGCCGACGTGCGCCACATCGTGGATCGACGCATGGCATTCCAGGCACGACGTCTCGTTGGTCTCCAGCTCAGCCCGCACCTCAAGGTGCAGCTCATCCTCTTCGAATCGGCGACCACCGCGGTGACAGTTGAGGCATTCGCGATTGTTGTAGGGCTGATAAAGCTCTAGGGTCTCCGGAACGGTACCCAAGTAGTTCACCCAGACGTGCTTGAGCCCTTGCAGCTTGGCTTGCAGGTCACCGTACATGGTGTAGGTCGTATGGCAGGTGAAACAAGCACGGTCGCGGGGGATTCGGTTGTTCTGAAAATGGTTGGCTGCCACGTAGTCCACTTCGTCGACCCAAAGGCTCTCGCCATAGGGCTCCATCACGTGGCACGAAAGGCAGAACTCGGTGGTTTTGGAGTGCTCGAGATGGGCAGCGACGCCGAGGGACGTCACCAGCATCGGCAACACAAACAGCGCCACGAAAGCGAGGGCTTTGCCGGACCTCCCGGCGGTGACTTGCGACCGCACAACGATGAGTGTAATCAACACCACCGTGACCACAACCACCAGCGTCAAGCTGTCGTAGATAAGGGCCATTGATGCCTCCGTGTACCGTCTCAACTCAGGGAGAGGGGGCGCTACTCTCGGCGGGTTCGAACTCCGCCAGCCAGTCGAGGATAGCTTTGAGCTCCTCGTCGGTGCCCTTGAATTCCTTCTTGTGGGCTTTACCGTCGAGCTCGCCCTGCTTTCGCACATAAGCTGCGAAGACCCCGAAGTCGGCCTCGATCGCACCGCCGAGAGCGGGGCCTTTCAGCTTCTCTGATTTCGTCTTCGCATCGATTTCGGCCGCCGGCACCGCGTGGCACAAATTGCATTTGTGGGTCAGGAACTCCGCCTTGCCCGCCGATACCTCAGCCCCTTCCGCCACCGCGTCACCTGCCGAAAGACCCCCGGCGACCGATAGGATCACAATCATGGCGTAGAGCTTCACGCCTCTGAATTGCATTTGCATGTGCCTGTCCTTTCTCAACGTTACAGCCCGAACATTCTCAGCGTCCACGAGTCCTGTGAGACCCTTCATTGGGGTGGTTCCACAAAACGCCGAAGGGTGGGCGCCGCGAGCCTGGTACGCCCCAAACGAGCATCTAAGAGCCCGACTTTCGGGGTGTTTGGAAACCTCTCGAGGGGCCGTAGGCTGCGTCCAAGAAACTTACTCGAGAATCGATAGGAGGTCCCTGCATGAGACTCCGTAATTCATGGCTTTGGGTTCTGACGGTCGGCATCGTTACCCTTGCGATCATCAGCGGCGGAATGGCCAGTGGCGAGCCGCAAGACCCAACGACCGAGCCGGCCATGTCGCCTGCTGAGCTCTTCGACACCTGCGCTGGCTGCCACGAGACCGAAGCGGCGGCCTTCGCCAACGGTCCCCATTCGGCCCTCGACCGCGAAGGTCTGGCGGCCGATCATGGCTTCGAGATTGGCTGTACCGCTTGTCATGGCGACCCGACTGCACACCTCGACTCGGGAGGTGAGGCCGGGAATATCTTTGCCTTCTCAGACGAGGATTTCGCCAACGTCAAGTCTGCACAATGCCTCGAGTGTCATGGCGACTCGCATCCTGGCTTTTTCGCCAGCCGACACGCGGCGTCAGGGCTGGACTGCAGCAGCTGTCACAGCATGCACTCGAACGACGGGGTGAGCCGCTCGCTGCTCAAGCCCAGCAATGACAACGGGCTCCTGGCCCATGGCGGGGCCTCGACATCTTGCGCTGAATGCCACGCTGATGTCTTCGCCAGCTTCGAATTCAACGAACGCCACCGTTTGCAGGAGGGCACGCTGGACTGCTCCACCTGCCACGACCCCCACGCGTCCCAGGCACGCTGGCGATTGGGAGGCTTCAAACAGGAGCAGTGCGCCACCTGCCATACCGACAAGAGCGGCCCATTCGTCTTCGAACACGGCGCTCAGCGCGTCGAGGGTTGCGTCGCCTGTCATCAACCCCACGGCTCGCCCAACCGCCACATGTTGACCTTTCAGAGTGTCGCCGAGCTCTGCTACAGCTGTCATGCGACGGTACCCGGCTTCCACACCCGATTCAACGCCGATTCCCAATGCACCAACTGTCATTCGACGATTCACGGTTCGAATTTCGACGCTGCGTTTCTGAAGTGAGGAGACAGACGATGATCAACACTCAGAAAGCCCTTGCTACCACCCTGATGATGGTGTTGGCAGCCTTCCTTGCAACGTCGGCGGCTACGGCGGACGACGACGGCAAGCTCACCGGTCGCTTCATGATCGGCTACCGCTCGGTTGACGTTGGCGGCACTGACACCAAATTCAAAGAAGACATCAACCTCGACGATGGCGGACGCCTCTTCGAGCTTAATTTCGACTACATCCCCACCGACAAGGTCCGCAAAGTCGCCGACCGGATCCAGCTCGATGTCACCAACTTTGGTGGCGATCCCTTTGAAGGTTTTCGCTTCTCAGTACAGAAATACGGCCACTACGATTTGCGTTACAACCGCACAAAGTCAGCATTCTTCTACCACGACATCATCCTACCCGTGGAGCTGGGGTCTCCGGCTCTCACCGACGCTGGCGATTTCCACACCTTCGATTTTGATCGGGTGCGCGACACCGCCTCACTCGGCATCAACCTCAACAAGCGAGCCAAGCTCAACGTCGGCTTCGAGCGCTTCACCAAGCGCGGCGACAGCACCACAACCCTCGACATCTCGCGTGACGAGTTCGAGCTCGACAAGCCAGTGGAAGAGTCCTACGACGATTTCAGCGTCGGCTTTGAATATGCCTGGCCCAAGGTGACCCTGATCCTGGAGGAACGCTACCGCGACTACGAAAACGACGTCGAGCTCTTCCTACCCGGCTTTTCCGTCGGCGAGAACCCGACCAACGCCACCACTCTCGATTTCTTCTTCCTCAATCAGCCCTACGCCTTCGAGAGCAACCAGCACACCGTGCGGGTCAACGCTCGGCCAACTGGCAAGCTGCTGCTGCGGGCCGCCGCCGTCGTGCAGAATCTCGATCTTGACGTCGAAGCAGAGGAGACCTCCCAAGGAGTCGACTTTCGGGGCCAGCCCTTCACCACCGACCTGTCCGGCGGCGGCGTGATCGAGCGCGACAGCGAGATGCTCGACCTCGACGTCTCCTACCTCGTCACCGAGCGCGTGGCGGTGATCGGCGGCGTGCGGCGACACAACCTTGAGCAAGACGGCTTCTTCAACTTCGGCACCGATCGCAACCGCAGCCTTTGGGATATCGAGACCACCGGTTACGAGCTCGGAGTAGAGGCCAACCTGACCCTCGAAGTCACCGTTTCGGGGGGGGTGCGTTTCGAATCTCGGGACGTGCGCACCGGTCACGTCACCGATGGTTCGAGCCTGGGCTCGCAAGACCTCGAGCCCGAAGAGAGCACCGATCAGGAAGGCTTCTTCGGCAGTGTCAACTGGCGACCGTCGAAACGTGTCACCGTTGACGCTTCGTTCGAAAACAGCTCCTACGACGAGCCCTTCACCCTCAGCTCACCGACGGACCGAGATCGCTTCAGCTTGCGCGCCAAGCTGAAGGGCAAAAAGGGTCTGTACGCCAACGGTAGCTACGTCGCGCATCGTTTCGACAACAACGCCTCGGGCTGGGCTGCCGAGCGCGACGAATTGACCCTACGGCTGGGCTGCCACAAGAAGACCTACGACGTCGCCGTTGGTTATTCGCTGGTCGAGGCTGATCGCCAAATCGATCAGTCGGTGACCACCCTGCCGGGATTCGGCGGCGGCGTCACCTTTCTCTTTCCGGTACTCTACCAATCGGACGCTGACTTCTTCGATGGCCGGATACGTTATAGGATCAACCCCAACGTTACGCTGGGTGGCGACTTCCGACTCTACGACAATTCCGGCACCTTTGGCATCGAGCGTGATGACCTGCGCGGCTGGGTGGAATTTGGTGTTGGCGACGGCTACCTCGTCCACCTCGGCTACCGCACGATCGACTACGACGAGAAGCTGGACGACTTCGACGACTATGACGCTGACATCGCGGAGGTTTCCATCGGATATCAATGGTAAGGCTCGAGCAAACAGCCGCCTCTCCCCCCTACCCACAAGCGGTGAGCCCACCCAACCCTTCGATACGACCGGAACCACCCAGCTCCGGCTGTTGTATGCTACCCGTGAAGTTGGAAGCTGGACTCGACCGTCATAACCATCGACGAGCCAGGAGACTGCCATGGCACCTTCACGCAAGACGATCGTAGCTGGAACCTCACTCGATACCGGGAGCGACGCGGTGGTCCGAACGGCTGCGGAGATCGCACGACTGTGGAACGCCGAGTTGCATCTCGTTCATTCCTATCCGCTTCCCGTGGCCTATTTTGCTGCCCCAGCAGGGGTGGCCGCCGTCCCTCCCAACCTGTTCGAGAACGAGAACCGGCTGCACCAGCAGCGGCTCGACGAGCAACTCAACCGAACAGCGGTGGATCCCAAGGCCGTAACCGGCACAGTGATCGAAGCTGGCGCCCCACACCGTCTGGTGCTCAGTGCTGCAGCCGAGCTAGCGGCCGATCTGATCGTGATCGGTTCCAGCGAAACACCCGGCCGAGCACTACTCGGCAACACCGCTGACCGGGTGCTCCGCAAGTCGACCTGTCCGGTTTGGATCAGCACTGGCGAGCCACAGCTTCCTCCGCGTCGGATGCTTGCGCCGGTCGACCTGTCACCACTCTCCGAGAATTGCCTCGGGCGAGGCTTGACGTTACTCGATGAGCTCGCTGTTGGCGATCAGGCGGCTCTCGACGCACTTTTCGTCTTGACAGACGAGGAGCGCGAGTGCAGTACTCAATTCACTCCAGAACAGATCGAGCGCCTAGCCCACGAAGAGCTGGCTCGATTCGCAGCGCGCATCGAGTCAACGACCGATCATTCCATCCGAGGCCGCTTGGTGCGGATCGGCGAGATCCGAACCGAGATTCGGCGCAATTTCGAGGAGACACCAACCGATCTTCTACTGCTGGGTACCCACGGTCGCAGCGGCTTCGAACGCCTCCTCCTTGGCAGTGTCGCCTCAGATCTCGCCAGCAGCTCACCTTGCGACGCTCTGATCATCCCGCCGTCCGAGGCGGTCGAGGAAACCGTTCCAGCCCCTAAAACCGCTGCCGGTTGAGCCAAACCATGGGACTCCACGATGTCGATCAGGAACACCTAGAAAAAATTGCTGAGGTCGCCGAGTTGGTAGATTTAGAAACCGACAAGGTGATCTTCCGCGACGGAGATCAGGCGGAAAGCGTCTACTTCATTGTCCGCGGCGGGGTGCTGCTGGAAATGTGCG
>JAJCXQ010000535.1 GCA_029263355.1 Acidobacteriota bacterium | reverse complement strand
GCCAGCGTCTTCGACAACGTCTCGCTAGGTGCGACCTTGGGCTTTTAGAGGCACCTGATTGGGCCGGCTGTCACGCGCTCAGCGGCCGGCGGACCACCTTTCGGCGGTGCCGGTTTCGAAGCCATCAGCAAAGATTCGGGCGCCAGCGGCCCACTGTAGTGCGCCCCGGATCTGTTCCCTGAATCGGGCGTCCCCATAGGTTTCTGGGCGATGCCCGAGCGCGGTGTAGAAAGCGCGACCGCCATCAAAGCCGTGGGCCCAGGTGATGGGGTGATCCTCACCCATAGCGCCGGCGCCGGGGTCATAGGAGGTTTCGTCGATGGTCATGATGACTTCCACCGCCGACCGCGGGTTGGCCTGGAAGTTGTACCACTCGTCTTGAAAGGATGTCACGGCGCCGAACGAACCTGCACCGGGGTGATCTGGGCTCTCGAGCAGCAGAGTCGCAGTCTGGATCGCCGGGTGGACGTTGAACCAGGCGCCGTTGCCGAGCAATTCGCCGTACCAAGGCCAGCCATACTCGCAGTCCGCCGCGGCATGGATGCCGACATAGCCACCGCCGGCCTGGATAAAACCCTCAAAAGCGGCTTGCTCTGGCGGGTCCAGCACGTCACCGGTGGTCGACAGCCAGACGACAACATCATAGGCAGCGAGAGTGGTCGCTGTAAATGCGTCGGTTTCGTCGGTGACGTCGAGGGTTGCTCCCTCTTCCTGAGCGATGTTAGTGAGCATGGTGACACCGTCGTCAATCGACGGATGCGTGAAGCCTTCCGCACGAGTGAAGACGAGGATATCGAGTGGCTCGCCAGCGGACAGCGGAGGGCTGAGCAAGGCTAGGATCAAACAAACCATGATGTGCTGACGGTACTTCTGCCAAAAGTCTGCTCTCATCGAAAGTCTCCATGCGGCGAGTGGCGGGCTGGATTATGCCACGCCTTCGGCGACTTTCAGTGCGTCAGAACAATCTGTTGCCTAGGGCTTGGAGGTGCGAGGAAGTGGTATGGGTGGCCAGCCGCCGAGTTGCTGGCGCAGGATCTCGAGGTTACTCTCCAAGGGCGTAGACGTGTCGAGGACGATGTGCTCGCGACCCGACAATTCGTCCACCGGTTGCCATTTCGCCACAAATTCATCGAAGATCTCTAGCCGGCCATCGCTGATACCGGTGTGCTTCTCGCGTTCCCGAAGCCGTTGACGACAGATGCGTGCCTCGGCTCTGCATTCGATGAAGTGGAAGGGTACGTGGTAACGGTCCGCCAGTTGTCGAGCAGCCGCCCGCGTTTCCGCTGATCTGAACGAGGCATCGAGAACCACGGTCCTTCCAGAACGCAGGACAGCGTCGGCTCGCCGCAGCACTTCGTCATACACCTTGTGGGTGAAATCGGGGGAGTAGGCGCCGGTCCATGGGCGTTCGTGAAGGGGGTGGGTCGGCGAAACGTCGAGGAGTGACTTGCGGGTGCGATCGGCGTCGACGATGGGTGCCGCCAGCCCAGCACCGAGGCCCTCCGCCACGGTGCTCTTGCCAGTCGCGATGATGCCGCCGACGGCCACGACTCGGGGTGGCAGTAACGCACGCCGTTCCGAGGCGAGAGCCAGTAAATAATAGCGGCGAGCGTCGCGGCTGCTATGCCGCCGGCTGGCCGCTGATGCATCGGGATCGCCGGCGACCATCGACGAGACTTTGCCACGAACGAAAGCACGGTAGCTCTCATAGAAGTCGATCAGAGGATAGAAGTCATAGTCGTTGGCTGCGCGGGCGTAAGAGGCGAGAAAGCTCTCCGCCAAGTCGGGGCGGTCATGCCAAGCGAGGTCCATCGCCAAGAAAGCGATGTCGGCGGCAACGTCGGCGAAACGGAAGCGCCGGTTGAACTCGATGCAATCGATGATGGTGATGTCCCCATCGCCGCCGGTGTAAATGTGCTCTAGACGCAGGTCGCCGTGGCCATCGCGGACTCGGCCACTTCGGCGGCGCGCTTCGAACAAGTCGGCGTGCCGGTAGAGAAAGTCTTGCTGCCAGGCTTCGACCTCGTCCGCTTGCCTCGGATCGAGGTAGGTGTGGAGGGTCTCCCGGGTTTGGTCGAAATTCTCCTGAATGTTGGCGCCGATCACTTCAAGGGTGCCGTAGTGGGAGGTTTCGTCGTCGCATCTTGCGTCGGCATGAAAGTGGGCCAGGCGTTGAGCGACTCGAGCCAGATCCGACGCATCGAGGCGACCGACCGCCAACCGACGATCGGCGCGCTGATCCTCGGGCAGTCGCATCATGTGGACTGCCCAGTCGACCGGTTCCCCCTGGGCTTCGTGACGGCGCCGCCCAAGACGGTGCCGTCCGTGGTGGTCACGGGTGATCGGCATGAGGCCGCGGTAGACCTGCGGCGCCAGTCGTCGGTTGAGGCGGACCTCAGCCTCGCAGGCCACTCGCCGTTTCTCCGGGGTACTGAAATCGAGGAAGCCCAAGGACACCGGCTTCTTGAGCTTCCAGACGTCCTCGTTTTGCAGCAGAACCCAAGAAATGTGGGTCTCGACAAGCTCGTCGCCAGGAGTCCGTAAATCTTGAATGAGGTCTTCCATGATGAGCTCGCTGGGGAAAGCGTTGAAGGTTTTAGGTTTGGGGTGTGGGCCGCGGTGCCTCGGCGATCCAGTGCAATCCAAGCTGCTCGAGTAGGAGCTCGAGATCGCTTCCGCTGGCCGGCAAACTCGAGACGAGTTGGTGGGACCGGTCGCGGACCCAGTCGCTTGCTGCTGGGCCTGCAACAAGGCTACCGTCGAGGGCAAACCGTCGGCGCCACTCGCCGAGGGCAGTGGCTCCGTAATTCTCCAGCACCTCGGGGCCACTCACCGCATACTGGATACGGTGAATTGATCTTGCCAGCACGTCGGCTTCGTCGAGACCGGCGTTCATGCTACCGACCCCGATAGGCGACGCCAGGTGTGCCGCGTCTCCGGCTAGCCACACCTGGCCACGGCCGAAGCGTTCCGCCAGCCGTTGCTCGAAGCGGGCAGCTACCGACCAGGTGATGTCAACCGCCTGTGCCTCGAACCAAGGGGCGCGCTCCGATGCCAGTTGCAGGAGTTTGTCGGCGTCGAGATAGGCAAACGTATCGTCGCCCAACTCGACTTCTTGCCAACGTTTGCTGCGCGATGCCGGAACGAACTCCCAGGTGTCCGGAAGTTCGAAGCTCCAACGAAAGCGGCCATCACCGAGAGGCCAGAGAACGGACGTCGTTTGGCCGTCGAAGACGACCCGCGCTTCATTTTCGAGCCCGTGATCCGAGCTGAATTCGAAGACGGCGTAGAAGCGACTCGGGCCAACTTCGGAGAAGGTCAGCCCTAGAGCCTTACGCACCACCGAACGGTGGCTATCGGCGCCGATGACGAACGAGGTGCGGGCGGAGAGCCGCTTGTCGACCACCCGCGGAGAAGCCGAAGATCCGTCGTAGCGACGAGCCCGGCGCAGGCGGTC
>JAJCXQ010000534.1 GCA_029263355.1 Acidobacteriota bacterium | reverse complement strand
GCGCCCCCTGACGATCGCCGCGTAGGGTACGACGCAAAACCTCGGCAGCGATCCGCGCCTGCGACTCGAGGGCGGTGCCCGGAATCGCCAGGTCCAAAATCACCAAGGCTTCGGCGATCCTACCCGCCGAAGACGGTGGTGTCGGTCCCTGCGGTGGTGTCGGGTCCGGCGGAGTCGTCTGGCCCGGCGGAGTCGTCGTACCTGGTGCCGGCGTCGTATGGACAGGTGATGTCGTGTCTTTGGCACCATCCATCCGGATGCCATTACGATCGAAGACAACGCGATATAGCGGCGCCCCTTGCGGGATAGGAATCGATGCATCAACCGTGAATCGCCCTTCGCTGGAGGGCGCACCTCGACGATCGATCGGCGGCCAGTCCCCCTGATTGCC
Source organism: Acidobacteriota bacterium (assembly GCA_029263355.1). GTDB lineage: Bacteria > Acidobacteriota > Thermoanaerobaculia > Multivoradales > J023 > JAAELT01. Next base: position 3,336 of record JAJCXQ010000534.1, on the reverse strand, counting down.
ACCCGAGCGGACTCCTACCGCGGTCGCCAAGATCTGGCTACCTTCGCGGCGAGCAGAGACTTTGCCGACCGTATTACCGCCCGGGGTGCCCCGTAAATGCGCGGGATGAAGCCCGAGGGTGCGGTACTTTCCTCCGACCAACGACTGCCCCATCAACGGTGGCGTCGACGCATGAGTATTGCCGGCGAAAAAGCTGTAGCCGTCACCGTTGGCGTAACGCGCGATTTCGAGAGGTGTCCGCGATCGCACTCCGAGCTCACGCAGCTCCGCAACAATGGGTTCTGGATTGGGATTGTTGATGTGCTGTCGAAGGAGCTGGCGATCTTCGTCGCTCAAGTAGGTGTGCGGAGTGTTGGCCATCACCCGGCAAGGCCAACCCTGAACCCGTCGATGGGTCTGACGCCAGGTCGGCAAAGCCGGCGGATTCGGCAGCAGCATCGTTGCCAGGCAGTAGGTCAGGAAAACATTGCCACGAAACGGCCACTGCGACCGCATACCACCGGCGCAGACATGGAATGGCAGGGCTTTGTTCGAATAAGGCGCCTCGCTACCACTGCTTTCTCCCGCCTCCCGACGGTAGGCCTTGGGCAGAGCCTGCAGTGCCATGAAGTAAGCATGGGCGCGCAGTACCCGGCGAATCTCAGGATCCTTCTTCGCCTCGAAAGCCATCGCCAGATAAGGCACCGGATGTGGGTAAATGTGCGACAGCGACTCCGAGCCCCACAACCCTTTGTGAGTACCGTCGAGCTGGAAAGTGCAATATTGACGGATGACGTCCCACTTTTCGTCTTCCATCAACGCCAAGAGTACGGCGCCAGCGACTGGGTGATTCCATGAACCCCCACGATTCACCTCGGCGGGAGGGATCGGGCTGGCATGCTTACGGGCAGAGGCCTGGGCCACGCCACGCCAATAACCCTGCGTCACCGAGTCGTTTCGACCCAGCGAGCGAAAATTCTCGAGGGCATGCGCCATGATCTCCGCGTCGTTGCTGCGCTGCTCGACCGGTGGAACGGTATAAAGCATCGGTTCCTCCCTTGGAATTCTGAGTTCTAAATTCAGCCCTTATCAACTCAACCCTTATCGACGAGGCTCCCAGGATCAACCCGAACTATCCTCAGAAGATAGTACGGAAACCAACATCGTACCCCGTCACGTGTCGAGCACAAACCTACGTGTTGTAGATCGACAGTCATAGACTTCGATCGTGCCGTAGTCAGGGCTGGGATGTCCGACCTCTTCGCGGGAACACTGCGTCGCTAAATACGCTCCAAGCTCGAGAAACCTCTGGCGAACGCCGATGTTGCCGGGACTGGCGCGGGGATCGGTGGCATCGCGCTCGAAGTAATAACCCTCGATCACCACCCAATCGGGAGCCAGACGCGCCATGACCTCTTCGATTGGCATCGACGGCGGGTAAAGAAAAACCAGATTGAGAGATCGCAGATCATCGTAGCCCCGACCGGTCAAGCCGAGCCAGTAGGGCTGCGAGATGAGACCTCGGTTACCAGCAGGCAGCGCCGTAGCGATCGCCTCGCACATCTCCTCGTAAGGAGTCGTGGCACTGGCGACGTTTCGCACCGCGACCAGGCCGACGCCGCTTTCAAGAAACAACAATACCAACACGATTGGCGCCACAATGCGTGCCGCCCGACCTCGCCACCTGGGCTGGCGCCACAGCCAGTCGGCTAGAAAAGCCAACTGGAGGGCGAGGAAGGGCCAGATCAGAATCGTGTAATAGTAACGCTTGAGGGCAATCACCAAAGCCAAACAGAGCTCGAGAACAGGAAAGGCCAAAAACAGAAAACGATCGGCGGCACGTTGGGACGCTTCAAGGGTCCCGTTCAGGCCTTTGTCGTGGATCCGGCGCCACAGGATGAAGGAGCTCGTCGGCACCAGTATCAACACCAGCCAGATGCCGACTCGAGGACGCAGAAAAGCGGCTTCGAGACTGCCGCCGGACCAGGCGGCGTAACGCCATGCTTCACGCTGGAAGTTGTGCCAGTAAAAACTCGGATCGAACAGCCCGAAGCGCCCGTGATGACGCGACATTTGCCCAACATATGCCTCGAAGTCTTGCAGCACATAGGCGACCCACGGCATCAGGCCGAGGCCGAAGCCACAAGCAATCAGGTAAGGGGCTGAGCATCGCATCACCCGCAGACCGCGATGCCACAACAAGACAGCGCCCAGCAGCGGGACGACAAACGCTCCGTAAACGTGGGTCAACGTCGCGAGGCCGGCCAGTAGACCCGACGCCAGATAACCTGCCGACACCCAGCGCAGCGCCTGCTTGTCGTTGCCTATTTCGGATCGCTGTAACGCCCATACAAAACAGCAGCAAGCCGCCAAAACGAAAACCGGCACCATGATGTCGTAACGGATCACCCGCGCAAAATCGATCACGGCGACACCGCTGGTGCCGGGGATCAATCCGAGCCGCAAGGTAGCCAACAACGTCGCCGCCAGCAACCCTACCCGGACGCCATAGAGCAATCGACCGAGTTGAAACATCAACATCAACGCCAACCAGCCACACAGCACCGAGACCAGGCGTGCTTGCCAGACCCCAAATCCGAAGAGCTTGAACGACAAGGCGACCAACAGCGGGTACGCTGGCATGAACTCGTAATTGCGCTGCTCGCTGCGGTGGTAGCCAGCGAACAGGTTGTTGCCGTAAACCCCTTCACTGGCGAGCTTGTGGGCTGGCGCCAGGATACCCATCTGGGGCCAGTCGAGGAGAGGAAAATCTTCCAGGTACGGCAGGGTCGCGGCAAAATACCAACTGCTCAGGAGACCCAGGGCGAGAATGACTCGCCACCGCTTCGAGATGAGATTCTTGTCCGTCATCAGGTTTTTACCGACTGCACACGGGCTATTCTGAACGAATGGAGAGTTTTATGTCATGCCGTTAGCGAGTCGATCCGTCCATGGCGGTCGCGCCGAGGCGGCGACTCGCCTCGGCAGGGTCTGCGCCGGGATCATCGAAGCCGCCTGGTTGATCGCACTGGCGACAACCCCGCTGTTCGTCAACGTCTACAGTCACCGCTCCTTCGAGCCTGACAAGACAGCTCTGCTGCGCCTGCTCACCATAGTCATGGTCGCAGCTTGGCTCGCCAAGCTGGCTTTCGGCCGGCGAGAGGGTCGAGGGCTAGCGGACGACGACCCTGCAAGGATGTGGCGGTGGCCGGTTCTGGCGCCGGTCTGTCTCATGGGACTCGGCCTGCTCGTCAGCTCGCTCATGTCCATCGATCCTCGCCTGAGCTGGGACGGCTCCTACAGTCGCGCTCAAGGCACCTGGGCGCAGCTGGCATACCTGACGATCTTCATCGCCAT
>JAJCXQ010000533.1 GCA_029263355.1 Acidobacteriota bacterium | reverse complement strand
CCGAAGTCGAGGAATCGGATCGTCTGATGCGGACAGAAGTTCCCCAGCTTCAACATCTTGCCACCGGTGGCGAAGTTGTTGGCGTCGTCGACCTGAAAGAAGTCGCCGGTGAGATCTGCGGTACCGCCATCACTCCGTTGGATCACCACGATGCCGCTGGCGATGCCGTCGTTGTCGAGGTCGAGATCCGCGGGAACGTTTCTGAGGTTGGTGAATCGGGTCTGGGCAGGTCCCAGCGTTAGACTCTGATGGAACATCTCGACCTCGAAGTCCTCGTCGAATATGCCGATCTCGAAGTCGACCGATTGATCACTGGTGTTGCGGACCGCGAAGAGAGTTGTCGGGCCGGCCGGATTGGCCTCGTCGACCTCGAAGCCGGGGACAATGAGACCGCCGAGGGTAGCCCCATCGGCGCCACAAATCTGGAGCGCCAGATCGGAGGAGGCGCTGAAAAACCAGTTCGCTCCAGGCGACTCGTTGGCACTGACATGGTTCTGAGGAATGCCGGTTCCGATCCCCGGCTCCCCGTATCTGATCGAGGAGTCGGCGTCGGCGATCGGCGAATCGTGGGCGAGCTCGATCCAATAGGTCCCGGCCGGGAGATGCGCGGGCTCGGCGAGGCGCAAGATCCAGCGTTGCTGGTCGACGATGATCTCAAAGATGTCGAGGTCGTCGCCGGTGTCGGTGCGGGAGGTTGGGGTCACGGTCTGGCTGGAAACGACCTCCGCTGGGAGTCCGGCGTCGTCGGAGTGGAAGATGACTGTCCAGGTTTCCATCGGCGGTGGGTTGTTGAGCGGCCAGTGGTACCCCCAGATCACCAACTCGGTGATCACCATGGCACGGTCGATTGTGAAGTCGTCGGCGAGGATCTGAGCCGCCGCCGGGCTCGGGCAGCCAGAGCAGGTCGACTCCGACCAGAGTCCGGTTTCGGTGCCCGGACCTTGGTCCAGGACCAACTCACCGGTGCAGAACTTACCGTGTGATTTGTCGCTCGGAGTGCCGAAGCTCGATCGATGTTGACCGGCCTGCTGGGCCGGCAGCGTCGCTGCGAGGGCCAGCCACGTCAGCATCGTCATGGCCAGCAATCTCAGACGAGCGTGAGGCCGGATCGTGGCTCGGCGGGTGGTCGCGGCGACTGAAACGGAGACTGTGGTACGGTGGCTCATAACGTTCCTTCCATCGAGGTGGCGATGTGGTTTGTGCGTCTACTCACCCTGAACGCAGAACCGCTGCAAAAGGGGCCAAAGAAAAATGATGGCCGACCTTACCCGCACATCAGGCGTGAATCTCTGAATCGAGAATCGCTGTCTCGCGTAAGAGAAGGCGACATCAAGGCGCACGTCAAACACCTCAGCTCGCTCGAGCTCCACTAGATCGGGCAGCTTTTAGGGCTCTGGAAGTAAACCTTCTTGTACTCTTGACGGATGGCGGACAGAAATCTTTCGCCGACCCAGTCCACACATCTTCAGGCAATCGTTCCCTGTTCTCACAGTTGAGAATAAACCTTTCTTTTGAATCGCCCTTGCCAAGTCAAGAAATCTGTCAACGGTCAAAAAATCAAGCTGACCAGCGGCTTTTCAACGACTCATCGCAACAATTCGTTGACTCTCTACATCAGGGAGCCTAAGATAAAATCGCCCTTTAAATAAGACCGTTGCTACGCAAACCATCTAACGTCGTAATCCAACGCGACCCGAATCAATTGACACCTCGCCCATTGGGGCGACAAGACAAGTTGATTGTTAATGTCTTACCCTGCTGGGTTTCAAGCGGCCCCAAAGGTTTTCAGACTTTGGTCGCTACTGTTCTCGTCGTGCGAGATTGGCACCCGGCAAGCAACGGGCTACCAACAACTGCGGAGGTCATCTATGAACAAACAGCACGTCCATCTCGTCGCAATCCTCACCCTGCTGCTTCTGAGCGCCACGGTGGCCAACGCCTCGGCGTCTATCGCAGATGTCATCTTTGGCCCCTCAGGCATCGATTTCGCACTGAAGAGATCGGCCGAAGCGGGTATCTCTCTGACTGCTACAGGCCCAGATGGCTTTGTGCTCCAAACCGAGTTCAAGTCGGGTGAAGTACCATACATAAGCCTCGTGACCGCCTCGGGCGATGCGCTGAAACCAGGCGTCTACAACTGGGAGATGACCCTCAACCACAAGACTCCTGAGGGCGATCGATCGATCAACAGTCTCAAGCGCGAAGACTCGAAACAGTCCGGCGTGTTCACCATCACCCAGGACGGCCAGCTGGCAGATCCTGACGCCATCGAGGGTAGTTTCCTCAAGGACCAGGTCATCGCAGACGATCTGATCGTCGACGGCTCAGCTTGCATCGGATTCGACTGTGTCAATGGCGAGGTCTTCGGATTCGATACTATTCGGCTCAAAGAGAACTCCGTAAGGCTAAAGTTCGAAGACACCAGCACCAATCCCGCCTTCCCGACCAACGATTGGCAGTTGACCGCCAACGACTCAGGCAGTGGTGGCCAAAACAAATTTTCCATCAACGATATCGACGGCGGACGCACCCCCTTCACACTCGAAGCCAGGGCACCGAGCCACTCGCTCTATGTCGACGACGGCGGCCGTGTCGGACTCGGTACATCCACGCCAGTTGTCGAGGCTCACATCGTCGATGGCGACACGCCGACAGTCCGCCTCGAACAGAACGGCTCATCCGGCTTTACTCCTCAGACTTTTGACGTTGCCGGCAACGACGCCAACTTTTTTGTCCGTGACCTCACCAACGGCTCGACTCTGCCCTTTCGCATTCGGCCGGGGGCGGGCACCAGCGCTCTGGACATCGCCGCCGATAACGATATTGGACTCGGTACTAGTTCACCTAATGCCAGGCTGCATATCAACAGCATGAGCAGCAACACCACCGAGCTATTGATCAACAATGATGGCGGAACCAATGGCAGTGCCTCGGGCTCCCTCACGATTGACGTCGGCGCCAACAACGCGGACGTGATCAACCTCGTGTCTTCAGACGGTCAGGATCTTCTCAAGCTCTTCGAAACGGCCGGCACCGGGGCGGTTCTCTCGATGTTCGACAGCGGCGAGAACGAGCGTTTTCGTATTGCCACAACCGGCGGTTCGAATCACTTTTCCGGCAACCTCGGCGTCGGATGCAACAATGCCACGGCTGATCTCACCATCAATTCTTCGACCAACGCCGGCACCACCGCCTGTGGTGGTGGCACGGAGTCGACGATGAATGCTGGCGATACCGCGTTTGTGGTCACGTCGTCGCGCTCTTACAAAGAGAATCTCGAGCCCATTGTCGTCGACGACGTCCTCACCAAGATCGCCGGTATCGAGGTCTACAACTACGATTTCATCGACGGCCCCAAGGATCGCGTCGGTTTGATGGCAGAAGATTTCCACCAAGTGTTTGGCCGCGGGTCCGACAAACGCCTCAGCGGTCAAGAGATCCAAATGGCCCTGTGGCTGGCGGTCAAGGAGCTCACTCAGCGCAACGAGACCCTCGAATCGGAGCTGCTGGAGATCAAGGCACTCGTCGCCCAGAGCGCCGAGTAGCCATTGCTACTTTGCCTCCTGTTCGACCTTGGCTTTGATGGTCTCCATCATTCCATTTCATTAACTTCGTTTGATCCCCGGCCCTGTTTGATCCCCGGCTCTGTTTGATCCCCGGCTCTGTTTGATCGCGGCTGGCGGCGATCAAACAGAGTTGGGCTGTCAAGGGGCGACTCGGCTGGGATTGGCGGCCGGCAAGATATCCCAGCCGGGTACAAACACCCGGGCTCCTGATCAGCTGCCAAAGCTCGAGGACGGGTTGCAGGTGCGGGTTACACTTGTCTGAGTTGACGATCTTATTATCGCGCCTCTGAGCCTTTCAGTCCGCACCGCAAGGCAAAAGGTGTCCTATCCGCCATCAACGTGCGATCCTTACATCGGGCGATGTCCTGGGTTGGCATGGATTTGGAATGGAGGACAGGCATGGAAGAACTCTCTCTGGGTCCCCTCAGCGACTGGGTCGCCCTCGCATTGGCTTTGGCGGTCGGCGGGATGCTGTTCCTGGCGACTCGCCGCTGGTTGCGGAACCAGCGGCGGATCCAGTCGGTGGCCACCGACTGGCAACTGACCATCGATGCGGTTACCGATCCGATCCTCACACTTGATCCCGACGGACGAGTCCTGCGAATGAATCAGGCGGCGATGCAGCTCTCTGGAAGGTCTTATCGCGAGAACCTGGGGCGCAAAATCTCAGAGCTCGGTACCGGTGAGCCCTGGCAGACTGCGAGCCAACGTTTCAGCGACAGCTCGCGAGCCACCTCCTCAGTGGGCTCCGGGCCGGTCGAAGACCCGGAGAGCGCGACCAGTTGGGAGGTGAACGTCTCGCCAGTCCCAAGACCGGGAAGAGCCCGCCCTAAGACCATCGTCGTGGCGCGCAACGTCACCGAGCTCGTCGCGCTCCAAGAGTCGTTGCACCGTCAAGAGCTGGTATCCGCGATGGGCTCACTCGTCGCCGGGGTGTCCCACGACCTGCGCAACTATCTGGTCACAATCAACGGCACGATCCAGATGATCGAAAGGCAACTAGGCGACGACGCGCCGCAGCTCTTGAAGCTGGTGCGAGAGCAAGGTGATCGCATGAAGGCCCTGATGCAAACGCTCCTCGACTACGGCAAACCGATGGAGCTGGCGCGAAAATCCGAATCCATCGACAGCTTGGTCCAAGAGGCCTTTCAGGTTTGCGCCGCAGCAGCACAAGACCGGAACGTCGAGCTGATTCGTTTGCCCAGCGATGTTCCCCAGGTCTCGTGCGACCGCACCCGGATTCTGCAGGCTCTGACCAATTTGATCGAGAACGCGATTCAATATTCACCTGGTGGCCACGTGCGAGTCGAGTTGTTGCGGGTGGGGCGTTGGGTGGAATGCCAGATCCGCGACTCCGGCCCCGGCATCAAGCAGGCGGACCTGAAGCGTATTTTCGAACCGTTCTTTACCCAGCGCGCTGACGGTACCGGTCTTGGCTTGGCTATCGTGCACCGTGCCGTCAGCGAGCACGGTGGTGAGATCGAAGTCGACAATCATCCGGAAGGCGGAGCCTTTTTCCGGATTCGATTGCCAGCGGACAACGACTGATTACGCCTCGCGCGTGGCACTGATAGCGGAAGGTCGCAGCTCACGCGGCTATGATGGCGGGGCGACTTCCGGCCGCCACGGGGGTAGGTCTCCGAGGATCTCGTGGAATCTCGGCGAGTCTCGAATCGCATCGAAGGCCGGGCTTTTCATGAAGTGGACCAACCAAAGGTTCCGTTCTGCAACAGCCTTTTCCAACCACTGGAAGGCTTGCTCGGTTTGGCCAGTTTCAGAGTACGCTGCCGCGAGCCAAGTGGGGAATCCGGGAAGCTGGTGGTCCCGAGCAAGAACATTCTGCAGATTCCAGCGGTAGAGCTCGGAGACCCCGTTCTCCTGCATCCCCCTTTCCAGCTCTGCCACTCTGTCCCCGTCCAGAGGCCACTGATTCTGCGCCGAATGTATCCGAAGCTCAACAGATTCCTGATGCCGCCCCAGCCGCGCCAACGCCCACATCTTTTCGCGTGAGAGCCAACGGTAATCGGCACCCAGAACCTCGGCGTCTTGGAATCGCTCGAGTGCCTCCTGGTAGCGCCCAGCGGCGCTCAGACGCTGGGCGGCAACCGCGTGGATGAGTGGTGAGAGGGGATCGAGCTCGAGGGCGACTGTCACTTGTTCTAATGCTTCTTGGTGTCGACCGAGAAGCGACAACAATTCTGAGTACCATTGGCGAGCCGCGACATAGCTTTGCTCGAGCTCGATCGCCCGCCGATACGATGACTCGGAGCCCGACCAGTCACGATCACGCTGTAAGCGAAGTAAACCCAGTGAAGCGTGGACGGCGGCGAAGTCTGGATCGATTACCAGGGCTTTGCCGATCGCAACCTCGGCTCCGGCGTAAGCCGAGTCTTCGGCCATGCCCAAATAAGAATTCCCTAGCAGAAAGGCATCAGCCAATGCCGCCCAGGCGGGCGCGAAGGCTGGATCGAGTT
>JAJCXQ010000532.1 GCA_029263355.1 Acidobacteriota bacterium | reverse complement strand
AGTCGAGGGACGGCGGATTAACCAGCAGGGCCCGATCACCCTTGCGCAAACCGAGATCCTCGGTGACGAACGTCGCTAGGCGGGAGGTAGCTTCAGCAAACTGACGATGGGTGAAGCTGGCTTGGTCACGGCCTTTGCCATCAACGAAGACGTAAAGACCCTGGTCGGGACAGTCTTGGACGCGCTGCTCGAAGCGTTGCAGAACAGAATGCTGGGGTGTCATAGATTGGAACTACCGTAGGCCCTAACTTACAATCAGCAGGATGTCGAAGTTACCTAACCAGTCTATCGCGCTCGACGAGTTTCCGCCGGCCAAGGAGGTTGATGCCAAGCCTCGTACCCGGGAAGTACATCTGTGGAGTGTTGACCTCCACCCGGCTGAAGATAAAGTGGCCGCTCTCCGTCGCCTGTTGACGCCGGAGGAGATCCAACGCTCTGAGCGTTTCAAGTTCGATCGCCATCGTCGGCGTTTCATCGTGCGCCGCGGCGCCCTGCGTCGGCTGGTGGGCGCTTATCTCGACCAAGATCCCGCCGCGGTGAGTTTCGCGGAAGGGGAGAAGGGCAAACCCTTCGTGCCCCAGAGTGGCACCCCGGCTGATGTGCTGCACTTCAACCTCACCGACTCCAAAGACTTGGCGATCTACGCCTTCACCCGCGGCGCCGAGCTCGGCGTCGACGTCGAGATCTTGCGCCCGATGCCCGACGCCCTGGATATCGCCGAACATTTTTTTGCGGCTGATGAGCGCGAAGATTTACGACGGGTACCGGAGGCCGATCGGGCAGATGCGTTTTTCAACTGCTGGACCCGCAAGGAAGCCTACATCAAGGCGATCGGTGAAGGGCTCTCTGAGCCGCTCGATCGTTTCTGTGTCACTCTGACGCCGGGGCAGCCCGCTAGGTTTGTCCATCTCGGGGGTGACCCGCAACGGGCCGCTGATTGGACGCTGTACCACATGTTGCCGGAGCCAGGAGCGGTGGGTGCGTTGGCCCTCGAGGGTGGCGGCTGGCAAGTGACACGTTGTTGTCGTTACGAGTTGGACGACTGAGTCGTGATGAGATGCTTTCGAATACCGACCACCCTTGAAGCGTAAAGGCAATCATGCTGAACCTACTTGTCCAATTCATCGTCTTCACCGCCATTGCGGCGATCAGTCCGCAGATCTCGCCGGGAATCAAAGTCCGCGGCTCCGGCGCCGCAGCAGCGGTGGCGCTGGTCTTCGGCCTGCTCAACATCTTGATCGGCTGGCTGCTGGGCGTCATCCTTGGCTTCCTCACCGCGCCTCTGAACTGGCTCACCCTCGGCCTCTTCAGCATTGTGCTGACGACAGTCATCAATGCCATCCTGCTCAAGATCACCGATGCTGTTCTCGAGCCCTTTGAGCTCGACGGTTGGGGGCCAGCCTTCATCATGGGCTTCCTCTTCGCCTTGGGCAGCCTGGTCACCGGTTGGATCTTGTAGGCAAAACCATCAGATCCCGCTAGCATCAGCGCGTTTTTGCCAATCGACGCGCTTTCGGGGTCTGTGGTGGTTTTTTCGTCCATCGAATTTCTGTTCCTTTTCCTACCCCTGTTGTTGGGGCTGTACCGCCTTGTCCCGCGGCGATTCGAGAATGGCGTCCTGTTGCTGGCGTCGTTGCTGTTCTACACTTGGAGCGGGGGAGCCTTTGTCGCGATTCTGGCGGTCTCGATCGTCGTCGACTATTTTGCCGGCTGGTTGGTGGCTTGGGCCCGCGATCACGATCATCGGCGCGCCTTGCGGCTTGGCGTCGGCTTGTCGGTATCGGTCAACCTGAGCTTGCTGGCGTTCTTCAAATACGCCAACTTCTTCGTCCAGCAGTTCAACGACCTCGGCGCCACCCTCGGCCTCGGCACCATTGCCTGGACAAACATCGGGCTGCCGATCGGCATCTCGTTCTTCACCTTTCAGAGCATGTCCTACACCCTCGACCTAGCTCGGGGACGTGCCGAGCATCTGCGCAGCCCGCTCGACTTCGCCCTGTATGTGGCGCTGTTTCCGCAGTTGATCTGCGGCCCGATCGTGCGTTACCACGAGATAGCGGCCCAGATCCGCGACCGGCACTCACGGCTCGACGAGATGGCCGAGGGGGCGGTTCGTTTCCTCCACGGTCTGGTCAAGAAAGTGGTGGTGGCCGACGCTGCCGGCGCCCTCGCCGATGCCGTCTTCGGGTTACCTAGTGACCAGCTCAACACCGCCACCGCTTGGCTTGGCGTCAGTGCCTACACGCTGCAGATCTACTTCGACTTCTCGGGCTACTCGGATATGGCGATTGGCCTCGGTCGGCTCTTCGGCTTCACCTTTCCCGAGAATTTCCGTCGTCCATACTCAGCGATTTCGATCACCGACTTTTGGCGTCGTTGGCATATCACTTTGTCGAGTTGGCTACGCGACTACCTCTACATTCCGCTCGGTGGTAGCCATGGGGGAGTTGCGGCGACCTATCGAAACTTGGTCATCGTCTTCCTGCTGACCGGCTTCTGGCATGGCGCCAATTGGACGTTTCTAGTTTGGGGAGCCTTCCACGGTGTGTTGCTGGTGATCGAGCGGGTGACCGGTCAACGGCCGGTCGAGACAGCGACGTTCACCGGGCTGCGGCGGCTGATGGTGCTGTTGTTGGTGATGCTTGGCTGGGTGATCTTCCGTGCGGATTCGGTGACTCATGCGGTGGAGCTTTACGCCGCGATGTTCTCCTTCTCAGGCTTTGATCTGGCGCCAGTGGTCGCCGTCGCGATGACTCATCGAGTGGCCTTCATCACGGCGTTGGCATCCCTGGTGGTGCTTCTACCGCGGGATTTTGTCGCCGGACCGCAACTGGTATCGGGTCGTGGCGCCGCCTTCACCATGGGCCGTGTCGTGTGGTTGGGGTGTGGGGCATTGATCGCTACCACACTCATTGCCAGCGGCAACTTCAGTCCTTTTCTCTACTTTCAATTCTGATGCGCCGACCGGACAAGACCGTGGTTGTCGCGGCCTTCATCGCCTGGCTGACGATACCGCTATTGTTGATGATGCTCGGTGTCGAGAGCCGGTTCTTGGAGCTCGAGAAACGATCCCCGGCGTCGTTGCCGAGTAATGCCGTCTCCAGACTGGCTGATTCGCTGTTCTATACCGAGGTTGCGGCGGCCTTCCGGGATCGCGTACCGTTAAGGGTGCCAGCCCTTGGACTCGACGCCTGGATCGACCTCGAGATCTTTGGTGATAGTCCCAATCCCGAGGTGCTGATCGGCAGTGACGGCTGGCTGTTTGATCGCCAATCGGTAATTGGGGTGTGTGAGAAGCCGATCCAACCACGGCGTGTGGTAGCGAATTTTGTTGAGATTTCGCGCGTCCTGAGAGCCTCCGGTCGCCGATTTGTGGTGGTGGTGGCGCCCAACAAAGAGGCCATCTATCCAGAACGTCTAGGGGCGGCGGGACCCTTGGCGCACTGCGCGCAAGAGTGGCGTCAAGAGATTCGAGCCTTGCTGTCGAGTGCCGACCTGCCAGATTACATCGATTTGTGGGGTGCCATGGAAGGACTAAAAGCCCGTGCAAACGAGGATATTTACTGGCCCCACGACACTCATTGGACCAGCGAGAGCGCGATCGAAGTCTCGCGTTTGATTGTTGAGCAGCTGCGCCCGGGCCTATGGGACGATGGGGTCGTCCGCTCTCGCCCCCACAGCTCGCCGGGTGATCTGGCAAGCAAGATTGGGCTGCCGACTTCGATCGAACGCACCCTCTATGAGGTTGAACGTGACGTACGTGTGAAGATTGTCGCCCGTAAGAAAGGGCGACTGCGTCGTCTCTCGACCGTCGGCAAGAACCAACGACGATTCAAGCCCAACGTGTTGTCGATTTACGATTCTTTTGGCCTCCGCTACCTTGGCATGCTGCCGCAGTTTCTACGCCGAAGCACCTGGGTCAGTTGGCGTGGACTACCCAACGGCAAGCTGACGAGCATCATCGATGAATTCGTGCGCGCTAATGTCGTCGTGCTCGAGAGCGTCGAGCGCTCACTCGCCAGCCGATTCTCCGGCAGCGCACGCAACGTCCCGGCGCACCTCATCGCAGCCCTCCTCGACGAGCTTCCTCGAACCGCCCTTGCCCCCAGCGCCCTCCCAGATGGCGCATTCGATCTGCCGCCCGCTGGTACCGATAGTAGCCGCTACGTTGTTTTCGATATCGGGCCACTGGTCGACGAGGCGACTGCCCTGCGGATCCGGGCCGCCGCACAAGACAGCGACGGGACTTGGGGTCACGTCGCAATCCACGTCGTCAAATCGCCGCAGGGTGAGCGTCGCGTCGTGGTGCGACTATCGGCAACGGCCAGGGCGGTCCGGATCCGGCCGCCGAAGCTCGACGTTGGGGATGTCAGCTTGGTTGATCTCTAACCGGCCGCGCCAAGGCCAGCTCGGGTTGAGGTGCGTTCTCCGTTCCGCGCTACCGTGGTGCGATCCCTCGGTCATCCGCGCTGGTTAACACTCGAGTTGCTGCGTGCCTTCGCAACCGATACTGTGTTGAGTCGGATAGACGCTGCGCTCAACGACAGCGGCTTCCGAATACACGAATTTGGTGATTCAGTGCTCCTCGAGCGCCAGCGGTTGATCCCTCTGATACCTGAACGCGGCCAGGCTCGAAATAGCCGTCTTTTGCCAGCGATTTGTGTGATGAAAGTGGCAAGATCATTGATCCTGGTCCCGGCACCGTTGGGACACCCGGATTTACCGTCGATCGCGGTCTCCTCACCCTTGGGAGACCCGACTTCACGGTTAATCGGGGTCCCCTCAACGTCAGGGGACCGGACTTCACGCTCGATCCGGGTCTCCGCACCGTTCCGGTACCCGGATGTACGCTCGATCGGGGTTTCCTCGACGCTAGGAAACCCGGATCGACGCTCGAGGGTTCGGTTTACGAGTTGGCCACGGTTGCTTGGACGGCCGTCACGGCGCCTCGTTGCTCTCGCTCCAGCGCCCTCACCGCCATCGTGCCGACGACGAACAGGGACGACAGAGTGCCGGCGAGGGTGCCAACAATCATCACCCAGGCGAAACCTTCGAGTGGACGCAGGCCGACGATCAGGATGGCCATGGCTGGCACCATGGTCGACAGACTGGTCAGGCAGGCGCGACTGAGGATGCTGTCGACGCTGTTACTGACCAAGGCGAAGATGGATGGACCGACGCCGGTTCTGTTGCCTTCATCGACGTGTTGATTACGTACGTGGCTCCACAACACCACTGAGTCGTTCACCGAGTAGCCGATGACGGTGAGCAAAGCGGCGACGATGGGAAGGTCGATGGCGAAGCGAGTGTGGGCTAGGAACATCAGGATCACCGCAACGTCGAGTACTACCGCCAACAGGATTCCGGCAAAGATCAGGCCACGGGAGCCTGCGGAGAGTGGTCGGGCTTTGCGGGTGGTGAGGGCGCCGTTGATCGGGCCTTGCAATACCACGAAGTAGAGTGCGAGCAGGAAGAACGACAAGATGAAGACCGAGAGGCTGCGCAGCAAGCGCTGGCTCGACACCCGGCTGTCGATCGAGGTGGCGCTTTCGAGGGTGACGGATTCATTGGCCATCAGGTCGATGAGCTCTCTGACGGTGAGCGCTCCCCAGGTCTCAGCGGCGGTGTCGTCGCCGGTTTGGTTCGCGTCGATGTTGGCGTGCTCGTCACCCTGTAGCGCGACGCCGAGGGTGACGAGGGAGCGTCCATCGGCGGGATCACCCAGGCCCTGGTGCCGGATGTCGACGCCGGGCAAGCGTTCCTGTAAGTGACGCAAGGCCGACTCGGTGTCGTCGCCATGGTTGCTGGTGAGGATCAGTTGGCTGCCGGCTTCGAAGTCGCTGCCGAGCACGAGGGATGGGGCTGTCGCGGTTGGGCCAGCGACCGCCAGCGCCAAGGTGACGACAAGCCCAGCCGCCAGTGCCGCGCCGTAGTGCCGGTTTCCACGCAGGATACCGGGGCGGCGCCCGCGGACCCACGAGAGGAGATCGATTCCGGTGTCGGGGAGCAGCCCGTAGGTGCGTTTGAGGATTTCCCGGGTGGTGAAAATGGTGAGTACGGAGGCGGCGATACCAACGAAGATGAAGAGGGCGAAGGAGCGCAGGCGGTCTCCGGTGAGAAGCAGCATCATCACCAGGGCGGTGGTGGCATTGGCATGGAACAACACTCGGCCTTCTCGAGCGAAGGAGTAGAGCTTGTTCACCCACCGATCTGGGCTGCCCTCCAGCTCCTGTGAGGGTGACCGGCCAAGCTTGCGGTCCAAGGCCTCGAAGATGAGGATGAAAGCATCCATCCCCATGCCGACAGACAACACCAGACCGGCGATGCCGGCCATATCCAAGGTGAGGTTGAAGGCTGCCACCAATCCGCTGATGGCGAGCAGCAGAAAACCCAGGGAGAGCACTCCGGTGAGTAGAAACCAGCTGCGATGCAGGTAGGCAAATACCAGAACACCGACCAACATCGCCAGCGACAGGAGCAAGGCAGAGAGTCCTCGCTCCTGGACTTCCTGGCCGAGGCTTGGGCCGATCGCGGTCATGCTTTCCATGGTGAGAGAGATCGGTAACGAGCCCGAGCGCAGCATGCGGGCCAGCTGGGTAGCCTCATCGAGGTTGTAGGCGCCTTGTAACACGCCGCTCGAGCGGATAGCGCTTTCAATGCGGCCGGACCATTCGACGTGATCGTCGAGCAGGATCGCCATCTCGCGGCCGATGTTGTCGGCAGTGAATTGGCCAAACTCCTCGTCGTGTGGCGGTTGGAAGCGAAACGCCACCCGCGGCGAGTCACCGGCAGGATCAAAGTTGCCGGTGGCGCCGGTCTCGACCCGCAAGGCGCGGGGGTCGAGCATATCGCCGGAGAAGAGAGCGGGCTCGAGCTCGAGAGCACGGCCGGCGTAGTTATAGGTGACGGAGGTGTTGGTAGTGACATCTGTTGCGTCGGTGCTGGTAGCCTCGAGGGACCGTGCAACCAGCCGAAACGTCAGATGGTACGTTTTGCCGACCAACTCCAAAACTTCACGGTGATCCTGCACCCCGGGGATCGAGACCACAATCGTGTCGTCGCCGCGCACCACAACATCGGGTACGGTGCTGAGAGATCGGTAGAGTCGACTGGCAAGAGTCTGTTTGGCGAGATCCAACAGCTCACTGCGGGACGCCGCCGCGGCGGGGGAGGCGCCGGGTGGTTCGATTCTGGGGCCGGAGTCTGGGCGGTAGGTCACCGTCACGCCGCCTGCCAGATCGAGCCCGAGGTCGATCGGTGCTTCATCACGCAGCAGGGGAAGAATCAAGAATGCGGCCAGGACGACAGTGATCAACATCAACATGAACGGAGGTCTTCTTCTGTACTTGGGCATCGCCTATCTCCTAACGGGGATGTGAATCCCCGGATCGATCTATAGATCGCCAGCGTGCGTCTTGGGCGCGCGGGCGTGCTGAATCCAACCTCGGGTGGCCGCTAGCCGTCCGATGACTCGGAACCGGCGTTCAGGTGGCGGCAGACCAGGTCTGGAGCCACCCGATCAGCGGGCTCCAGGCCGAGGCGATCAACAGAGAAAGGCGCAGTGGCTGAGATAAAGCGGAGTTGAGCGAGCCAGCGGTGCCGCTTGGGCAGCAATGTTTGCCACCGTCGCAAGGCGAAGAGAGCTTGTCGTCGCCGACGCGGTGAGGGCCGCTGTGGTCGAACGCTCGCCTTTGCCGACGATCACCAGCGGTGAAACGATCTCTGGCGGCACCCCTTCGTGACTGAAGCCGCCGGGTACCGTGTCCAATGGAGTCGTTTCGGCTTGCGCCAGGTACGTGCTGTTCGGTCCCGCATTGGCGGGTGCAACCGGCATGCCGCCGGTTGGCCATCCGCAGAGTAAGACAACGGCCAAAAGGCCGGTCAGCATGTAGGTGGCTCGAATCCTTGCCATACTTCCAGGGTACGGCGAGGTTGGATCGGTTGTCAACCTGGCGGGTAGTACACTGGTGGGGCGCAGATGCCGGCGAGCCGCCCGCAGCGAGTGGATCTGGATCGCCGCGGGAGGCACAGAGATCCTTCCTTCATCCTCGGTTGTGATCGCCGAGTCGCTCGCGGTGTAGCTCTCTCATGAGCCGGCGGATCCCATCAGGGAGCCGCCCGTCGAGAGTCGCTCGGTGGGTTTGCCGTTCTTGCAGCACATGCATCAGGTTCGCATGTGGCCCGGCAACAGGCTGCCGATTCTCGTGAACTTCGTTTACCAGAGTGGTCATCATGAGGGGAGTTTTATCGATTCACCTTACGACTCACATCTCGGTTTTATCTTTTTTGCTGCCTGAGGAAGAGGGATCGGCGTCCAAGAAACACACGGCTACCGATTGTTCTGCCGTGCACTAGCTGGAAGCCATTCCAAGGGCCAAGCAGCGCGGGATACGGGACGAGCCAGCACCCTTGACCCCGGTGGAAGTGTTACAACTAAAGGATGAGCGTAAAGGCGACAGGCCGGACCGTGGATTGGGTGTCGAATAGCCCAGGATCAGTGACTTGGGCGGCGCTGGTTGTCGTCGGACTGCTTCTCGTGAGTGGTCTCGCAGGTGCGGCTCTGGCTGAGGGCGCTAGCGATGCGCTGGTTGCGGTGCCACGTCCTGATCTGAGCGGTACTGAGCCACTGATCCGTCGCGAGCTCGAACGCTTGCGGGCGGGTTTCGATGAGCTCAGCAGTGGCCCGGGTGTCTCCGATGAAAAACTCGCTGCAGCTAGTGGGGACCTGGCCGCGATCTACCACGCCCACGAGTTTCACCTCGCCGCGGAGGTGGCCTATCGCAACGCCCAGCAGCTGAGGCCCGGTGAGCCGCAGTGGGCCTACGAGTTGGGGATCCTGTACCAGGATCTAGGTGACTTAGAAGCCGCGTTGATGAGTTTCGACCAGGTGTTGGTTGTCGAACCGAACGATCTACCAAGCCTCCTGCGGTCGGGGGAGCAGCTGCTGCAACTCGACCGACCCTCTGAGGCGAGGCAACGGTTTGAGCAAGCCCGGCGTCAGTCTCCGATCTCGGCCGCGGCGCTGCAAGGGTTGGGCAAGGTGGCGGCGGCAGAGGCTGATTTTGCCGCTGCCGTGAAGTACTTCCAGCAAGCGCTCGAGCTTCAGCCCCAAGCCACTGCGATCCATTATCCGCTGGCCCAGGCGCTGCGTCGCCTCGGTCATCTAGACGGCGCCAAGCGGCACTTGGGGTTGCTTGGCGAGGTAGACGTCGACTTTGAGGACCCACGACTCGATCGGCTGGCGCGGATCGTCAAGGTGTCCGCTGCAAACGTCGTGCTAGCGCAAGTCGAGTCGGAGACGACTCCACTCCGCGAATTGGTTGGATATGCCGTCGCCCATCTTGTCGACACGCCGGGGGTGGTCGGGTATCTGACCACGGCGGCGGCCCGGCGGGAAGCGGACTCCGGGGAGTTGAGCGCCGCAGTGTGGGCGCGACTCCACTACATGATCAGCGGCCTGTTGATCGCTCAGGGTCGAGATGAGTTGGCGCTCGAGCACTTGGATTCGGCGATCAGGCGGGCGGCTGTAGACCGTGTGGCCCCTGCGGCCCCTGTCGAGACAAATCTTGCGATGTCTGTTCTGGTCGAGGCGAACCTTGACCTTGCAGGCACTCTGATGCGACTCGACCGTCAGCGCGAAGCCCTTCCGCATTACACCGAAGTGCTCGACCACAGCCCTGACAGTTCAGTTGCTCTCACCGGTCGCGCCATGGCGCACATCCAACTGGGTGAAGATGCCGATGCGATTCCGGATCTCCGTCGGTTGGCGGTGCTCGAGCCGGAGAATGGCGCCCCTCACCTGCATTTGGGTATGGTGCACCAGCGTCTCGGTAAGGCCGACCAAGCTCGTGGCCACTATCGAGCTGCTCTGGAGTTACAGCTCGACGGCCCGGAGGAGGCATTGGTCCGCGGTAACTTGGCGGCGTTGCGGATCGCCCGCGGCGAGCTGACGTCGGCGTTGGAAGAGCTCGAGCTGGCGGTGGGTCTCGATCCCGACTCAGTGGACCTGGTGTTACGGTTGGCAGACACCCTAGGGTTGGCCGACCGTTACGTCGATGCGGCCGATCGCTACGCCACCGTTATCGAGCGCAGGCCGCGTCACGAGGCTGCTCGAGTCGGTGAGGCCAGTGCCTTGATTTTGGCCCAACGTTACGAGCAGGCCAAAATTCGTCTGGAGACAGGGGTCGAGGCGTTGCCCGACAGTCGGAGACTAAAACTTCTTCTGGCGCGTTTGCTGGCGGTAGCTCCAGCAAACGAGGTGCGCGATGGCGAGCGTTCCCTCGCCTTGGCTCGTGAGCTCTTCAGGTGGCGCCAGAACCTGCTACACGGTGAGACGATGGCGATGGCGTTGGCTCAGCTCGGTCGCTTCGTGGACGCTGTCGAGCTGCAAAGCAACTTGTTGCGAGCGGTGGAGCACGGCAAGACACCGCGCGCGGAGCAACGCCTGCGCGATAATCTCGATCGTTACCGTGCGGGTCGCCGCTGCTGTGCCCAGGACGCTTATGTGGTTCTATTACCTACTGTCGAACCCGCCCGCGGTTCGTGACCGCCGGCCAGGCGGTGGCCGCGGTGGGCTGAAGACGGCGGCTTGGATGGCGGTGGTATCGCTGCTCTCGGCCTGCGGCGCCGAGGTGCCCGAGATGGATCGCAGGCCGACCGCGCCGTCCTTTCTGTTGGTGACTCTAGACACGACGCGCGCCGATCGCCTCGAACCTTACGGAGCTGCCCATGTCGAGACGCCGGTACTGCAAGCCTTGACACGGGACGGGGTGATCTTCGAGCGCGCTTACGCCACCACCCCGGTGACGTTGCCGTCCCATGCCAGCATCTTCACCGGTCTCGATCCGCCGTCTCATGGGGTTCGCAACAACGGAATCCACAGCCTTGGCCCCGGTTCGACGACCCTGGCCGAAGTTCTGGCGGCGGAGGGTTACCAGACCGCAGCGTTTGTGTCGGCAGCGGTGCTCGAGCGTCGATATGGACTCGATCAAGGCTTCGAGATTTATGACGACGATCTGGCCGCGGGTCGACCCAAGGCGCCGCGGATGGTCGCTGAGCGTCCGGCAGAAGTCACGGTCGGGGCGGCCCGTCAGTGGCTGGACGGTATATCGACGGGGAAGGATGCAGCCCCCTTTTTCCTTTGGGTCCACCTTTTCGATCCGCATGCGGTTTACGCTCCGCCGGAGCCGTTTGCCAGCCGTTACCTCGATCATCCTTACGATGGCGAGATCGCCTACGTCGACGACCAACTCGGGCACCTGCTGGGGCATCCAAAGCTGAATGGCAAGGACTTGCTCGTGATGGTGATCGCCGACCACGGTGAAAGTCTCGGTGAACACGGTGAGGCCAGCCACGCCATGTTGGCCTACGACGCCACCCTGCGGATTCCTTGGATCGTGCGCCCGCCGGGTGAAGGCGTTGGAGCTCCGCCTCTGCACCTGCGTCACGAGGTCAGCCAAATCGACTTGTTGCCGACCGCCCTCGATCTGCTTGGGCTCGACAGTGCGCTCCAAACCTTGCAGTCGAGCCAGTCCCTCGACGGCGTCAGTCAGGCCCCAGCGATCCGTTCACAAGGGATGGAAGGGGTTGATGGGCGTGCGCTCTACGCCGAGACTCTGGTGCCCTACTATACCTATGGCTGGGCGAAGCTGCGCAGCCTCCGTCGGGCGGGTTGGAAGTGGATCGACGGGCCGTCTCCCGAGCTCTATCATCTGCCGGCGGATCCTGGCGAACGCCACAATCTGATCGCTTCCAAAGGCAATCAGGCTCGTCAGCTACGCGACGAGCTAGCGGGTCGAGAACAAGATGTTGGGCCACAGAACGAGTTGACGGTGGACGCAGCAACCCAGGAGAAGCTGCGCAGCCTCGGGTACCTGACCGCCCGCGGCGCGCCGGAGCGATCTGAGCGGCCGGATCCCAAGTCGATGCTCGACGTCCATCGTGCCCTCGAGCGGGCGCAGGCAGCGCTTTACCGTCACGACGTCGACCAAGCCGCCGTCGAGCTACGCCAGGTGCTAGAGCGTGATCCCGACAATCTGACGGCGTTGGCGGATCTCGCCAAGGCGTTGGCAGAGCAAGGTGAGTTGGACGAGGCGATTGAGCTGGCGCGTCGTGCCCTCGAGCTCGATCCCGAGAACGCTGGGCTGGTCTTGGGATTAGGTGTCTTACTCGGCCGTGCCGGTGATCACCAGCCCGCTCTGCAGGCGATTGAGGCGGCGCTGGCGATCGATCCCAAGTCCCTCGACGCCGGGCTCGAGAAGGTGCGTGCCCTCTACCGGCTTGAGCGTCGAGACGAAGCGGTTGCTTTGCTGCGGTTGTTGGCGGCTGAGAATCCGGGGCAGCCGAGGATCGACATTGGTCTTGCCGAGTTGGTTGAAGCGCCGGCTGGCGAGATCGAGGCCGCAGAGGCGCGGCTACGCCGAGCGGTCGAACGTGAGCCTTACCGTCTCCAAGGATGGCGAGCCCTCGGTAGCTTGTTGGCAGATGATCGACCGGAGGAGGCGATTGCGGCTTATCGTCGGGGGTTGACCTTCCAGCCTCTCGACAACAGCCTGCGTGCCCGTCTCGGTGTGCTGCTCGCCCGCAGCGGCGCTGCCGAGGCGGAAGAGCACCTACGTGCCGCCGCCGCTGGACTACGTCCGCCGTTGGTGGACGTCCACAGCGCCCTGGCGGCACTCGAGCTGCAGCGTGGCCGCTGGGCAGAAGCCGAGAACCAAGCCCGTCGCGTCGTCGAGCTCGAGCCCGATCACAGCGAAGGTTGGAACCACCTCGCCATCGCCCTCGAAGAGCAAAACCGATCCGATGGTGCTCTCGACGCCTACCAGCGCGCCCTGGCTATCGATCCCGCACATTGGCGCGCCCGCTTCAACCAGGGCCTCCTGCTAAAGAAACTGGGGCGCCCTCGGGAAGCGGCCGGAGCCTTTCGGGCCGTCCTCGAGCAGCAACGGTTCCATGCCAAGTCGCACTACGAGCTTGGTGTCCTCCTCGGTGGCGTCCTCGGCGACCCGGAGCGTGCGGCCGAGCATCTGCGTTCCGCTCTGGAGGTCGAGCCGGAACATCCACGAGCCGAGTTGGTGCGTCGGTTGTTAGATCAGCTGAGTCGCGAGCCCTGACCGCCCCTGCGAGGGGTTGAAACCCGTCGCTCAGCGATGAGTACTTGCGGCTTCGCCTCCGCCTATTGAGACTCGAAGAAGTCACCTGCTGGGAGCGCCAGCGTCTCGCCGCTTGGTCGAAGCGACGACACGTTCCAGGGCAGGGCGTGTCGGCAGGACTCGCGCCAGGAGGATTTCGTCCTGCCGATGCACTAGGCTTTCTACGATCTCATAGGCGAAGGGCGTCTTCATCATCAGTTCTCGATGTTCATCGCTGAACAAGACGACATAGTCGCCAGCAGAGGGCCCTGTGTCTTCGCGTGCGAACGTCTCAACAGGGCGTTCCAAGTAGAAGAAGAGTGACGAATGACGAAAGTCTTTGCTGACCGGGCCAGTCCACAGTTTCGAGCTTTGATTCAGATGCGTTTCGAAGGCGTCGGCCACCGGCTTCAGTGATCGCGAGTTGGCGCGATGAGGCTTGATCCACAAGGTGTGCCCGAGCCAGACGAGGCAGGCCATCGCCGAGACGAGGAAGACTGGCCACATCGGCAACCTTCGAAGCCTCTCTCTGCTGAAAGACACCAAGAGGAGGGTAGCGCAAGCGGCGATGACCCAGCGGCTGGTGAGGTCGACGGTAGGGGTGATCACCGCCATCCCGATCGCTACTGAGCTGATGACGATGGCGAGAGCCTCGATCGCCCGGGTTCGGAAGCTTCGGCCTGAACGGATAACTTCTTTTGCCGTGACGCCACAGAGTATTCCAATGGGTGCGGCTAGCGGCAGCAAGTAGCGCGACTCGGTAGCTGGAACGAGCATGAAGACGGCGATGCCCGTTGTCACGAAGGATGCGGCGACGATCGCGACCTTGCGAGCCGGCTCGGAACTCCAGCCCGCCTTGAGACCCATCGGCAGCAGGAGGGGCCAGGGTAGGAACAATGCCCAGGCGGTCAGGGGTTTGACGAGGGTTGAACCGAAGCTGGCGGCGGTCCAAGTCAGTCCTTTGTCATGGGCCTCGGCCATCGGCTGCATGAACGCCTGCCAACCTGCGGACTGGAAGGCGGAGAAGAACCATCCTGTAATGACGACAGCGAAAAGCGTTACGCCAGCTAAATGCCCCGGTTTTAGGAGCGCTTTGGGCTTACGTATCGCTAGGGCTGCCAACAGCAGCCCGGGGGCGTAGAACATCAGCGCCGGGATCCCTTTAGCCAAAAAAGCCATAGCGAGGGCGGCATAACCGACCAGCCACCGCTCACCCCGGGGGTGATCGCTGGCAAAGTTTCGACAAGCCACGGCTACCGCGATCCCGACGCCGGCCGCCAGCGGCATGTCGAACTCCGCCAGATGAAGCTTCTGGAGCATCAGCGCGCCGGTCATGGATGCGATGGCGCAGAGCAGTCCAGTCCACTGTCCTACGATCGACCTCATCAAAAGCAAGATGGCCAGGCCCATGAGCAACGCGCTGAGTGCAAATGGGAATCGCAGGGTCCATGCGGTCTCTTCGCCGAAGAGCTGGAACGAGGCCAGCGCCATCCAATAAGCCAACGGCGGCTTGTAGGAGTAGATCTCACCATGGAGGTGAGGGACCGAGTACTCCTGTGTCCTGCCCATGTGCCGGGCGCCATCTGCGACGATACCCTCCATAGTGACGACGTCCGTCACCCCTAGGCCGAGAAAGCAGAGTGGTCCGCAAATCAACAGGAACACGGCCACTGCCCACGGTCGCGTCCGGCTCCTGGCTACGGGGTTTGTTGTGGCTGTTGGCCACGAGGGTATGCCGAGCTCGAGGCCGACGCTGGATTCGTTGCGACTCATGGCTCTCCACGATGTTGCCGGTGAGGTTGCATTCACCTGTAGGAGTCGCAAGGCTGTAAAAACCTTCGGGTCTTCTTGCAGCTACCGTTTTTTCGAGCAGTCCAGCAGTCTCCAGCCCACCGGCACGGTGGGGCAAGGGCAGGGGGTGTCCGCACGAGGCATGAGGGGCCAAAAGTGAATTCAACCCAGGATCGTCGGCAATCAGACCACGTCGAGTTCAACTTCTACCGGCGACGAGCCCAGGCGCTCGAACCAGGCGACGTGTTCGGAGACGAGATCGAAGCGTAGTTTGATACGTCCAGATTGGGGAAGCGGAACCCGCACCTGAAAGGAGACCTGCTCGTCGGGAGCGACGTCGCGGCCTAGGGGGTGGCGGTAGTAGTCGTCGTCGACGGTATCGTGGTCCAAGTCGACGAGCTGGACGGCGAGTTGGACGACGCCGATCATGTCACGGCTTTGGTGGAGCCAGCGGGCGGCGCCGGCGTTGGTGATGGAAGTTGCGATTCCAAGCGTTTCACCCGCTTTAACCGAAGCCGGAACCGGGCCGAGTTGGAGACGATGACTGAGGCCCTCTGGGCTGCGGCTGTCGGGAACAAACGGGCCGTTGTGTAAAAAGAAGATCGGCCCGTCGGCCATGCCTTGGCGCAACATCTCGTTGATGTGGCGTTGCACAGTCCTGGGCCAAAACCGACGCCGCCACCAAGTGCGGAGTCGTGTGAGTTTGGCGATACCGACGTCAGGGGCCGCGATTCGCAAATATTGGGCGAGGGAGAAAAGAGTCGGCTTAGGAATGCCTTGGGTGCAGGCGAAATCGGTGAAACCGGCTTGCTGAGCCAGGGCGAAAATTTGCTCTGGCCGAATGTCGTTTTCGAGGGTAGCGAGCTTGGCCATCTCCATCTGCGCGGGTGCGGTACAGGAGTGCCGACGGCCCGGCTCGGCGAAGCCGGCGATGCCACCGGGACGCAAGACCCTTTGCATCTCGGCGAGGGCCTCGCCCTGGTTGGGGATGTGGTGGAAGGCATCGAAGCAGATCACACGATCGACCGAGGCTTCGGGCCACTCCAGGCGCCGGCCATCGTAGGGCAGGAAATGGGCCGGCGCTCGTTGTTTGCCAACATAATGGCGATCGAAAGCTTGGCGGCCGAGGCGTAAGGCGGTAGTCGAGACGTCGACAGAGATCGTCTCGCAGCCGAGTTGATTGAGGTACCGCGACAACCATCCCAACCCGGCGCCAAAGTCCATCACCGTCATCCCCTGACCCAGACGCAGGCCACCGAGAAGCAGACCCAGTTTGTGCAGGCTCTGCGGCGCCTCGAGCAGATTGGCAAAAGGTTTCCGCGCCTCGTGGACCATCAGCTCTTCGCCGTCCAGTCGAGCGAAGTAGCTCTCGGCAGTAGCGCACAGCTCCTCGACACTGTGCTCGCGGAGAAAGGTTTCGACGTCGATCAAGGGGGTGTGGCTTTGCAGTTGTTGATCGAGTCGAGGAGCTGTTGGCGATCAGGGACAAGTGGCGAAGGCGTTGGTGTCGGTGATGGCGTTGGCAGCGACGCCAAGCGGATTGTCGTATTCAACAACAGCGCCGGTTAGGGTGTCGCGCACCCGCAGGGTATAGCTTACGTTGGTGGTGGCGGCGGAGAACACCCAATAGTGTTCATTCAACGCGCAACCGTCCAGAACTTTAACCAACATCTCCCAATTGGCGTCACTGAAGAACCAAAATAGTCCCGAATCAGCGGTACCGAAGGGCACGACTTGGCCCCGGCCGGTTTGGCCGGCGAAGTCTTCCCATTCGACCTCGATCTCGAAACGCTCGCGATTGAGGCAGAGGTGGTCTGCATCGTCACCACAACCTTCAACGGCCTTGGTCTTGGCTTGGGCAACCGGCGGGACTGGGGCGATCTCACGACCCCCAAGGGGCTGAGGAGTGGTGGCCCACGGTGGCGGCGTCACCTGGCAGGTGGCGAAGGCCTCGGTGTTGGTGGTCGCCGAGGAGGCGTTGCCGAGCCGATTGAAAACCGAAGCCACGACGCCGGTGAAACTATCGGTGACGCGCAGGGTGTATTCCACATCGGTAGTGGCGGCGGCGAAGACCCAAAAGTGGTCATTGACGGCGCAGCCGTCGAGTACCTTGATCAGCATCTCCCAATTTCCGTCGTCAAAGAACCAGAACAAGCCGGAGTCGGTGGCGCCCGAGGCGACTCGCTGAGCGCTGCCGGTTTGTTCATTGAAGTCCTGCCACGTCACTTGGACTTTGAAACGACCCTCGTTCAGGCACATGGTGGCTTCATCTTCGACACAGGGCTCGGGATCGCCCTGGAAGGTGGTTGCGGTCGCGGCGTTGGAATAGGCCGAGTTGCCGACACTGCTGGTGGCCCGGACGCGGAAGGTGTAAGTCGTCTGAGGCTCGAGCTCGGAAATCTCGGCGTTGGTGCTGTTGGCAGCGGCGGTCGCTACCAGACGGTAGGCGCCGGTCGTTCTGGCCTCGATTTCGAAGATGGTTTCGGTGGTCGAATTGTCGCTCCACGAGACCTCGACCACCGATTCCGATCGCGGAATAGCGTCGAGATCACTCGGTGCCCCCAGGCCGTTTGTTGTTGCGGTCGCGGTATTTGTCCACGTCGACGAGCCTGCCGCATTATTGGCTCGCACTCGGTAGGTGTAGGTGGTGCCCTGCGCTAGGTTCGATTCGATGTATCGGGTCGAGTTGGCTTCGACCGTTGCAATAGTGACGAAGCCCCCGACTAGGCGCTGGATTTCGAAGTTCGATTCGTCGTCGGAATTGTCGTTCCAGGTCAGCTCGACTCGTTGATTGCCGAGATTCCTCGCGCCGAGTCCGCTCGGTGCTGCCGGCGGACTGAGAGTAGGGAGTCCTAGGTTGATGAGTCTGCTCCAGGCGCAAACGCGGGAGCCGTTGCGTTCGAGCCAAAAGAAGTTGCAGTCGGCGTGGTAGTCGACGGTACCTGGATGAACGACCCAGCCACTCAGCGCGACGCCGTCTAGCGAGGCGTACTCACCGTTGCGCCGCAGCGAAAAGTGGACGTGGGGACCGGTTGAGCTGCCACCCCCGCATAGGGCCTGGGCTTGGTTGTTGGCATAGTTGGCTAGCCGCTGATTCCCTTGTACGGTCTGGCCGTTGGCAACCACGATGTTGTCGAGGTGATAGTAGGTAGTTGACCAGCCATCTGAGCCAAGGACCTGGATGAAACAGCTCGAGTGGACGATTACTTGGCCACCGTGAGCGGCCACAACCCAGTCGTTGGAGGTGTTGGCGCCCCATGTCGGCCAATTGCGGCTGAAGTCGAGGGAGGACGGAGGGCCTTCATTGTTGCCTCTGTAGCTGTGGGCGCCGTTGAATATCCAGCCCAATCCAATACTGTAGGGCAGCTGTAGGTAGTTGGGCGCTGGCGCAGCAGCCTTGGTGTGAAAGTGCGCCCCAGGAGTCGGCTGGGAGAGTGCTGAGGCATTCGGGAACAGGTCCGCGTAAGTGGCGACGAACCTCGCCAGCGCCTCTTGCGAGACCAGGAGTGCTCGCAGCGCAGCGGAGGCGGCGTCCGCGGGACGGTCGTGAGGGCTTGCCGGGGACAGGTTGGTGGTGCTGGCTGGTTGATAGCCGTAGAAAAGGTTGGAGAGCTGGTCGAGCCCACCGCGCAGTTGGTTAGAGAATCCGGCTGGTGCTACCAGCGAGCCCAGCGGGCGACTCGAGTCGTCGCGCGGGTCGTGATCCGTCGGCCCAAGCGCCCTCGGTTCGCTGACCATCCCGCTCTGCATCTCGATCAAGGTCAGAGTGACTTTAGGGCTGATGGTCGAAGCCGCAGACCAATGGGAAAGGGTTTCGCGGTAAGGAGCGAGGTGGGGCGCCGACCGTTCGATGAAGCGATCGAGCTCGAGGTTCACCATCTCCTCGGTCGAGTAGACGAGTCGGGTGTTGTGGACGGTCGGAGTCTCGGAGCCGTGACTCGAGCCGAGGCTCGTCACAAACATCACAGCGAAGAAGGTCGCACAACGAAGGAAAATTGAGCCCGGTGAGTTCATAGCGAGTCGCTGTTCAGAAAACGGGTTTTCGGCCGGTCGCCTGCCGTTGAGAACTGGGCTGACAGTTCGAGAATACCAGTTTGTGCGTCGCCTCCGCCCGGCGGGACCTCGAGAAAGCCACCTGCTGGGAGAGCCGGCGTCCCGCCGGCTTGGTCGAGGCCGTGAAATCGCTCGATCAGCCAATACCACCGGGTACTTTTGATAGAAGTAAAGAAGCCCCGACCAGCGGCCGGGGCTCGAGACAGACGCCGGCTAGCCTCCGCCTAGAAGCGGAATCCCGCCGACAACCGGAACGTCCGCGGACGCTGGTAATCGGTGTCGCGCACGGGTTGGCCAAAGTTGGAGCCGAAGTCCCAATGGACACCTTGAATCGGAGTCTCGGTATAGGGATTGAACGCCTCGAAATTAGCCGAGTTGGTGGCGTCGAGAATGGTGGTGTTGACCGCCAGGGCATTGGACTCGTCGAACACGTTCAGCATTTCGGGCTGCAGGAAGATCTCGAAGCTCTTGCCGCCGAGATTCAATGTGAAGGCGTAGTTGACGGCCAAGTCCGTGCTGGTGATGTCGTCACTAGTGAAAGCATCGCGCCCGGTGAACCAGTAGGTGACGGAGCGCGGTGGCGTCAGATAGCCTGGATTGGTGATGAAGTCGCGGCTTCTCACCGCACCCTGGGCGCCGTAAGGTGAGCCAGTGGAGAAGTTCTGTAGCACACTCAAGCTGAGGTTGTGACGGTCGTTCTGTAGCAGGTCGTAGACCGCCCAAAGGCGCACTTTGTGGCGCGAGTCGATCGACAGGCTGCCACGCGGCTGATGCGCGTCGAAGGCTTTGTATTCCGGGTATTCGCCGGAGCTGCCGGTGAGCGGCCCAGAATCTCGATTTTCACCTTCGAAATTGCCTCGGGCGTGGGACCAAGTCCAGTTGCCAGCGACATTGAAGCGGTCACTCACCCGGTACGAGAACTGAGAGTGGAGGCCGTCGTAGACCCGTTCCAAGACCGAGTTATCGTTGACGATCAGGCCCAGGTCGAAGTCGCCAAGCTCTTCGCTGCTGGTCTGGCCAGTGGTGAGATCGCGACGCTCAAAGTAAAAGTCACCGTAATCGCGACGCACGTAGTCGGCGCGGACGAGACCGCGGCTGCCGAGCTTCTTGGTGATGCCGAAGGTCAGCTCGTCGGCGGTTGGCGAGGATAGAGAATCGCGGATGATGGTGTTGGCGCCCGGCACGTCGGCGAAGAACAGCAGGTCGGTGTTGGACGTGCCGCCGACACTGTCGAACCAAGCGAAGATCAAGCGGATGGCTTCGTCCTGTCCGATCAAGCTGGAGGTTGGGGCGTTGGGATCGGCGTTGATCGCCGGTCCTTGATAGTCCCACTCGAAATCGGCTGGGGCGCCGGCCACAGAGGTGCTGTCCGCGATACTGGAATTTAGCGCTGCGACATATTGGCCGTAGGACGCGTTGAAGACCAAATCACCATCCCCCTTGAGATCGAAGGCGGCGCCCAGCCGCGGGCTGATGTTGGAGTCGTTTGCCACCGCGGCGCCGCCCGAATTGGTGCCGTCGTTCTCGTCGTAACGCGCGCCAAGGTTGAAGGACCATTTGTCGTTGAGCTGCCAGTTGTCATTGACGAAGACTGAATTCGTGGTGAAATCAGCGCCTTCGGTGGGGTTGAAGATTGGCCACCACTGCACAAAGGTGACACCGGGAGTGACCACCGGGAAGAGCTCGGGAGCGCCGTCGCGCTGGATGGTAGTGTCGGTCCAGGCCTGGAAGCCGCTCGGAGATTGGTGATTCTCGGAGGCGGTGAGGTCACTGAAGGAATCGTAACCCAGGACGATGTCATGGGAGCCGGCCGACTGAGTCGACGCGAAGTACGAACCCTTGACCAACATGGACTCGTTGTTGCGTTCTTCGTCGGGACAGGTGCCACAGAAGTAAGGCGTGTGGTAGGTCGCAGCGCTGTTCTGTATGTCGATCAACGTAGTGCCACCGACGAAATCGGTGGCATTACTGCCGGCGCCCTGGGCGATAATGAATTCGCGCTCGGAGTACTGTGCTTCGAGAAAGAGGTTTGGTGTCGCGATGCCAGTGTAGTTGAAGGCGGTCAAGGTTTGGGGATCGGCACGATCGGTGAGAGCCTTGGTCTCGAGCGCGATGCCGAAGGGGTCATTGTTGGTGGTTTGGCTGTCGATGTCGATATACGAGCCGAGCACCGAATGACTCTGAGTGAGGGCTAGGGTCAATTTTCCTTCGAGTCGATCTTCGCTACTGCCGCGGGTGTAGGGCACGTTGGTGACGAAAGTCTGCTCCGCGGACTCGCGGTCGAACGTACGACCGGCGGTGAAGAACCACAGACGATCTTTGAGGATGAAGCCGCCGAGAGTGGCTTCAAAGGTATCTTTGATGGAGTCTTCCTGGGCGATCGTCACCGGGGTTGGTTCTTCCCAATCCTCGTTCTCGAGGTTGACCCGTAACGAGCCGGAGATCTCGTTGCCGCCGGAGCGGGTAATGGCGTTGACCACGCCACCGGTAAAGCGTCCGAACTCCGATGAGATCGCTGATGTCGAGGTGGTGGTCTCCTGGATCGCGTCTTCGATGAACAGATCGAGAGACTGACCGCGGATGTTCTCGTTGACCACCACGCCGTTGATCAGAAAGAGATTCTCGAAAGACTGCGCCCCGGCGATGGTGATTGTGTTGCGGTCTTGATTGGCGCCCGGTCCGCTATTCTGCACGCCGGGGGCCAGCAGCACCGAGGAATCCAGATCGCGGGCCACGGCCAGTTTCTCGATCATGTCGGAGTGGTAGGTCGTGGCCGCCGAACCGGTTGAGGAGAAGGTCTCACTATTGCCGGTGACGATAATGGTCTCGGTGACCTCCGAAACGGTCATCTGGGTGTCGAATTGTTTCGTTTGTGCTGCCGCGACCAGGATCTCCGCGGTCTGGGTCTGCATACCTTCCAGGCTGAAGATCACCTGATAGGTGCCGGGAGGCAGAACGGCAAAAATATAACTACCG
>JAJCXQ010000531.1 GCA_029263355.1 Acidobacteriota bacterium | reverse complement strand
AGGCTGCTGCATGCTCGCTGAAGGCGCCGCCCAGGCGATCGCGTAGCGCCGGTCGCCTGGGGAGCCTCCTTGTCGAGGAGCAGTCGGATGATCGACGGGCTGGGAAAGGACAACTCAGTCCGGCTTTCCGGCTTTGTCTTCCTCGTCCTTCTCCTCCGTGTCACCGTTTTCGATGTCGAATTCGAGCAGCTCGACGGGGAGACCGTCGGCGGTGTCCAACGTCACTTCTGGGCAGGCGGTACAACTCCACTGACACGAGGGATTGGGTCCGGTCTGAACCGCATGGAACGTCTGAAGGAACGTTGCGGCCATGCCGATGCTGCAGTTCGCATTGTTCGACATGGTCAAGGCACAGGTGGTTGCCGCGGTGCCGGAGCTACCCACGTTGCGCTGCAGGCTACAGGCCCTCATGCCGGTGGAACCAGAACAGTTGGTAGACATCTGCACGTCACAGGGGATGACGCCTCTGGGGCGCTGCGCTGACGCGGTGGACACCAGGATAAAGCTAATGGACAAGGCCATTAGGGTGGTTGCGTAGAGTGATTTCATAGCATCCCTCATGTTCGTTTTCTTGTGCTGTGCCGCACCTACAGCAGCGTCTCCCTCGAAGAGCCTACTAATCATAGCGAATAATCTATGCGCGGTGAGGTCTTACGATCAGCCCACAGGCACTGTCAAGCCTATCGAGACCTCGTTGACGACAATCTTGACTTGTGGATCGCCAACTCCTCTTGTTGTCGGATCCTATTCGGATCCTCGATTGCCTCGATGCGTTCAACCTTGGAGATGTAGTCGAGACTCAGGCTGGCGCTCTTTGCCCCGATGGCTAACGCAGACGGACTCGGTTAGGCCGCCTGAGTCTTCTGGATGAGTGGCTCGAGGCTCTGTCCAGCGACCACGTGGGTATCACAGCTCATCGTCGACGTAGCCGCCGCGGGTGCGGACGCGGACGCCGGGGGCGCGGACTTTGACCCGGACGTCGTGCCAGGCGCCGTCGTTACGGTTGAGACTGGGGTAGTAGCCGAGGACGTATTGCTCGCGTAGCTCACGCAAGATCTCGCGGAAGGCTTCAGGAGCCTGTCCGATGTGCTCGATCTCGCGGATGCGACCGCCGGAAGTTTTCACCAAGTGCTCCAGCCGATCGAGCTCTCGCTGTGAGGTCTCGGCGTTGCGCCAGATGGAGTAGTGGGTATCGGTGCGGTTCGGCGAGGATGGGCGGATCCAGTAGATCAGGCTCGGGCTGCGGCCGGCTTTCCACGCCACGTCGACCATATCGAGCACGCTCTCGCCGTCGATACCGTCACTCAGCAGGACAATGACCTGTCGGCCTTGCCGACCGTCGAGCTCTTTCAAGGCGAGGTAGAGATGGTCGTGGACGGCGGTGCCGCCGGAGGCTGCAACCCCCGCGAGCCCCTCGCTGACCGCCGCAGGCTCACCGGTGAACGGGGTGGCGGCGAGCAAGCGGTCGGAGAAAACAATCACCTTGGCTTGGTCGAGCTCAGCCATCGAGGTGACGAAGGCCTGAGCTCCGGCGAGGGCCGACTTTAGCGCCTCACCCTGCATGCTGTGACTGGAGTCGACCAACAGGACGGCGGTGAGCGGTACGTCGCCGCGTTCGAAGGTGACCAGCGTCTGGCGATGGTTGTCGTCTTCGACTTCGAAGGCGGCCGCGTCGAGATCGAGGACCGAGGCGCCACTATGGGTGACGGTGACGTAGAGCTGCTGCAACTCGAGGTCCACCTCGTCGTTGACGGCGATGGCGCCGGTGACGATACGGCGGGTCACCGTTTCGCCATCGGTGTTGGTGGCGGTGATCTCGAAGGTGTGAGCGCGGTTGTCTTGACCGACGTTGATCCGTGCCCGGTAGGGCTCGGCAATGAGCCGTGCCGTCGGCTCACCGTCGAGGGAAACGGTGATCTCGACCAAGGGCGCTGCGGAGAGCACTTCGACCTCGACGTCGATTTCGCCGAAGACGACTTGGCCGTCCCGTGGACTGCGGACGAAAAGATCGAGTGCACCCGCGGCGGAGGTCACCATCACGGCGAGCAGCGCCGCCGTCAGACCTCGGATGCCGACGGATCTCATCGTGACCCCTTGGTTTGATCGAGGGCTTGGGTCAACAGCGGCAGACGGGCCATCGCGCGGCGTTGTAAGGCTTGGCGACCGTCGTTGCCCGCGGTCTGGGGCCGCTGACTGTAGAGATTGCGCGGCGAGGGACGGCCGCGATCCGCTGGCAGAGCGGTGACGATCTCGCTTCCCCGATGACCTTTACCGACACGATCGAGAGCGTAGGCGAGCTGGATGCGAAGCCGCTGCTGGGACGGTAGGTGAGCGACCGCTCCTGCGAGCAGAGAGACCGCCTCATCGTCGCGCTGCTGTGCCAGGAGCAGACGGGCGAGCTCTTGATAAGCGATGGTCAACATCCAATCGCTGCCGCCCTGGTGAAGTACCTGTCGCAGCAGACGATCCGCTTCGCTGGTTTGCCCCTGTTGCGCCAAGCCGTGAGCCAGCCGCAGCTTGCCTTGCAGCGACTGCGGAGCGACCGCCAGCAGCTGTCGCAGCAAGGGCACGGCGTCGTCGGTAGCGGCACGTCGTTGGTGCCAGTAGGCGAGGTAGAGCAGGGTGGAAGCCTGGTCGGGATCCAGGGTGAGGCTCTCTTCGAGCATCCGACGGGAGGCGATCCACAAGCCGGCGCGATCGATCGCCACGCCTACTTCAGCCAGGGCGGAGGCGGCAAGGCTGCGGCCGACGGCACGGGGCGCCTGGCGGGTGTAGACCTCGGCCAGCATGAGGCTACGTTCACGGCTCGACCCGGGCAGGAAGGGATCACTGCCCGGCTGCTTGACATAACGATCGTGGGCAGCAACATGCAAGGCGAGCAGCGGGATCAAGCTCTCGGGCTCGGTTGCGGCGAGTTGCTCGATCACACGCTCCTGGCCGGATTTCATCCAGGTACGGCTACGTAGACGGTCCTCGCTGGCGGCCAAGGTCTGGCTCTCCAGTTCACACAGAGCTTCGAGGGCCTGGGCAGAGACGGTGTCCGCTGCGGCGATGGCGTCGGCCTCAGAGACCGGTAGCCAACGCGCGCTGCGTGGTATTGCCTCGGGGTTGGTGTTGTGGAACCACAGTAGGTGTGTTTGGCCGGCGCGCAGCACCGGCAGTGCTGCCGGGCGATCGATCGCGGGGATACCGGTCGGGGGTGCTGCACCTGGCTCACGGACTTGAATCCAGGTGTCGGCATCGGGAAACAGCGGCGGCGTCAGCGATGCCGGCACCGTGAGGTCGAGATGGCGCAGCGCGAAACGCTGGGACTTGGGTTCGAGGGCGAGCAGACGGAGCTCGAAGTCGCCAGTCGGCAGCTCGAGGTGGCCCGCAAAGCGGACGCCACCCGCGGCCAACGGCTCGCGCAACTCGCTGATCGGCAGTCGAATACGGTGGCTCCAGCTGCCGGCGAGCTGATGATCGGGCGTCATGGCGTAAACGTGGAGCTCGAGCCGCAGGCGCTGGGGTTGCGACATCTCGTCGGACTCGTCGGTGGGCAACGCGTCGAGCAGACTGACGCCATCAACCTCCATCCAGAAGTCGACCCGCTACGTCTCGCCTGTGCTCAGCTGCTCGGTGGCGTAGACCGCCGACTCGGACAACGCTTGCAGCAGACCGGCATGGGGGATCTCGATCGGCATCCGAATCCGTTGAGGATCGGAGACCCGGCCGGCTTCATCCCGGACGATGAGCTGGATCGTGACCTTGCCCCAATGTGAGGTGGCATCGGGAACCATCACCAGATTGGCGACCGGCACCCGAATTTCTATCGGTACGGTGTAGCGGCCACTTGCTTGGCGCGTTTCGTCACCGATCTCGACCCGTACGTCGAGCGGGTTGTCGGTGACGCCGAGCGCCAGGGCGGCGAAGGTGCGGTCGGCCATTTGTTGGTCGGCGGATTTGTCGCGATACTCGGCCAAATAGCGCACCTCGAGATCGTCTTCGGGGGGCGCAAATGAGCCGTCGGGCTGACGCAGCTGGATCTTGATGCGGTGTGTCTTGCCGTCGCCGCGATGGGGTGAGGCATAAGCCAACGAGTAATAGTGGGTCAGGTCTTGGCTGAGTTGGACGAAGAAGTCGCTGACGTCGCCGCGCCCGATCGCCACCCGACCGCCGGTATCGCGGGCCAGCCAACGCAGCCCGTCGTCGTTGTCGCTCAGGCGAGTGAAATTGCTGGTTGGCCGGGCGAGACCACGGCTCTCGGCCCCGAAGAGATCAGGACCGGCGTCGGCGCCAGCACCGATCGGGTAGAACGCCACTCCGATTCCGTAGACGATGGCGCCGCGCGTCGACCGGCGTCGACCCGGTAGAGGTGGGTAACGGCGACGGGTTCGCCGTCGTCGAGGATCTGGAAGTCGTCACGGGTCAGGTTGCGGACCGGTTTGCCGGCCCGGGTGACGAACACTTCGATGTTGACCAGGCTGACGTCGAGGTTGTCGATAAAAATGCCGTGGCGGCGGGTTTCCTCGTCATCTGTTGACATCGAGGGGCTGTCGGCCAAAGCTGGACCTTGGCCGAAGAGACCCAGGCTCATCGTCATGACCAGGCTTGCAACCCGCCATCGGCAGGTCGTCTGGAGAGAAGGAATAGAGGAGGGGTTCATGACCTCGTCGTGTCTCCCGGCGGTCCGGTCAAAAGGTACGATCCGTCGCACCGCGCTGCCTGACGAGGGGCGATCGCTTAGTTTACGGTGGAGAGATGGGTATGCGCTTTGGTAATCTATCTCCTAAATTGTTTTAGTCGCGCCGGAGATCCTTCGCCGCGGCGAAGGTTGATCAGAGATCGCGATCGAGGTTTCGTCGCAGCCCAGTCGACGCAAGATCTGCCTGCCTTGCTCGAGGTGACGGCTGCCGGCCGGATCGGTGTCGGGTAGGCAGCGGCCCAGCTCGAGGTGGGCTCGGGCTTGCTCATAGGGCATTTTCAGTTCTTCAGCGGCAGCCAAGCTTTTGCGCCAGGCCCGTCGTGCGCGTCGTGGTCGTCCGGAGAGCTCGGCCAGCGTGCCAGCGCAACCCCAGGCATCGGGGCGGCCTATCGAATACATTCGACCCATGGCGCGGACACCGAGGTAAGCCCGACGGGCGGCGGTGGCCAGGGTTTTGAGTTCCTCGGCTGGGCGGCCGGCGTGGATGGCTTGTCGCCACAGGACGAAGCGGGCTTCT
This sequence comes from Acidobacteriota bacterium, assembly GCA_029263355.1. Classification (GTDB taxonomy): domain Bacteria; phylum Acidobacteriota; class Thermoanaerobaculia; order Multivoradales; family J023; genus JAAELT01. The sequence continues at coordinate 4,609 of JAJCXQ010000531.1, read as the reverse complement.
GCGGTGCCGGTGTAGCCCCGAAGCGCCACCGGTGAGGGCGATTGGGCAGTTTGGTGGATTTGCTCGCTGGCCTGGTCGACGGCGTTGAGCGCCGCGGTCGGATTCCCCAAGCGCAAGCGGGCGAGCGCCAGTTGCCCGTAGCAGAGAATGGCGTAGATGCGATCTTCCTCCGAATCGAGGTAAGGCTGAGCTTCGTCGATCAGCGTGGTGGCGAGCTCTGGATGACCTTGACGCAGCGCGAGGATGGCGAGATTCGAGAGGCCCCAGACGACATGTCTGGGGTGATTGCGAGCGCGTCCTGCGGCTGCCAAGGCGTCGAGGTGCTCACGCCCGAGATCCAGGTTGCCCTCGTGCAAGGCCCCCATTCCCAGCATCGACTTCGCCTCCGCCCAATGGTGCCAGTCACCCAATTGTTCACAAATCTTGCAGGCTTCCGGCAGCTTCTCGCGAACGCGCCCCCAGCGTCCGAGACTGTAGTCGGCGACCGAGGTCAGGATCAATATGCGTATCCGTGTACTCGCAGGCACCAAGGCGGGATCGATTTCGTCGATTCGGCGCGAATAGAGGTCGCCGGTGAAGCGCAGTGGACGCAGACAGGTCAACATACTCATGCCGGCGCAGCTTTCGGCCAACTCCGGAGAAGGGCCTGCCCGCATCGACAGATTGGCGAACCTGACGGCGTAAAACAAGAACCCCAGCTGGTCGTTGGCAAACCAGTGAATTTCAGCAAGATAGCTGCAGATTCGACTCGCTGCCAACAGCTTGTCCTGGAGCTGCGACGTGAGTGGGCGCCGCCGGCCTACGGGTCTCAAATTGAGCCAGATCTGGCTTGCCACTGTGCCGAGGGTGGCCACCAGTAGGTGCCCCCGGCGGCGAGGAACGGGGCGGCCGAGAAGGGCGAGAGCTTCGAGGTAGTGGGATCGGCTGGCCTTCAATTCGCCGAGAGCGAGGTGGGATCGCCCCAGCCCTGCGTGCCAGCGGCTGCGGCGCTCGGCGGTGGCGGCCAACGACTCGTCATCGGCCAGGCTGCGCCAAGTCTCGTTCAAGGCCAAGGCCTGGTCGAGGTATCGAATTGCTTCGCGACTGGCATGGTCGCGGAGCGCCTGTTCGCCAGCGGCTTCGAGATAGCGGATCGCCTTGCTCAGGTGCTCTGGCGAAGGGTTTGGCATCCCTTCGATCGCTTGACTCCAGTGGTGAGCCAGAAGCGGACTGAGTTTGGTCACGGCGGTCCGATGGTCCCCACCTCCTCGGGTCTCGAAGCCCCGTGGCTCGCCCCCCAGCGTTTCGAAGCCTCGCTCGCCTCCCTGCGTCTCAGAGCCCTGCAACTCGTACCACTGAGCAACCGCCCGGTGGAGCTGCCGTCGCTGGAAGAGCAACATACGATTGTAGGCGACCTCCTGGGTGATGATGTGTTTAAAGATGTAGTGCAGCACCGGCGCCGGACTGAGCGGGCGAGTGATATCGAGCTGTTCCAAATGGTCGAGGTGCGACGCGAGATAGTGGCGATCGGAAGCGACGGGATAGATGTCGCGAACCAGATTACGGGCGAAGACGCGGCCTACGACGCTGGCGACCTTGACGGTCAACTGCTCGGCGGCGCTCAGGCGGTCGATGCGACTGGTGACAACACCCTCGATGGTTTCTGGAAAGTCCAAGTTCTCGAGAGCGTCGACCCCAGGAGCGAGCTGACAGCAGCCGTCTTCGATTCGGATCAAGCCGGTGTCGCGCAGCGCGAACGCGAGCTCTTCGCTGAAGAACGGATTGCCATCTGTCTTCTTGCGCAGCAGATCGGCGACCGGTTCTGGCAGCTCGGAGACGCCGAGGCGCTCGCTGACCAACGCCAGTACCTCGGCTTGGGCAAGAGCCTTCAACCGTACCCGTGTGGTTCCGGGGCGTGTAAGCAGTTGGTGGCGTCCCATGCCGGCTGCCATGGTTCCCGGCCGGATCGCCAGGAACAAGACCAGCGGTGTTGTGTCGCGAGCGATCGCGTCAACCAGATCCCACGATGCCGAATCCAGCCAATGGGCGTCTTCCAGCACCAGGAATAGGGGCTGTCGGCGGGCGAAATGTCGCAGTAGAGCGAGCAACAGTTCGCGAGTGCTTTCGGCCCGTGGCTCGCCGTGCAACTGAGCGCTGAGTTGAGTGGGCTCCAGGTCGAGAGTGAGAACTGGGTTCAACAGCGGCGCCAGCTGAGTCGACCTCGGGTCGGAGAGCGCGGCGACAACGTCGATCACCTGTTGGCGTTCGTCTGACGAGCCGCTGACGCCAAGCTTGAAGAGAGAGCGCCAAATCGGACGCCAAGCATAATAGGGGGTGGCGTTTTCTACCGCGTCGGCGGCGCCGACGAAGGGGTCGAGGCCCTCGGTCCGAGCTTGTTCTAGAACCGTCTCCAACAAGCACGACTTGCCGATACCCGCTTCGCCTTCGAGGATCGCCAGGGCGTACTCGCTGTTGTGGATCAGGCGACTCAGCAACCCGTCGAACAGTTCGCGCTCCTGTCGGCGGCCTACCAACAGGTTTGGGCTGTTCGGTGCGGTGGTTTGGGTCGTCCGCGAGTCGAGAACTTCGTGGACCGTCAGCGGATCTTTCTTTCCCTTGAGCACCAGGGCGCCCAGGTTGCGGAAACGGAAACTCTGTGCCGTCGCTAGGGCGATACGGTCGCTAGCTAGAATCTGTCCGCTTCGGGCGCGGCTCATCAGGCGCGCGGCGAGATTGGTCTCGTCGCCGAGTGCGGTGTAGGTCTGGCGGGTAGCGCTGCCCGAGGGGCCGGCGTGGAGACGTCCCTGGCTGAGGCCGATGCGTGGCTCGCGAATGTTGGACGTCCGCAAGGAGAGCTCCCGTAGCTCGAGGGCCGCGGCGACCGCCCGTGTCGCGTCGTCTTCGTGGGCGACCAGAGCGCCGAAAGAGATGAAGAGATAGGTTCCCTTGTCTCCGGTCGTCAGATCGATGAGCGAGCCCTCGAAGCGGTGGACGATGGCCTGCACCTCTCGTAAGTAGTGATCGAGCTTGACGCCAACCTCGTCGTCGCGATCGAAATCGAGACCCTCGAAAGACAGGAAAAGCGGAACGACTGAGCGGATTTCGGCTAAAAACGAAGCCATTCCGGTCCGCAGGCGCTCATAAACCTCAGGGTCGAGGTACGGTCGAACCTGCTCATCAGTCAGGGCGTCGGTGGCCAATACCGGCCATGGATCGCGGGGCGGTGATACCGCCAACGCTTCGATGACGGCAAAGCTCTGGCCCTCAGCAGTGCGCAACTCGCTGACTTGGGCGGCGTCGCCGAGGGCCGCAGCGCTCCTGGAGTCGACCACAACCTCCCCCTGCTGGGCCAACTGCTCCGCCGTCGCGACCCGCTCCAGGGTGGCGCCAGCGACGACGTCGAAGACGCGGATTCGCGGATCACCCACTTCCAAACGTCGGACCGGTCCCTGGCTGACCGCGACTTTGATCGCCAATCGAATCGCCGAACCGTCAGCGGTCGTGAAGTGCTGTTCGGCCATCACCCGCTGCATATCGAGGGCACAGGCGGTGGCGCGGCGTCCATCGTCGCCGTCGAACCAACATGTAATGGCGTCGCCGCTAAAGCCGATGACACTGCCGCGCCGTGCGTGGACTTCAGCGATGAGCCCGGAATAAACCCGATTGAGTTGCCAAGACAGCTCCTCCGCGCCGCGTTGGCTACCCAGTGCGCGTCCCAGGGTCTCGGTCAGCAGGGTGAAGCCTGAGACGTCGGCGAACACGACTGCGCCGACGGTTTTTTCCGGCAGTCTCTGGTCGCGGCTGGCGGCCTGGCGACGATCCATCGGGAGGTAGGCCGCCAGGGCCTCCAAGGCTCTCCACCCGCCCCTGTCATCTCCTCCCATCAAGACCTCATTTGGCTGTCGCCGCCGCCAGTCAGTGGACCCAACGGTGTTGGCGACGCAGCGCCTGGAGGCGGGTGGAGGTCGCGGGGTGGATGGTGTCGCCGCCTTCTTGTTCAAAGAAGAAGGGCTGGCGCGGGACGCTGTCGGGTGCAACCTGATACATTGTGCGGGCATCGTACAAGCGACCGTTCAGCATCGTGTAATCGATGTATTCGGAACGGTGTAGATCCACCAGGGGATTGCCGTCGATCACCACCAGATCGGCCAGTTTGCCGGCTTCGATCGACCCGACATCGCCGTCGAGCCCGAGGTAGCGGGCGCCGTCGATGGTGCCGGCGCGCAAGGCCTCCCAGGGGGTGAAGCCACCCTGGTGAAACATCCACATTTCCCAATGGGTCGCCAATCCCTCGCGTTGGCCGTGGGCTCCAACCTGGACGCTGCCACCTCGGTCGATCAGGCGTTTGGCGAAGGCGGCGACGTCGATGTGGTTGTAGTGCTCTTCTGGCGCCATCGATCGACGCATCGCCAGGGGCTCAACCAGGAAACGCGGCGTGTACCGCATCAGGCGTTCGTTCTTCCATACCTCGTGATGTTGGTACCAGTAGTCTTCGCCTTTGAGGCCGCCGAAGCACACTCCGAGGGTCGGGGTGTAGCCGACTTCGGTGGCGCTCCATAGTTGCAGTACGTCTTCGTAGGCATGGGCGATCGACAGCGAATGCTCGATGCCGGTGTGGCCGTCGACGATC
>JAJCXQ010000530.1 GCA_029263355.1 Acidobacteriota bacterium | reverse complement strand
CGTCGGTCTATGGCGACCACGCGGAACTCCCCAAACGGGTCGGAGTGGAGGGTGAGCCATTGTCGCCCTATGCCTTGAGCAAGAAGATGAACGAAGACTTGGCGCGGGTCTTCCAACGTTGTTATGACATGGAGTTGGTCGGCTTGAGGTACTTCAACGTTTTCGGACCGCGCCAACGTCCAGATGGCCCATATGCGGCGGTGATTCCGCGCTTTTTCGCCGCTTATGACGAAGGCCGGGCGCCACTGATCTATGGCGACGGGGAGCAGAGTCGCGACTTCACCTTCGTCTCTGACGCGGTGCGCGCCAATCTGCTAGCGGCTGGCGCCCCCCGGACATCGGCGCAGGGGGCCTACAATGTGGCGTCGGGACGGCGTACGACCGTCAATGAGCTCGCTGAGCGGATCCGTCGGTTGTGTGGCGGCGGTCCGGAGCCGATTCATGAGCCGCCGCGTTCCGGCGATGTGCGCCACTCTCTCGCCGATTTGACCGCGACCACCGAGGGTCTGGGCTATCGGCCGGACTTCGATATCGAATCGGGTCTGGCGCAGCTCGCCGAGTTTCGGCGGTGACGGGTTAAGGACTCCATCCGGGGCGCAGCCTCGCTACAATAGGCGCTATGCCTATTGAAGTCGCTGCTCGCTCCATGGGAAAGTGCTGTTGCCCGCCGAAAAGCTGAAGATCGCTTTTATCGGTGCGCGAGGGGTGATCGGCACCTACAGCGGCATCGAGACGTACTACGAGGAGGTGGGCTCACGACTCGCCGAGCGTGGCCATGAGGTCACTGCGTACTGCCGAAACTACTTCACTCCGGACGTCCCAGCCTACCGCGGGATCAAGGTGCGACGCTTGCCGTCGTTGCGCGGCAAACACCTGGAGACCCTGTCGCACAGCCTGTTGGCGACCTTCGACTGCCTCGGTCGCGGTTTCGACATCGTGCAGTTCCATGCCATCGGTTCGGCGCCGCTGTCGATCGTGCCGCGGCTCGTCGGTCGTAAAACGGTGGTCTCAGTGCGCGGGCTCGATTGGCAACGCGCCAAGTGGGGGTGGTTCGCACGCAACTCATTACGTTTCGGCGAGTGGGCTTCGGCTCACTGTCCGACCACCACCGCGGTGGTGTCGAAGACTCTGCAGAGACACTACGAGGAAGCGCACGGCCGCAAGCCCACCATGATCCCCAACGCGGTGGTCCTCGGCGAGCATCGACCGATCGACCTCTTGGCCGAGCACGGTTTGGAACAGGACAGCTTTCTATTGTTCGCTGGCCGGATCTCGCCGGAAAAGGGGGTGCACACCCTGCTCGAAGCGCTGCGTCCTCTGCCACGGCACAAGAAGTTGGTGCTGGCTGGCGGCACCAGCTACTCCGACGACTACATCCGGCAAGTCGAAGCCGCCGCCTGGGACGAGGTAGTGTTCTTGGGGCGGGTTGGCCGCGACATGATGGAAGAGCTGTACAGTGCCTGTTACGCCTTCATTTTGCCATCGGTGATGGAGGGATTGTCGATCGCATTGCTGGAGGCCCTGAGCTATGGCAATTGCATCGTCACGACGGATATCCCGGAGAATCTCGAGGTGATCGGGTCGGCCGGGCTGTCGTTTCCACCTGGCGATGTCGAGGCGCTACGTGGGGCGCTAGCCAAGATCCTCGACGACCCCGCGGTGGTGGAAGACTATCGCCGGCAAGCGATCGAGCGGGCGCGGTCCCAGCCAGATTGGGACGAAGTCACCCGGCTCACCGAAGAGCTCTACTTGCGGCTGCACCGCGGCGACCCGGTCGGTGACGAGCTGTTGAGCTCGGCGGATCGATGAGTCAGTCGCTAGCGGACCTCAAACGGCTGGCGGGTTCGAGCGGGCTGTACGCTATCGGTGAGCTAGCGCGCCGCGGCATGGCTTTCTTCTTGCTGCCGGTCTACACCCATTACCTCGACCCCGCCGAGTACGGTGTCCTCGAGCTGCTGAGCGCGTTGTCGGGGGTCCTCTTCGCCTGTTTGCTGCTTGGCCTCCCGTCGGCGTTGACCAAGTGTTATCACCGCGACTGTGACGACGATCACGATCGATCGAGCATTTTGGCGACCACCCTCCTGCTCGATCTGCCCGTGCTGTTGGCGGTGGGTTCCTTGGTGGCGATCTTCGCTGAGCCGATCGGCGTGTTGGTGATTGGTGAGGCCGGTCGTGGGCAGTTGATTCAGCTATCGGTGGCGACCGCGGTAGTCTTGAGTGTGATGGCGATCATCTTGGCCAGTTTCCGGGCCAAGGAGCAGGCGGTGGCTTTCGTGTGGCTCAACCTGACCCAGTTCGTGCCGGCGATGGTGCTCAACATTCTTTTTGTGGTGCGTCTCGAAATGGGGATTCTCGGTGTGCTGTGGGGCAACCTGATCTCGAGTGTGCTGGCCTTGGGCTGTGGCCTGTGGATGGTTCGTCGAGACACGGTGGTTCGTCGAGACACCGTGCTCGAACTCAACCGTCGTCTGGTGCGGCCGCTGCTGCGCTTCGGGATTTTGCTGGTGCCGGTGATGCTGGCCAGTTGGGCAATCGACATGTCGGATCGTTACGTGTTGCGGATCTACCGCAGTCTGGAAGAGGTTGCGGTTTACGGTGTCGGTTACAAGATCGCCATGGTGCTGCAGATGGCCATCGTGTGGCCTTTTCAGCTCGCCTGGCCGGCGGTATCGTTTTCGATCAGCAAGCGTGATGACCACAAGACTTCTTATGCCCGGGTGCTGACCTACCTCCTGTTGGCACTGGTGTGGGGCTGGCTCGGCCTGTCGCTGATGGCGCGTGCGCTGCTCACCCCATTCGTCGGCGAAGCCTACGGCGAGGCCTACAAGATGGTGGTGCCGGTGGCGATGGCCTACGTCTTCAACGGCATCCACTTCTGTCTCAGTCCAGGGATTCACATCGCCGGTCGAACCCGTTATCTGACCTTGATTTCGGGAGCGGCGGCTTTAATCAATCTGGGATTGAATCTGTGGATCGTGCCCCGCTACGGTAGCCTAGGTGCCGCCTGGACAACTACGGCTACGTTCCTGTTCATTGCCCTGGCGACCGCGATAGTGAGCCAGACGGCGCACCCGGTGCGTTACGAGAACGGGCGGTTGATCACTTTGGTGGTGGCCGGTGGTGCGATCTACGCTGCGGCAGTGGCGTTCGAGCCGTCGACTACGGTGGCCATGATCGTTTGGTGTTTCGGCGTGTCGTGTGTTGGCTTTCCGGTGCTGTTGCTGATGCTCGGTTTCCTCGACGCAGAGGAGCGCAAGGCGCTGCGATCGTGGTGGTTGGGCTGGCGCGCTGGTTGAGCACTCATCCCAGCAATCGATCGTAGAGCGTCTCGTGTTTGGCGACCATACGCTCTAGGGTAAACTGGCGCTCGACGTGTTCGCGGGACGCGTTGCCCAAGCGTCGGCGCAGAGGTGCGTCGTTCACCAGACGTTCGAGAGCATCGGCGAGAACGCCAGCGAGAGCATCGGTGAGAGTCTCGTGGTCGGCGGCGGGCACTAGGAGCCCAACGCGGCCATCGTCGAGCAGTTCGGGAACGCCCCCGACATCGGTTGCGATGACCGCCACACCGCAGGCCATGGCTTCGAGGACAACGTTGGGGGAGCCTTCTTGCAGCGACGACAGGACAAAGATGTCGAACGCTGGGTAAATGTGTTCGAGCTCGCTGCGTCGACCGAGGAAGTGAACGTGGTCATGGATCCCAAGCTGTTGCGCACGAGCAGCGAGGTTGTCGCGTAGGGGACCGTCACCGACCAAGGCGAGGTCGAAGGAGCAGTCGCGATCACGGGCCAAGGCGCTGGCGGCCAGCAAGTGATCGAAGCCTTTGGCGTCGCTCAGCCGGCCGACGGCGCCAACGATCAAGGCGTCGGGGTCGAGCCCTAGGGCGTGGCGGGCGGTTTGCCGCTCACCCGGCCGAAAACGCCGGGGGTCGACGGCATTGCCGATCACGGTCACCTGTTCAGGATCGACGCCGTCACTTTCGACGATAGCGTCGCGGACTGCCTTTGAAACGGCCACGGTGTGGTGTGCCAGTCGCCGGGTCCAGCGCACCCCGAGGGTCGCTTGACGGCCGGTCATCGCGGTCAGGCTGCGCTGGCCGGCGACAATTCGGACCTGGCGGTGGGCGAGGCGGCCGCTGATGGCGGCCAGCATGTTGGCGCGGTAGAGCAAAGCCTGTGCGAGGTCGATCTCCTGGCGGTCGATCAGGAGAGCCAGCCGCCGGGCGCCGCGGACGAGCTCGCCGAGCCGTGCCTGCGGGGACATGTCGAGGGAAACGACCGGAATGCCGGCGGCCGCGATGCGGTGTCCGATCGCACCCAGTGGACACAGGCTGCAGACCATCGGATCGTAACGCTGGCGATCGATACCGGCGGCGAGGTAGGCGAGAAAGTTCTCAGTGCCGCCGACATCGCTGGTGGTGATTACAAACAGGATCCGCCGCGGTTTGGCGGGCTGGGTGGCGCGCGTGTCGTGGATCATTTCGTGGGTCATGACTACGACGGGTCGCTGGGCGCCTGTCGACGCTGGAGGTTGACATCGGAAATCACCAGACGTCGTTTGCCGGCGCCGGAAAGCGGAATCTCGGCAACCCAATCGAATTCGGGCTGGATGTGGTCGCGGGTAGCAGCCGCCACCTTACTGCGGACGACCCCTTCAACCTCTTGCCGCTGGCAGCCGGGGTGACCGACAAGTCGCACCCGCATGTGGTCTGGGGCCTGTTGGTAGATCTGGTAGCGGTAGATGCTCTGTAGGCCCTTGAACAGCACAACAAAAAAATGTGGCACCAAGTACGTGCCGTCGGAGACCGTGATGAGGTCCGGAACGCGGCCTTCGAGGCGTTCGAGCATCGGTAGCGTTCGCCCACAGGCGCAGCGCGCATCCGGCGGCGCCGGCACCGCCAAGTCACCGAGCTCGTAACGCACCAAAGGCATCGCTGCGTTGTGGAATTGGGTGACGACGATCCGACCGATCTCACCTGGCGCCACCGGTCCGTGGTCGTCGAGTAGCTCGAGGACTGCGTTTTCCGGGTGGAGGTGATAACGCGTGCCGCTGTCGGGACATTGGCTGGCGAGATGAACACCTTCGCCGCCAGCGCCGTAGTAGTCGAGCACCCGGACTCCGAAGGCTTGTTCGATGGTCTCGCGGTAGATCGGAAAGAGAGTGTCACCAGTGGCGGTGACACCGGTGACGCTCGGTGCTCTCAGGCCGTGATCGAGCATGTGTTGGGCGAGTACGAAGAGTGACGAGGAGAAACCGTTGAGGTGTTGGATGCGGCGCTGCTGGAGTGTTGTAACGATACGCTCAGCGTCGAGATTGTCGGCGTTGAAGGTCAAGTAGGCACAGCGGAAGAGGCGGTCTTGGAGTTTCTTCTTCCAGGCTAAGCGAGGATTCAGGTTGACGGTCAAATAAGGGGCGCCAGGACGATAGCCGGCCCATCCCCAGATGCGAAAGCGCAAGGCCCAGAACCAACTGTCCTGGTCTAGTGAGCGGTGGAAGGTCATCGGCTTGCCGGTTGAACCACTGGTGACGCAGGTGATGACTCTGCTGTGCCGACCTTTCCCGAGGTGGCTGGCGAGTGGAAACTCGTGCCCGGCGGTCGCGAGGTCACTTTTGGTCACCACCGGCAGGCCATCGAGGGCGGGGACAGCGGAAGGCAGGCCGGGGCGCTCGGTCCACAAGTTACGATAGAAAGCCGACTGTGCTCGAGTGTGCTCGACGACTCTGGCGGCTTGCTGGTGCTGCCGACGCCGGATCTCCGCCGGATCGACATGCTCGGATGCGAGCAGCTCAGCGAGGGTGCGGCTGATGTGGGTGCCGTTGAGGCGATCGAGCGCCGGAAAGACCCATCGCTCGAAGGCTCGGTCGTAGAGATCGGAGGACATCGGTGCCTATTTTGTGCCAGGTTGGAAGCGAGCGCGGATCTCTTGGTCGAAGAGCCCAGCCAACCGAGCGTCGAGCAGACTGAGGGGATCGCTGCCAATCCCGAGACGTTTAAGGGTCAGCGGTTGGCATCCCGGCGCGTTGGAGCCACGACGGGTGGAGCAAGCAGCGGCAAAGCCCAGCCGCTCGAGGATCTCGACGGTGTGGTGATTGTAGTCCTGGGCTGAGCCATTGGGAAAGGCGAACGAGGTAGGTAACGTGCCGGTGGTCTCGGCGATGCGTTGTCGTGACTGTGCGATTTCGTTTTCCTGGGCGGCAGGCTCGAGGGTCGACAGGATCGGGTGGGTGACGGTGTGGGCGCCGAATTCGATGCCCGCTGCCAACATTTCGTTGACCTGCTGCCAACTCAACGGGCGGGCTGGCTCGGCGAGCTCGAGATCGAGTTGGCTCAGTGTCGCCATGGCGTCTTTGCGGCGCCCCGGCGGCAGGTATTTCAGGCGACGGACCAGGGAGTCAATCGAGGAGGTGGTGGGCCAAGCGCCGAGTGCGGTTCGTAACACCTGTTGTTGGTTGGTGTCGACTGTGGGAGCCGCTTGATGGAGCGCTGCGAGGGTGCGGCGGGCAACATCGAACCACAGCTCGGCGCCGTCGAGAAAGCCGGTGGTCAAGAAGATGGTTGCGGGGATACCGGCGTCCCGTAGCACCGGCCAGGCGGCCTCGTAGTTGCCCGCATAGCCGTCGTCGAAGGTGACGACCGCCAGGTCGTGGTCCAGGTTGCCGGTCTGCAGCTGTTGGTGAGCGGCGGTCAAAGGCGCGAAGTGGAGGCGCTGTTTCAAATGTTTCAGGTGGCGCCGGAAGCGGACTGCCGAGACCGTGCCTTCTGGGAGAGTGCCTTCCGGGAAAGTACCCTCCGCGAGAGGGCCTTCCTTCTCATGATCGGAGATGTCATGGTATTCGAGGATGTAGAGGCGGTAGTCGCCTCGGCGGTGGCGCCGCCTGCGGGTGATGCTGCTCCATCCGCTGGCGGTAGCTGCGACCGCGACGAGACGGGCGGCCAGCCGTCGCAAGCTCATTTTAGGTGCGGTCGGCCGGCCGGCGATCAACAAGAGGCGCCAACACCTCCGCAGCGTGTTCTACGTCGGCGATGGAGTTGTAAAAATGAGATGAAACTCGGATCTGGCTGGCGCGAACCGAGGCTTTGATCGATGCGGCGCGCAACGTCTCGGCGGCGCGCTGATCGTCGACCACCGGCACTGACAGGATCGAGCTGTCGGGAGGCGGTAACTCGAGACGCTCAGCGAGGTGGCGAACCGGCGTGCAGGCAAGACGAAATCGAAGATCGTCATCGAGGGCACAGAGAGTCTCGAGAGATGGCCGGGCGCCAACCCAGGCATGCCAGGCGAGGGAGACGTCGAAGCGCGCCGCGGTTGACGCCAGGGCAAGGGGCATGCCGTAGAAGCGGCCGTATGGACTGTCGCCGGCACGCCACGAAGCGGCGACCGGAGAGGGTGTCTGCCACAGTGCCTCGCGCACATAGAGAAAGGCGACACCGCGTGGGCAGCACAGCCACTTGTAGGCGCCGCAAGCCAAGTAGTCGACGCCGGCAGCTTCGACGTTGAGCGGCATGACGCCTAGGGCCTGGGAGACATCGAGGTAGAGGCGGGCGTCGACCTGGCGTGTCGCCAGGTGGAGCGCTTCGAGGTCGACCACTCGGCCGTCGGCAGATTGGACTAGGCTGGTGGCGACCAGCGACGTCGCAGGTGTGACCGCCTCGGCCAGGATCTCGAGGGGCGCCTCGCGCACGGTCAGCTCACCACGTTTCTCGGCCACCAGGAAAGGGTAGATGATCGACGTGAAGTCGCCCTCGGGGATCAGCACTTCGCCGCCAGGGGGCACTGCCGAGGCGACGATCGCCGAGGCGACAGACACAGCCGGCATCAAAGAGACCTCGTCCGTCCGGGAGTGGAGCAGCTGGGCGAACAGCTTGCGGCAGACCTCCGCCTCACGATCCCAGTCGTCGATCCAATGGGCGGTGCCGCCCTGCCAGCCGTCGAGAGCACCACGTAGCGCGTCGAGAGTCGGTTGGGGTGGCAGTCCATAGGTCGCCGAGTCGAGGTAGGTGAGTCCCTGCGCAGGGGTGAACAGGTCGATGACGGTGCGGGGATCCACGGAATGGGTAGCCTCGAGGGTGGTTGCGTGCTCGGCGTCGAAGTTGGCTATTGTCTTTGTTGAGCAGCGTGATGATTGTATGTGAACGGATCGGTCAGAGGTGGTGTTGGTAAAAAACGAAATCATGGTCGATCTATGCCAAAATGACGCTGTTATGAATGAAATTCCTCCTGTCATCGTGATCGACGACGAGACCGGCTCGCGAGAGTCGATGGCGATCGCGATCGAGAAAGCGGGGCTCGGAGTACGGACTTTCGATGATGCCCGTGAAGCACTGAAATATCTGGATGAGAATCCAGGGGTCCGGCTGGCGGTCTGCGACCTGCGCATGCCGGAACTGGACGGTTTGGGTTTCCTCAACGAGGTCCGAGCGCAAGAGATGGAGTTGGCGGTGGTGTTGGTTACCGGCTACGGATCGATCGAGTCGGCGGTCGAGGCAATGCAGGTCGGGGCCGACGACTATTTGACCAAGCCGGTAGACCTCTACGAGCTTCGCAAGCGGGTGATGAACCTGCTCGAGAACCGACAGCTCAAAGAGGAGGTGACCAACCTGCGGCAGATGCTCGACAAGCGTTACGGCTTTGAGAGCATTATCGGGCGATCGGCGGCCATGGAGCACCTCTTCGAGCAGATGAAGATGGTGGCGCCGACCCGCTCGAGCGTCCTGATTGTTGGCGAGAGCGGCACTGGCAAGGAACTGGTCGCCAATGCGATCCACGTCAACAGCCCACGGGTCGATGAACGGTTCTTGGCGATCAATTGCGGCGCCATACCCCATGACATTCTAGAGAGTGAGCTCTTCGGTCACGAGAAAGGGTCGTTTACCGGAGCGGTAGCGCGCAAGATCGGCAAATTTGAGGTCGCCCATCGTGGCACTCTTTTTCTCGACGAGATCTCAGAGTTATCACCAGCGCTTCAGGTGAAGTTGCTACGGGTGCTCGAAGAACGCAAGATCATGCGGGTCGGCGGTAGTGAGTTGATCGACGTTGATTTTCGTTTGATCGCTGCGACCAACCGAGCCCTCGAGAAGCGGGTGGAGGAAGAGAAGTTCCGCGAGGATCTCTATTACCGCCTCAAGGTGGTGACTCTCGATATTCCGCCGCTCCGAGAGCGTGAAGGGGACGTGGCGTTGTTGGCAGAGCACTACCTCAAGCTTCTAGCAGAGGAGCACGGCAAGCCGCCGATCGTGATGTCCGGCGACGCTCTCGATGCTTTGGCGCGTCACAGCTGGCCAGGCAATGTTCGCCAGCTCAAGAACGTGATCGAGTCGATCATTATCTTTCACCCTGGCGGTGAAGTGACGATGGATCAGCTACCGCCCGAGATCCGGGAGGCGACAATGATTTCGGGGGCCCAAACACCGGTCCAAGCACAGATGGGGGCGCCGCGGTCGATGGACGACATCGAACGTCAAGCGATCCTCGAGACTTTGCAACGTACCAAAGGACATCGGGCGGATGCCGCACGTATGTTGGGAATCGGCCTTAGGACACTGCAGCGTAAGCTCAAAGAATACAAAGTTCAGGGTTTTTACGAGGACGCATAAACATGGATCTACCGACCGAAGTCCAGATTCACAACGAGCTCTTGGGGATCAAGGGCGGCAAAGGAACCTTGGTGGCGGTTAGTCCCCACGGCTACTATGAGACGCGATGCCCTTTTGGCGGCAGACAGCACCGAGTGTTGTTCCCGATCCAGAACACGGTCCTCATCTTTCGCGATCCGGAGCCGGAGTTCGAAGCTGGCGTAGAGATCGAACGTTAGCGTGTGCCCCTGGGGTTGGGAGCTCCCGGGACGAGAGCGACGCGAGTAACGATGACGGTAGCTTTCTGCGGCCGGAAGCGGTAAAGCCCTATGAGAGCGGCTACGCTGAGTGTGTAGGCGGACGACCGATCGAAATTATCGAGATTTTCTGATCGATTTTTTCAAAGTCCTGCGACTTCAGAGATTTCGCCTACCGTTGAAGCAGCCAGTCGTGCTCTTCGTCATGTGGTTTGTCATCTTGTGGTGGTTAAACTGCAGTCTGATATTTATGCAGCGAGTTGGTTTCGGACGGCGATTCCGAGGGGGGAGATCTGTCTGATACCGAAACATTCTCAATTCGAGGAATGGAAGCTATGATCCCTGTAACACGAGAAAATAGCCGTGTCGTTAATAGGCCGCCTCATGTGTTGCTGATCGAGGACGAAGAGGCTCATGCCGAGCTCATAGGCCGTGCCTTCGCGGCACGGCCCGAATTCATGCGCTGGACTTTGGCTCGTAATCTGCGGGATGCCCGGGAAGTGATCGAGCGCTCGCCGCCGGAGCTTGTAATCACGGATCTTCAGTTGCCCGATGGCAGAGGAATCGATCTGCTGCCGAATAGTGGCCAAAGCGCTCTCTTCCCGATCGTGATCATGACCGGGCATGGTGACGAAGATGTTGCAGTCGAAGCGATGCGAGCCGGCGCCTTGAACTATGTTGTGAAGTCGGCGACCAGCTTGGTCGAGATGCCGTTGATCGCCGAGAGAGCACTGGGCGAGTGGCGTCGAAAAGTTGAACAGCGGCGTGCTGAGACCGCTTTGTTAGAGAGCGCGAAGCATTACCGCGAGCTATACGACGAGACACCGTCGATGTCCTTCGCGGTCAACGGCCACGGCGAGATTGTCGCCGCCAACCAGTTCGCCGCGACCCGCTTGGGATACGAGGTCAACGAGTTGGCGACGATGCCGCTCGATAGGTTATTCGTCGGCACGGATAGCGAGTCGGCTTGCACTCACCTCGAGGCTTGCTTTCGTCAGCCCGACATTTTGCGTCGCTGGGAAGCCCGGGCGCGGTGCAAAGACGGCCTGCAGATTTCGACTCGAGTCACCGCTCGAGTCGTGAAGGGAGACGGTGGAGGCAATCTGGCGCTGATCGTGAGCGAAGAGCTCCTCGATAGTACTCGGCGGAACCCTTCCCAAACCGGCGATGTGGCGGCGTCAGCGAGCTATCCCTGGAATGATGATACTCCGCTGCCGACAGTGAGCGGTCTGGCGGCGCACGCAACGTACCGGATTCTCACCGTTGATGATGATCCGGTGATTCGGCATCTCACCCA
Organism: Acidobacteriota bacterium; assembly: GCA_029263355.1. Taxonomy (GTDB): domain Bacteria; phylum Acidobacteriota; class Thermoanaerobaculia; order Multivoradales; family J023; genus JAAELT01. The sequence continues at coordinate 8,842 of JAJCXQ010000530.1, read as the reverse complement.
TGCGACGTTGACTGCGGCTGGTTTCGATGTCTGGGCGGCGGCCTCTGGTCGAGAGGCGCTGGCTCTGCTCGAACAGCGTGGCTTACCACATCTGGCGATTGTCGACTTGGTCATGCCGGAGATGAGTGGCTACCGACTGTGCAGCCAGCTACAGGAATTCACCGACCTTCCGATCGTCGCACTGACGTCGGTGGACGACAGTGACACGGTGGCCAACACGCTCCGCATGTTTGCCGAAGACTATGTGCGCAAACCGTTTCATCCTGTTGAGTTCGTCGCGCGGATCGAACGTCTGTTGCGGCGTATTGGGGATTTTGGCTATACCCTCGAACAGAAAATCCGGGTAGACGACAGGTTGACGGTGGAGTTCGCTCGCCGTATGGCCTACATCGACGGCGAGGCGATCGAGCTCACGCCGACCGAAACGAAGCTACTGTACATCCTGATGCGCAATGCTGGGCACACGGTCATTTCAGACTACCTGATCCGGCGAATGTGGCCCTTGGCAGATGTTTATGAAGAAGCGCTCCGTACCCACATTTATCGCTTGCGCCGCAAGATCGAAGTCTCGCCAACCCGGCCCAAGTACGTGATGACCCGGCGTGGATTTGGCTATTCGTTCGCGATCCTCAAGGCGGGTTAGTCGCGCCCGGCACGCATTGCAGCCAGCATTTCTTGAACGGACTGGGGCATTCCGACCAGTGATGCGCGACACACGATCCAGTGTCCGATGTTGAGTTCCTCAAGCTCGGGCACCGCCGCGATCCGGCCAACATTCGAAGTGGTCAGGCCGTGACCGGCGAAAACTCGGAACCCGGCTGCGGCGCCTTGCGTGGCGACCGCGATGATCTTGTTGATCTCGATGTCGACCATGTGATCGACCGCTCGGGTGTAAGCATCGGTGTTGATCTCGAAGCCCGGTACTAGGGATGGCCTGAAGCTGCCGAGGGCCTCGACTTGCCTAGGATCTGGATCGAGAAAGACCGAAACCGCAATCCCTTCGGCGGTCAGTCGCTCGGCCGCTGCCCGGATGTGTTCCTGGCCTTCGACCAGATCGAGGCCGCCTTCTGTGGTCACTTCTTCGGGGCGCTCCGGCACCAACGTGACTTGGTGAGGTCGCAGTTGAGTGGCGATCTCGAGCATCTCTTCAGTTGCCGCCATCTCGAGATTGAGCTTTCCGATCGTTGATGTTGCGAGGCGTCGAACGTCGTCATCCTGGATATGGCGGCGATCGCTGCGCAGATGCACAGTAATCCCGTGCGCTCCGGCTTCTTCGGCCAACGCAGCTGCGGCCGCCGGCTCAGGATAAGTGGTCCCTCGAGCTTGCCGGAGCGTCGCGATGTGATCAACGTTGACTGACAGCAAGAGCGGGTGCATCGACAAATCGGAGGCGTCGGATTCGTTTGGGCGAGTCTTTGACATTGACTCCTAGCTCAGCTCGGCTGCTAGAACCTGTGCCAGGTCGTCGGCCAAGGACTCGATGATCGAACGCTCGCTGCCTTCGATCATGATCCTCACCAGGGGCTCGGTTCCCGAATAGCGTAATACTAGCCGCCCCTCTGCTCCCAAGGTGCGCTCGATCTCGCGACTCGCCTCGACGACCGTGGGCAAGTCGGCGAGATCCGGTTTGCGACGAACTCGGATGTTGCGCAGTAGTTGTGGGAATCGCTCGAAGTCACTCAGCATTTGAGACAACGGGCGACCGTCTCGTTGTCGCACAGCGCAGATCTGAAGCGCCGTCGCCAGTCCGTCACCCGTTGTGCCAAGAGGCAAGTTTACGATGTGGCCGGACTGCTCACCGCCGAGCTCAATACTCTGCTGTTGCATGGTTTCGACGACAACCCGGTCGCCAACATCACAAAGCACGACCCTGACGCCCTCTCGTCGGAGAGCAACTTCGAGCCCCAGGTTGGACATCGAAGTGGCGACGATGCGGTCGCTGGGAAGCTGTCCACGCTGTTTTAAATCCTTCGCCCACAGAAATAGCATCGCGTCACCATCGCGGACCTGGCCGGTCTCATCGGCCAAGATCGCACGGTCAGCGTCGCCGTCAAAAGCGAAACCCAGGTCGGATCCGGTGTCCCGTACGTGCTGGGCAACCACCTCTGGATGCGTCGATCCGCAACCGGCGTTGACGTTGCGTCCGTCGGGCTGGTCATGGATCACATGAACCTGGGCGCCTAGGCGGGTGAACAGCGGTTGGGCAAACGCGGAGGCAGCGCCGTGACCGGTGTCGAGGGCGACGCTGAGCCCAGCGAGCGGCTCCGCTGCGGGTAAGCTGGATGCCAGAGCGTCGAGATAGGCGTCGATCGCCTGCTGCTCGACTTCCATGTCAGCTGCTGTGGTGGCCGTCGCATGGGACACTCTCAGCGCCGAATCGAGGCTCGGCCGCGGGCTGCTCATCCGTCGTTCGAGCAAGATTTCAGCATCGGTGCTCCATTTGAACCCAGTGGAATCGATCAGTTTGATGCCGTTGTCGGGATGAGGATTATGGCTTGCCGACACCACAATGCCACAAGCGGCGGCTTGCGTCCGGGTGGCGAATGCGACTCCTGGTGTTGGGACGACGCCCAGATAGGAGACTTCGATGTCGCGGTTGCTCAACTCCTCGGCCAGCCAACCGCAGATCGCTGGGGTACTGTCCCGTGTGTCTCCGCCAATGACGACGCGAGGAGTTGCGGTTTTTGTCTTCAACTCGAGCCCCAGAGCTGCACCGAGATCGCGGATCGTCGCCTCGTCGAGGGGGTGGCTGCCGAAGGCGCCGCGGATTCCATCGGTACCGAAAAGTCGAGGCTGGTCACGACTCATGGTGAGCTACTCTCTGGCGAAATGGCGTCGGCTGAGGCGCCTTTCCGGTTCAAGTTTTCGAACGAGATCGAAAGCTCGGGTTCTTCCATCGGTACCTCGACCTCGACGAAGGTGGGCTCGACCACCTGGACCAGAGGATTGGACGAGACCACCCTGACAGAATCGGTGAAAGTGCGGGCGTGACCGTCGAGACGCACCGGGGCGGTCAGCTCGATAATCTCTCGCACATGGGATTCTGGGCCGGAGACCGTTGCCGTTGCTGGGCGTACGATCGGCTCGAGGTGCCTGGCGCCGGCTGCTGGCTCGCCAAGTAACTCTGCGACAATACGGATTGTCGCCTGAAGCTCGCGTTCCACTTGGATCGTGAAACGATTGGGAACCAGCGAGATGACTTCGAAGTCTTCTTGGGTGCGGACGTTGGAGGGATTGAGGTTGATGTCCAGGGGACCGATATGTCCCTGGGGGAGATCGACGATCACTTCCACGTTGAAGACCGTCAACTGTGCGATTTCAGTCGACTTGCCCCTCAGGCCCACTTTGACTTTGTCGATCAGGTTGTAGGAGATCATTCGATCGCCAGGAGTGTTGTAGGTCACCTGGGCATCAACGACCCGTTCGCTGAGTTGTTCGGTTTCGTGGACCGCAAACTTCACCGTCACGGCGATCACGAAGGCCAAAAAAAACATCGGCGTGTGCACGCGGCCGGTCATCTGGTTGATGCCTCGCCTGGGCGGACGTCCGAGAGTAGGTATTTGTGTAAGCGATTCCGCAAGTCTTTCGATTCGAGCCCTTGAATCATCTCTCCACCGAAGGCGATCGAGATTTTGCCTGTCTCTTCCGAAACGACTACCGCAACCGCGTCGGTCTCTTCGGTGATGCCGAGGGCGGCCCGGTGTCGCGTGCCGAGCTCCGTAGAAAGCTCAGAGCTCTGAGTCAAAGGAAGGAAGCAGGTGGCGGCGGCGATACGATCGCCTTGGATCATCACCGCTCCGTCATGGGTCGGGGTGTCAGGAGTGAACAGACTGATCAACAGATCGACAGAGACGACGGCGTCGAGCTCGATCCCGTTCTCGATGTAATTACGCAGACCTTCCAGGCGTTCGAAAACAATCAGGGCGCCGATCCGGCGCTCGGCGAGGGTGGAGGCAGCGAGCCCGATGGCATTGAAGGTGGAAGCGATTTTCTCGCGATTGCCAAAGCTCCACAGCGAGGTGGTGCCGAAGGTGGCCAGGGCGCGCCGGATCTCCTGTTGAAAAAGAACGATGAGCGCCAGGGGCAGAATCAAGAAGAATTTCTCGAGCGTGTACTCGAGGGCTGGAAGATCAACCGCCTCGGCGATCGAGTGCAGCACGACGAGTACTAAGATGCCGATCAATACCTGAACCGCGCGAGTGCCGCGAACCAAAAGCAATAGGTTGTAGAGCACTAGCGTGACCAGCAGGATATCCAGGAGATCCTGCCATCGCGATAGCGGTTGCAGCAGTTGCTCAAGAGTTTGAAGCGAAAAATCCATAACGACGCGGGTGGGCGATAAGCTGATCTAACCCTGACTCAGGTGTGTCCTGCCGAAGCGGAATCTATCGCATTCCAGACATCCAGGAATTGTCTTGTCACGGCGATATCGTGAACTCGAACGATCGATGTGCCGGAACTGGCTGCCCAGGCCACCGCGGCTAGGCTGCCGCCGATTCGATTCGAAGGTGGCGCGGGTCGAACATGGGAAATGAAGCTCTTGCGGCTGGCGCCAACTAGAACCGGACGCTCGAGATTACCGAATCGGTCCAATTCGCGCAGCAACTGCAGATTGTTGTGGGCTGTTTTGCCGAAGCCGATCCCGGGGTCGATGATGATTTGCTCATCGCGAATGCCGCCCGCGAGCGCCCGTTGACGAATCTGCTGGAGCTCTTCGCAGACCTCGCGGCTTACATCGTCAAAGTTGATACCGGTTTGCATCGTCGGGAGGTCGCCGCGGCTGTGCATGATCACGATTGGACAGTCGGCTTCCGCGACCACCGCAGTCAACTCGGGATCGGCGAGCCCACCAACATCGTTGATCAGGTCGGCGCCGGCGGCGATTGCAGCGCGCGCGACGGCGCCCTTACGGGTGTCAACCGACAGCGGCAGGTCGATTTCGCGACGCAGGACCTCGAGGACCGGCACGAGGCGATCCGTTTCCTCCGAGACGGACACACCGCCGCCGCCATCACCATAAACACCGCCGCCAGGCCGGGTCGACTCGGCGCCGAGATCGAGGATCTCAGCGCCATCGGCGGCCATTGCCAGCCCTTGCTCAACAGCCTGATCTGGGGCAAGCCACAAACCCCCGTCCGAGAACGAGTCGGGGGTTATATTGAGCACCCCCATCACCCGTGGTCTATGGTCGAGAGCCAGAAGTCGCCCGCTTGGCAGCTGAAGGGTCCAAGAACGTTGGGTCAGATTCGGTCCCTCGCGATCGGCGTCTGATGGTCCGTCAAGACGCGGCAGGAGAAGGCAGCGATTCGCTGGCGAGGGACGGATCTTGAGGTTCCGGGTCGGCCTCCACCGGGGTGTCTTCGTCGGACCCATTGCCTTTCTCGGCCCTTTCTGCTGCTTCCTTGAGCTTGGTCTTCAGAGACTGCGGCATCAAGTCGACTTTGCTCACCTCTTCGATGAGTTGATAGACCTCGTGGCCGTCCAGGGACTCGCGATCCAGAAGCTCATGGGCGACGCGCTCCAAGGCTTCCCGGTGTTCGGTAAGAAGCGTGCGTGCCTTCTCCAAGCCTTCGGTAACGATTCGATCCACAGCATTGTCAATCTTGACCGCCGTGCTCTCGCTGTAGTTGGAGGTTTGGGTGTAGTCACGGCCAAGAAACACCGGTTCGTCCTTGGAGCCGAGTGCTAGAGGTCCCAACTCTGACATGCCCCAATTGCAAACCATCTGACGCGCCATCTCGGTCGCGCGAACGATGTCGTTGCCAGCGCCGGTAGTGATGTCGTTCTGACTCAGCTCTTCGGCCACTCGGCCGGCCATCAAGATGGCGATCTGGCTCTCGACGAAGCGCTTTTTCAAGCTGTGTTTGTCTTCCGTTGGCAGCTGCATCGTGAGGCCCAGTGCCCGCCCACGTGGGATGATGGTGACTTTGTGCAGTGGGTCGGTGCCAGGTATGAAGGCCGCTACCAGGGCATGCCCCGCCTCGTGATAGGCGGTCACTTCCTTCTCTTCGTCGGTGAGCATGAGGGTCTTACGCTCGACCCCCATCACCACCTTGTCCTTGGCGTACTCGAAGTCCTCCATCTCGACCTTTTTCTTGTCGCGTCGCGCTGCGATGAGAGCAGACTCGTTCACCAGGTTGGCGAGATCGGCTCCAGCGAACCCCGGCGTGCCACGGGCGACGGTTTTGAGATCGACGTCTGCTGCCAGCGGTACATTGCGAGTGTGGACACGGAGGATGCCATGCCGGCCATTTATATCGGGGCGGTCGACAACAATGGAACGATCGAATCGACCCGGTCGCTGCAGCGCCGGATCAAGGACGTCGGGGCGATTGGTGGCGGCGATCAAGATGACACCTTCGTTGGTTTCGAAGCCGTCCATCTCGACCAGCAACTGATTCAAGGTCTGCTCACGTTCGTCGTGTCCGCCGCCGAGGCCGGCGCCACGGTGGCGGCCAACGGCATCGATCTCGTCGATGAAGATGATGCACGGGGCGTTTTTCTTACCTTGTTCGAAGAGGTCGCGGACCCGACTGGCACCGACGCCGACAAACATCTCTACAAAGTCGGAGCCCGAGATCGAGAAGAAGGGCACGTTGGCTTCGCCTGCGATAGCGCGTGCTAGGAGGGTCTTGCCGGTCCCGGGAGCGCCCATCAACAAGACCCCCTTGGGAATCTTGCCGCCGAGTTTCTGGAACTTTTGAGGCTCCTTCAAGAACTCCACGATTTCAGCGAGCTCGGCTTTGGCTTCTTCGATTCCAGCGACATCGTCAAAAGTGACTTTTTTGCCAGTGCTGTTCAACAGTTTGGCTTTGCTTTTTCCGAAGGACAGGGCTTTGTTGCCGCCGGCCTGGAATTGGCGCATGAAAAAGATCCACAGGCCGACGATCAACAGCACCGGACCCCAAGTGAGGAAAATCGCCAGCAACGGGCTGTCCTTGGGCTTCTCGGACGAGATCTCGACGCCAGCATCGTAGAGAATGCGTGTCAGGTCGGGGTACTCGGGGTGCTGGGTGTAGAAGTCGGACTCACCTTCAGGCTGTGGGCTGCCTTTGAAGCGGCCGAAGATCTCGCTCTCCTTCATCGTAACCTGCTCGACTTGCTCGTCTTCGACTGCCGCCAAGAACTCACTGAAAGTCAGTTCCTGGGTCTCATTGGTCCCGCTCTGGACGGCTTGCCATAGAAGGACCACCACGCCGAAAATGACGATCCAGAACAAGAGGGATCTGAATGTGGAATTCAAGACCTACTACCTTTCTATCTAGTCACCTACCGACACTTGTCGGTCGGCTTTGACGGACTGTTTTATCGTGTCTTTCCAACTCCGCTATCCAAACTGAGGAGTCGTTGCCGAGTCGAAAGCTCTCGCTGATGGTCACTCCCGGTACCCAGGCTATTTCGTCATCGATTATCAAGAGCGGCAGCCGATCACGTTCACGCTTGGGAACTCGCCGATCTATCAGCAAGTCTTTGAGAGGTCGTGACCGGCTGCATCCCAGAGGTCGAATTCGATCACCCGATCGCCGATTTCTCACCACCACTCGACGTTTGCTGAAGTCAGCCAAACCCGCTTGTTCAGCGCGACCACGAAACATCCAGGGAGCAAGCCGTCCGCGTGTCAGGTGGACCTTGAGATCGAGCTCCGGAATATCCACCGACCCCGGTGCATATAGATTATACGCGAATTCCCCAGGAGAAGATGCGGTCTTCGTCAGACAAAGAGCCTTCGCGTCACCTTCCCAACGCCACCCGTCGCCACAGTCGCAGCCTAGGTTACCGGCCGCTCGAACTTGGCGCACTAGCTCGGAGCGAGCTGCTGCGCTGGCGGGGTAAGGCGCCCGCGCTTCGCGATGCAGCAACGCAAGTGCTGGCGGGATCAGCGGGGAGGGGAGGGATTCGAAGCCTCGCCGATCGCAGGCTGCGCCCAACAATTGGCCTGCCAGACTGTGCACTGGCCTGAGCTCGAGCAGCGGTCGCAGGAAACGTTCGATTTTATGACTGGCTTGCTGAGTAACTGTCGCGAGCTGGCACAGCCGAGTGCAAACACTCGGATCCGCATGTTCGAGATGGGGCAGCAGCCTAGCGCGGACCGAATTGCGCGGAGTCGAGAGATCGAGGTTGGTGGGATCCTCTACCGATTGAAGGCCAGATGCCTGCAGGGCTTTGAGAAGCGTGACGCGCCGCAGATGCAGGAGTGGCCGCACCAAATGGCCTCGAATCTCTCGCATCGCGCCGAGTCCTTCGAGACCGCTGCCAAAAAGCATGCGGATTAGGACGGTCTCCGCCTGATCATCAGCATGATGTGCTGTGGCGACGAAACGCGCACCTAGCCGAGCCGCAACACGGTCGAGAAAGGCATAGCGGTGACGGCGAGCAAAGGCTTCGTGACTCTCCGCTCCGCTCTTTGTCGCTGCCGCGGGAAGCTTCTCGATCTCTAGCGACACGCTCAACTCCGTTGCTAGGCGCCGCGCTTCGCGTGCTCGTCGGGTAGAATCTGCGTCGAGAGCATGGTCGAGGTGAGCGGCACAAAGCTCGATCTCGAGCTCCCCAGCGACTTGGACCAGCCCCCACAAGAGGGCTGTGGAGTCAGGTCCGCCAGAAAATGCCACCAGCACTCGATCACCGGAATCGGCAACTCTGCTGAAGAAACCGACCAAGGCTGCGATCAGCGGAGACGGATTCGACGGGATCTTCGATGCTGGGTGGTGGCGCACGGTCGATCGAGAGGGATGTCCGAGGCCGGGTAGGAAGGTTGTTAGGCTCGAATGGGGATGTTCGGCGCGAGACTCTTTTGCGCGAGACTGTCTGGCGTGAGACTGTCTGGCGTGAGACTGTCTGGCGT
>JAJCXQ010000529.1 GCA_029263355.1 Acidobacteriota bacterium | reverse complement strand
GGCGCTTCGCTCGGCCGGCGGCTGCTCGAGCGCGTCGTGAAACAGCTCCTTGATCCGCCGCCACCGCTCCGGTGTCATCTCGATCAGCTCTCCTCAGCGCTCGGGACCGCTACTCTGCGCCGAGGCGACGCGCAGATCGTTCGCCAGCCAGGCCTTGGCGGCCCGCCACTCCCGTTTGACGGTGGCGGTTGAGATGCCTAACGCCTCCGCCGTCTCTTCAATTTTGAGGCCGCCGAAGTAGCGCAACTCGACGAGCCGACTCATCCGTGGATCGAAGGCTGCCAGGTCGTCGAGGGCATCGTCCAACGCGATCAGGTCGTCGGCTCGCTGAATGGGCAGCAGGAGCTCTTCGTCGAAGGTGATTTTGGGGATGTTGCCGCCGCCGCGCTTGGCGGCCCGTAACTTACGCACATGCAACATGGTGATGCGCCGCATCATCTGCGCCGCCACGCCAAAAAAGTGTGCCCGGTTCTGCCACTTCACCCGGGTCTGGTCGACGAGCTGCAGATAGGCCTCGTTGACCAAGGCCGTTGGCTGCAGGGTGTGCCCGGCGCGTTCCCGCCGCATGTAGCGCTCCGCCAGCCGATGGAGCTCATCGTAGACCAGAGGCATCAGGTGATCGAGGGCCTCCCGGTCACCCCGGCTCCAATCGATGAGCAGCTGAGTGACGTCGCTCACCTCGCCCCTTTTGCTTCGTCTAAGCTCAGCCGACGGCTCCCGAAGATCGCACCGCCCTGCCACCGGAAATGTCCCACAGCGCTCGAGAGATACCGTCCCCACAGCAGGCACCGCTCCGACGGCAGCTCGTGGTAACACTGAATTCGCTTTTGATTCTAGTCGTGAAAGCACAATCGTCGCCACATCATCTCCACCGTAAATCATCTCCGCCGACGGTATCCGTGTTGGCCCCAAGCTCACGGACGTCACATACACAATCCTCTATATAACGTTCCAATTCGTGGCGAAAGGGATCATGAGGGCCAAAGGCCGCCAACTGCTGGTGGGAAGAATTCCCACACTACAGTATCCTTGAGGGAATCGGCTGACGAGATGATCTAGACACGCGCAACCCGTCTCGCTGAGCGCCAACCCGGCGGCGAGGACTGGACCGGACCGACGCGCAGGTCTTCTGCACCCCAGGACACGACTTGACGCAGTGGCACACTCGCTACAAGACGGCGTGAGGCTGGTCGGGCCCTATCGCCTTGAACACCTGCTGGGCAAAGGCGGCATGGGAGAGGTTTACGCCGGCTTTGACGAACGCCTCGATCGCCGGGTGGCTCTGAAGCGCGTTTGGTCTGAAGGTGAAAGTGACGATCGGGCTAGGAGACGCCTGCAACGTGAAGCTCGGGCTTTGGCGAAACTCCATCATCAGGCCATCGTTCAAGTTTTCGACTGGGTCGAAACCGATGACGGCGATTGGATCGTCATGGAGTTGGTCGAGGGGACCTCTCTGCGCCATCAGCTTCGCAACGGTCCGTTGGATCCCGACCGGGCGATCGCCCTGGCGTGCGATGTCCTGGCAGGACTCGCTGTCGCCCATGCGGCGGGGTTGGTGCATCGTGACCTCAAGGCTGACAACGTAGTGGTCGCCACCACCAGTTCTCCCGGCCGGGAAGTCCAGGCAAAAATCCTTGATTTTGGCCTCGCCAAACGATTCGATGCAGGTCTCGATGAGACCCAGCTATCCCTTGGAGACAGCCTGATCGGTACGTTGACTGCGATGTCCCCGGAGCAATGCCGAGGCCAGGATATCGGTCCGCGCTCGGATCTGTTTGCACTCGGCAGCATGCTCTACGAGACGACCACCGGGACGTCTCCCTTCCGTGCGGACAGCCATGCGGCGACGATCCATCGAATCTGCACCTGGAACCCGCCCTCGGTCCGCTCACTCAATCCCACTGTACCCGCCTTCTTCTCGTCGTTGATCGAGCGTTTGATGGAGAAGGACCTGCGCCGCCGTCCACAGAACGCTGCGCTCGTTCTGGCCGAGATCGAGTCGACCTGGCGGCAGCCCGGGGATCGGGCAGCGTCGCGAGAATCGTCCGATCCCACCGAGCAGCATGCCCGAAACCAGGCGGCAGCCGCGACGTTGGACGCGGCTGCCTCGGCTCTGGAAGAGGATTCCACCACGAGTGGATCGGACTTACTGGCTCACCCGGCCGCGCCGGACGGGGCGAACCGAAGCGCACTCGATATCACCCCTGCCAGCAGCCCTGCGAGCCGCTATGAACGGGTGCGCTGGGCCGTGGCGAGCCTCGTGATCATGGCGTTCGTGGCCATCGCGGCCCTCCAGTTTCGACCGCCTGAGACGCTCTATGTAGCAGTCCCCAGCACGGCGACGACCACAGCCGAAGTTGCCGAGAACAATTTCGAGCTGGCGACCCAGGCGGTTGGCACCGCGCTGGTCCAAGGTCTGCTCACTTTTCGACATGTGGTCGCAGTCGTACCGGAAGACGACGGTGATGCTCAGGATCCGGTGGCGCTGGCTCGCACCCTGGTGGCTGACGAGGTACTGACCTCGAATCTGGAGTGTGTGGCGCGGCAATGCCGCCTGGTGTTACGTCGCCTCAATGGGGCTGACGGACGCCTGCTGTGGACAACGGGTTTCAGCGTCGATGCCAGCCGCCCGCTGGAGATTAGCTTGGCGACCCTCGAGCACTTGCGGGGCGCCTACCCCGAGGCGGAGCTGCGGCCCGGCATTCCCGACCTCGAAGTGCGAGCCGAAGACTACGAGGCCTTCCTGCGCCTCGAAACACGCTTCAACAACCGTGATGAGGGTTTCTCGACCGATGACCTCATCGGCGAGCTGGAACGGTTGGAAGGCTCTTCACCCCGCTACCTAGATCTGCCGCTCTTGACGGCCTCCGCCCTGACTCGCCGATTCGCCGAGACCCGGGACCCAAGCGACTTGCGGCGCGCCCGCGATGCGATCGCACGCGCCCAGGCCATCGCCCCCGAAGATCCACGGACTCTGATCCAACAGGTGAGGGTGCTGGGCGCAGCAGGCGAGATGGAGAAGGCGGAACAGGCCCTCGAACGACTGCGCAGGCTCGAGCCGGGCAATACCCAGAGGCTGCAACTGCACGCTCGGCTGTTGGAGCGGCAGGGACACGTCGAAGAGGCGCTGGCGACCATGCGTCAAGCCGTGGAGAAGGTGCCTTCGGCGGCGGTCTACTACAACCTGGGCAACATGCTCTTCCGTCATGGCGATGTCGAAGGGGCCCGCCGGGCCCTCCAGTCGAGTCTCGAAATTGCACCGCGTTACTACAACGGTTTGTCGCTGCTGGCGCAACTCGAACTGGTGAACGGTGACCCCGAAAGAGCCGCCGGTTATTACGAAGAGCTGGTGAGCCGCTCACCAGCAACCGCGGAACTGAGTAATGCCGGCACCGCCTACTTGCT
>JAJCXQ010000528.1 GCA_029263355.1 Acidobacteriota bacterium | reverse complement strand
GAGGTCGGCCTCGGTGAGGTCTGAATGGATGCAGACCAGGCGGATCCAGCGCTGACCATCAACCCTTACATGGCTGACAACCACACGCGACTCGCGTTCCAGTCGCTCGCAGATCTCGACGCTCGAGCACTCGACAACCTCGAAACAGACATTGAACGAGGCAGGCTCCCGGCACAGCCGTAACTCGGGATCTGCCCGCACCTTCTCGGCAGCACGCCGGGCGAGAGCGAACAGTCCATCGATGCGACGGGCGTAACCCGAATCGCCATGATGTTTCCAGGCGGCCCACAGCTTGAGGGCGTCGTTACGCCGGGCACATTGCATCGAGCGCTGAGCTGGATTGTAGGCTTCATGAGTCTGGAACAAATACCCCGCCTCTTCGCCGAAGTGCTTCTCGAGCAGCCCGCGCCGACGCACCAGCAACACCGAACAACTGAGCGGTACCCCCTGGGCCTTGTGGGCATCCCAGCTGAAGGAATCGGCGAGCTCGCAACCGTCGAGCAGGTGACGATGTTGGGCCGACAACAAAACTGAGCCACCAAAGGCGCCGTCAACGTGCAGCCAGATGCCGTGCTGCGCCGCAACCGCCGCCAACTCGCGCAGGGGATCGAAGGCGCCTAAAACCGTGGTGCCGGCGGTTGCGTTGATCATCAGCGGACGAGCGCCTGCGGCCAAATCTTCCTCGATCATGCAACGCAGGGCAGCCACGTCCATTCGACCGGCACCATCGATCGGCACCGACCGTGCGTTGTGTCGCCCAAGACCGGTCATCCCTAGAGCGCGGGCGATCGAAAAATGGCCCTCGGCCGAGGTGTAGATCAAATAACGCCCAGCGCCGGATGTTAGGCCCTGGTCCCGGACCGCAGGCAACGCTTCGTTGCGCGCCAAGATCATCCCTGCCAGGTTCGACAGCGAGCCACCAGCGGTAAACATGCCCTCTCCGTCGTCGAAGCCCACGAGCGCTGCCATGTGGCGTAACACCTCCTGCTCCACCAGCACCTGGGCCCCCGCCGCTTTGAAGGTGTGCATCGGGGTGTTGGCAAGGACCGCCATGATTTCGGCCAGAGTGGCGACGGCGTCGCGGCCGCCGAACAGCTGATTGAAGAAACGCCGACTTGCGATCCGCGGGGTGGCGTCCCACAACTGACGCAGGGTGGCGAGCAGCGGCTCCATCGCCTGTCCACTAGATCCCAAGGACAGATCGAGCTGGCGGGCCAGCTCAGTGGGTTCGAAATATGGCCGCATCGGCGACTGCTCCTCGTGCTCCAAGAGCTCGGTGGCCAGGTCGAAGGCGGCGGTCAGATCGTGCTTCATCCCCATTGATTCGCCCTCATCCCTAGGCTTTGCCCTTCCAGGGCGTCAGAACGCGCTCCAGGTGGCGCATCGCGAGGTCGGAAAGATACGCGATGGCGCCGATCACCACGATCCCCATAATCACCACATCGGAGACCAGGAAGTCCGAGGCTTGCTGAATCATGGCGCCGATCCCAGCCTGCGCCGCCACCAACTCAGCGGCCACCAGGGTTGTCCAGCCGAAGCCCAGCCCAATCCGCATACCTGTGAGGATCTCGGGCATCGCGCCACGCAGGATCACATGCCAGATCACTTGCAGCTGTGAGGCGCCCATCGAATAAGCGGCGTGGATCTGTTCGATCGCCACCGAACGTACGCCGGCACGGGCGTTGAGCGCCATCGGTGCAAAAATCGCCAGGTAAATCACCACGATCTTGGTGAGCTCGCCGATACCGAACCAGATCACCATCAACGGCAGATAAGCGAGGGGCGGAATCGGCCGATAGAACTCGACCGGCGGGTCGAGGACGCCACGTGCCACCCAACTCATACCCATCAGCACGCCGGCCGGAACCGCCGTCACTACGGCGAGCAGAAAGGCGAGGCCAACCCGCGACAAGCTGGCCCAGATGTGCTCTGCCAACGTCGCGCCACCGAAGCCTTCCCGCGCCACCTCGAGAAAACGATCGAACACCGCACCGGGACCTGGCAGAAACAACGGCTCCACCCAACCCGCAGCGGTGACGCCCCACCACGCCAAGAATAACGTGGCGGTGGTCGCCAGATTGAGACCACGACTGTCGCCGCCACCAGGAGCGCCGTAGCTGTCAGCCATCTTGCTCTCCCCCACCGGCTTCCAGCCCGGCGGCATGCTGACGACGAATGTGCTGTAAGACCTCCTCACGCATGGCAATGAACTCAGGCTCCGACTTCACTGTTCGGGCGTCGCGCTCGGCGAGGAATCGACGTGAGAAGTCGAGCTCGTAAGACGCCGCCAGTCGGCCGGGACGCGGCGACATGACGATCAACCGGGTTGCCATGAACAACGCCTCCTCGACACTGTGAGTGATGAAGAATACCGTTTTGCCGCTCGCCTGCCACAGATCGAGAATCAGCTCCTGCAAAGTCTCGCGGGTCAAGGCGTCGAGAGCCCCCAAGGGTTCATCCATCAGCAGCATCGCCGGATCGCTGGTCAGCGCCCGCGCCATCCCGACACGTTGCTGCATACCGCCGGACAGCTGGTACACCGGATGATGATGGAAATCCTGCAGCCCAACACTCGCCAGATTGCGCACCGCTGCTGCCCGACGTGTCGCTACCGGCACCCCTTGGAGCTTGAGGCCAAGCTCAACGTTGGCGAACACGTCGAGCCAAGGCATCAAAGCGTTGCGCTGGAACACCACTCCACGGTCGGCGCCCGGTCCGGTGATCTCTTCACCATCGAGCAGCAGACGC
>JAJCXQ010000527.1 GCA_029263355.1 Acidobacteriota bacterium | reverse complement strand
TCTCCCCTCCATGTTGGCGAGGGATGATGTGGTCTGGCTCGTGTTTGCGGAGGGCAAGAGCTTGAGGATGCAGACAGTATTCGCAACGAAAGTTAGCTCGTTGTGCAACCAGCCGGCGCAGTGCAGCCGGAATATCACTCGCCAAGAGGATCCTGCCGCAGATCCTGTGCGAGCCGAGCCTTGAGCATGACAACGAGGTGCTCAAGGCGATCGAGCTCGTCGAGCTCCTGTTGCTCGTCCTGTCCGAGAAGACCGGCCTCGTTTAAGGCCAACAACCGGCGCGAGCGTTCTTGAGTCGCTTCCGAAACATGGTATTCCAGAACTTGTTGAGGGGTAGGATTACGCGTCAGCAGCTCGATCATTTCGACCGCGGCGGCAGCAGCTTGAGTGCGGCAACCAAGCAGCCCAAGCTCCAGGATCACGGGCAACCATGGGCCCATGGGCTGGACTCTTTGAGCCAGTTCATCCGGAACCTGTAATTTCAGCTCGACCATCGCTCATCTAACCTCTCTAGAACCAGTTTATCCCGCCTCGGTCCCGCATGCCACTGGTGACAGCGAGGTCCTACCAGTAGTCTGGCGAAGCGCAAGGCTTAGATCGCTGCTTCATCGACCGGCGCCTCTTCGACCTGCGCCTCTTCGACTGGTTCCGCCTCGGCTAGCACCGTGTCCGGCGGACGGTAGGCCATGACCAACAGGGTGCGATCATCCTCGGGGAGGCCACCATCGGTGTGCTGATGGATGGCGGCGAGCAGATGATCGCGCACTTCTGTCGGCTCGGAGGGAGCGTTGCCCAGGGTGCCGATCAAGCGGTCATAGCCAAAGTCATTACCCGCCGGGTCGATGGCTTCGATCAGGCCATCGGAGAGCCAGACCACGACGTCACCTGCTTCGAGTTGGAGAGTGGTTTGGCCGAAGTCGCTGCCCAGGGCTCCGAGGGGAGTGCTCGGCAACATGAGTTCGCTGACCACGCCGTTTCGGATCAGGTAGGTGGGAGGGTGGCCGGCATTGGTGATCGTCAGTTCGCCGGTATCGCTGTTGATGACGGACAAGGTGGCGGTGACGAAGCCTCGCCCTTGTTCGCTTTGCAAGCGGTTGCGGAGTAAGAGATGGAGCCGCTGCAGGATCTCCATCGGGCGGTCGTCTTCTTCACACAACAAAGTGAGCGCCGACTTGACCATCGCCATGCGTAGGCCAGCGGAGAGGCCGTGTCCGGAAACATCTGCGATCGCGACTCCGAGGCTCCCATTGGCCATCGGCAGCAGGTCGTAATAGTCGCCGCCGATTGTGGTCGAGGGTTCGAAATGGGAGGCGAATCGTAGCTCCGGCGGCGCCGCCAGCGTGTCTGGCAGAAGGCTATGCTGCAACTCTAGGGCGATCGAAATCTCTTTCTCCAAGATTTCTTTCTGGGTTGCGGATGCGACCAACGTCTCGAGATTGGCTGCCATTCTGTTGAAGTTGGTCTGCAGCGCGCCGATCTGGTCTTTGCGGTGGACTTTGATCCGAGTCGAGAAGTCACCCTGTTGCACTTCGCCGGTCGCCTTGCTCAAAGTGTTGACCGCCCGACTCAGGCCGAAAACCATCAACAAGGCCATCAGTGCTGCGACTACCTGAATGTCGAGGAGCAGGAACGCCACGGTAATAAAGGTGACGTAGATGAAGAGATTGACTTCAGAGGTACGCCACACCAAGTGGTAATAGAGCGCTCGGAGATTGGTGGTCAGGGTTGCTGAGACGTATTTGGCAGCGGGGTTGCCCGTGCTCAGGTCGACAAAAGGCTCGGTGATCTCGACCCAGGTCAACCATGGGCGATCGACGAAACTTGGCTCGTCGAGCTCTGGATGGAAGAACTGCGCCAAATCCTCACGGGCGGTTTCGAAATGCGGCGGCTCCAGTGGGTACTCGCGATTTTGAATCGTGACACGGTTGGTTTGTGCTCTGGGATCGTCAGCCCGAAACAGCTCCACCCAGATGCCACTGCGTTCTGATAACTCGTGATCGAGGTCGCCTGCGTAGATCGCCAGAACGCCGTATGAGCCCTGGCGCACCATCGCAGCGAGGATTGGGGAACCATCGATGTCGGCAACGATCGGCAGACTCTCCAGATTGGACGTCAGGGCATTCGGCGAGTCCGCTGGCCACCACGGTTGCCACAAGTCAGGAGCACTCGGGGTGCCGGCGAGCTTGCGATCGTCTTGATAGTAGGCGAAGGCGATTGGGATCGGGTGCTCGATGGGCTCGATATCCTCGCGCAGAATCTGTTCGAGGTCGCGATGGGCGGCAAACCGGAGGTCGTTGGTCACTGAGTCCAGAGCGTCACGATAGATGTGGCCGAGGAAAAATCCGCTACAGATGTAGGCGGCGAGCAGAAACAGAAAGAAAAGGATGGGGAGCGGAACAACTCCGATCAGGAAATAGGAGAACGCCAGGCGTCGATTGACGCGCCACAGAAAGCGTCGCAGGCCACGGGTCAGCAGCCAGAGTGCGCCTGCGATCAGGAAAGCGAACGCATAGGAACGGGTCAACAGCCCGAGGAGGCCGAAGTCGAGCCCCAACCCCCAAAGGACAAGCCCGACCACGGCGGGAATGCCCGAGAGGGTGAGGAGAAGATGACGCGTCAGCAGGATTCGTGCGGATCGATCCAGTCGCATGTGATGGCACGTACGCAGACGTGAGCCGAAGGTTCGGCTCTGGTCGCTTTCTCAGTCATACCCTGTTGGATGTTCGGTGACAGAGCCGCAACGCTCTGCTACTATGAACCACTGTTGGGAGGAGTGTATCTGTACGCTGGCTTCCGCGACAAACTCAAGACCCAGAGAGGTTTCCTATGACGATCCCTGC
>JAJCXQ010000526.1 GCA_029263355.1 Acidobacteriota bacterium | reverse complement strand
TCACGAGCTGATGCACACCGACAAGGCGTTGCCACGAGTTGACCACGGGACTTCGATCCGGGACGCGATTTATGAGATGTCGAAGAAAGGCCTCGGCATCACCGCCGTGGTGGACGATGACGGCAAGCTCTCCGGGTGCATCTCCGACGGTGATTTGAGGCGACTCATGCTGCGCGGCGACGCCCTGCTCGATAGCGCCGCCGGTGAGTGCATGAGCCTGGATCCTCGAACGATTCAACGTCACGAGCTGGCCTCCGCCGCCCTCAAACGTATGGAAGACCATCGAATCACCTCGCTTTTTGTGTGCGATGAGGATCACCGACTCGAAGGTGTTGTCCACATCCATGACCTGTGGCGATTGGAGCTCTTTTGATGGCCAAAGCACAACGCAGCGAATCCGATCGCGAAGACGTTTTTGCCCGGCGAGCAAAAGGCTTGGAATGGCTGTTGTTCGATGTTGATGGCGTGTTGACCGACGGTGTTTTGCACTACACCCGCTGGGGAGAACAGATCAAGCGTTTCCATGCCCAAGACGGTCTCGGCTTCCGACTGGCGCAACGTGCCGGGTTGAAGCTCGGCCTGCTCTCCGGCCGACGGTCGCGAGCCCTCGAGGTGCGAGCCGCGGAGCTCGACTTCGCCGAAGTCATCCTCGGCTCCAGCGACAAGGCGCCAGCCTTCGAGAAGTTCCTCACCAAGCACGAGACGACCCCCAAAAGGGTGGCCTACATCGGCGATGACCTGCCGGATCTGCCGGTGCTCGGACGCTGCGCCTTGTCCTTTGCGCCGGCCGATGCCGCCGAAGAAGTCCGCGCAGCCGCCTACACTGTGCTTGGGCGCCCCGGGGGCGCTGGCGCCGCCCGCGAGATGATCGAGATGATTCTCAAAGCCCGCGGCGATTGGGAAAAAATCATCGCCACCTACTCGCTCGAGGTGCCTCGGGGCGGCTCATAGATGAGTGTCGCCAACACCAGGTGGTGCCAACAGGAAGTTGATCATGCTAATGAATCGAATCTTTTCTCACGCCGTTAAAACATCGGTCACATCACGAGCCTGGCAAGTTTCTTTGCTGCTCTGCCTGGCCGTCGCCAGCGCCTCACAAGCCCAAGTCGCGGACGTGTCGACACCTCTCAATATCGACCGAATCTTCCACAACAAAGAGTTTGAGCTCGACGAGCGGGTACCGAGCAAGTGGCTCGGTAGTGGCGACCAGTACACAACCGTCGAGATTTCGGAGTTGGTGCCCGAGGGTTTCGATGTCGTGCAGCACGACTCAGCAACCGGCAAACAGACCACTCTGGTCAGTGCAAAACGGCTGGTGCCGCAAGGTGCCGATAAGCCACTCGAAATCGAGGACTATGCGTGGTCGGATGATGGGCAGTTCATGCTCATCAACACCAACAGGGTGAAGTTTCGTCGACGCGAGTCACTTGGCGACTACTGGTTGTTGAACTTGAAGAGTTGGGATTTACGCCAGGTTGGTCCGGACGCCAAACCATCGTCGCTGATGTATGCAAAATTCTCCCCAGACAGCCAGCACATCGCGTACATGGTTGACAACAACATTTATGTCGAGAGCACCGACGGACGGTCGACAAAAGCCCTTACAGAAGATGGCTCTGAGCGAATTGTCAATGGCACAGGCGACTGGGTCAACGAAGAGGAGTTTGATCTACGTGACGGCTTCAAGTGGAGCCCGGACTCGAAACGAATCTGTTACTGGCAATTCGACACTGAAGGTGTCGGCACGTTTTACATGATCAAGAACACCGACGACGTCTACTCGCGGCCGATCCCGCTGCAGTACCCCAAAGCGGGCACCACAAATTCTGCGACGCGGGTGGGTACGGTGGAACTCGAGACGGCACAAACGGTCTGGATCCAACTCGAAGGTGATCCACGGCAGAATTATGTCCCGCGGATGAGCTGGGCTAAAAGCTCGGAGCAGGTGGTCATTCAATACGTCAATCGACTGCAAAACAGCAACAGAGTTGTCTTGGCGAATGTGAACGACGGCTCCGTGCAGGTCATTTTCACCGACGAAGACGAGGCATGGCTCGACGTCAATGACGATCTGAAGTGGCTTGATGGCGGTCGGTACTTCACCTGGCTCAGCGAGCGCGACGGCTGGCGCCACCTGTATCGAATATCGCGCGATGGCAAGGACATCAAGCTGTTGACGCCAGGTGAGTTCGACATCATCGGCATCGAAAACATTGATACCGACAACGGTTGGGTCTATTACATCGCATCACCCGACGACAACGCTGCTCGTTATCTGTTTCGATCGCCATTACAGGGTGATCCTCGGGCGGAGCGGCTAACGCCGATAGGGAAATCCAGCCTCCACGAATATGAAATCTCGCCAAACTCACAGTGGGCTTTTCACACGGCCTCAACGTTGACAGAGCCGCCGGTGATCGACTTGGTTTCACTCCCCGACCATACGCCTCAGCGAGTTGTGGTGGACAACCAGAAGGTAGTGAATCTGCTGCGCGCAACGCCGCGCGGGGAAACGGAATTCTTCCAGATCGCCATTGGAGATGGAGTTGAGCTAGACGGCTGGATGATGAAACCGCCGGACTTCGATCCGAAACTCAAGTATCCATTGATCATGTACGTCTACAGCGAGCCGGCCGGCCAGACAGTGATCAACAGGTACCGTACAGACCGCCACCTCTGGCACACGATGCTGACACAACGAGGTTATATCGTCGCAAGTGTCGATAGCCGCGGAACACCGGCTCCCAGAGGACGCGCCTGGAGAAAGTCTATTTACCGGCAGATTGGCATACAGGCCTCGGCCGACCAGGCGAAAGCCGTATTAGCCCTGGTTGAGGAAAGGCCGTACCTCGATCGTGATCGGATCGCCAGCTGGGGATGGAGCGGCGGCGGCCAAATGACCCTGAATGCACTGTTTCGGTATCCCGACATCTATCGTGTAGGCATAGCGATTGCCTTTGTCAGCGACCAGCGCCTTTACGATACGATTTATCAGGAACGTTTCATGGGGCTGCCGGCAGAGAATAGCGAGGGTTACACTCAAGGGTCACCCATCACCCATGCCGACGGGCTCGAAGGCGACCTGCTGCTCATTCACGGAACAGCGGACGACAACGTTCATTACCAGAGCTCGGAGCAGCTGGTCGACAAGCTGATTGAGCTCAACAAGAAATTCTCGTTCATGATGTATCCGGATCGCAGTCATTCGATCAACGAGAAGGAAAACACCAAAAGGCATCTGTACGGACTCATGACGGACTTTCTGCATGAGAAGCTGCCGGTGAAAGCGGATCCTGAACCTTGATTGCTGTGGCAAGCGCACAATCCTGACACGGCTCACCCGGAGCCCAGGCTAGTCGCTAAGCCCAATCGAAAATCCTGGTCTCACCAGGCGTGACCGTGATGTGCAAATGAACA
>JAJCXQ010000525.1 GCA_029263355.1 Acidobacteriota bacterium | reverse complement strand
CCAGTCGACGCTGCGCTCAGAGGAGAAGTCGAGAAAGCGGCTCGAGAATTTCGGAATGCAGCTCTCAGCATGCTCCATCCGCACCAGGTGTGGACGCAGCGCCAGGCTGGTGGACGTTTCGATTTCGCCGGCGTGTACGTCTCCGGGGGTTTCGGCGATGGCCTCCACGTCGGTGTCGCTGGTCTCGCCCGAGTCGACACAGGTGAAGATGTGGGCGTCGCGGTTGATCGTCTGGGCGGCGAAATGAAGGCTCGGCGCGTTGCCGCCGTGGCCGTTGATGATGACCAGCTTGCGGATGCCGTTTTTCGCCGCGCTCATGCCGATCTCGTAGATCAGACGTGAGAAGGTCTCGTTGGAGACGCTCAGGGTGCCGGGAAAGTCCTCGTGGTGGTAGGAAACACCGTAGGGCACCAGCGGCAGGACAAGCGGTCGCGGCTCTGAGCAGCTGGCGGCGACCCGCCGGGCCAGGTAGTCGGCGTCGAAGCTATCGGTATCGAGCGGCAGGTGATGCCCATGCTGTTCGATCGCGCCCACCGGCAAGAGCGCGATATCGACCTCCTTGAGCCGCTTTTCGGCCTGCGGCCAGTTCAGCTCGGCCCAAAGGTAGCTGTGGGCCTCACCGGGTTTTTGGTCGCCCTGAGGGCGGTCGCCGAGTTTCTTGCCGCCCTGCGGGCCATCACCGAGTTTCTGGCCGCCCTGCGGGCGGTCACCGAGTTTCTGGCCGCCCTGCGGGCGGTCGAAGAGGTAGGGCCGATACAGCCGGTCGGCCACGAGTACGTCGAAGTCGATCCAGGCTCGGCCGACCCGTTCGAGGGTACCTTCGGCGTGCTCGAGGAAGATTCGGTAGAGAGGCTCGCGCAGCTCCGTTGGTATTTCGTCGATGGGCGAGTTCTTGGGATGGAAGCGCAGCTTCATCGCCTCGTCCCGGCGCCTGGCGGGCGCTTTCCCGATGCGCGGCTCGCGGATCATCCCTCGCCGGTGGAGGAGGAAGCCGAGATGTTCCGCCGCCGGCCGCTCCTGGTGTACGCCTTTTTCGGCCAGCGCCGGCAGGATCTCGGCGCATTGCTCGCGAGTGTAGCCGCAAGCGGTGGGGTCGGCTCCCATCGCGATCAGCATGCCGGCGATGCGTCGGCACTTCTCACATTTGCCGCAGGGAAGTACATTGTCGCCCTCGGTATGTGCTGCATGGCACGAGACCTGGAGCCGAAGCAGGAGCGGGTAGCGCTCGGCAAGGACCCGCTGAATCAGGAACTCAGAAAGTGGCCGAAGAAGTGAGAACTGCGTCACCCCCCAACCTTTGCGCTGATAGTAGCGACTCAGTGCATGGTCGAACTCGATGCTCTGGTCGTAGAGGCCGTCGAAGTGTTGGATGCCGTGGCGCCGCGCCCGCACCGTCGTGTCGTACTCGTCGCCGATCACCAGCCTTCCGACGCCGCGCTTGCGGAGCAAGGGCAAGGCGCCGAAAAGGAACACGCCGACCGTCCACAGCCGTATCGGATATTCGTCGGAGCGCAGAGTGTGGAAGTTTTTGCGCACGAACGGCAGCTGGCGCAGCATCCAGGTGAACAACCGGTCACAGTTGGTCCAGACCCGGGCGGTTCGGGGTACCTGATGCTCAAAATAGCGGAAAGCCTTGAGCGCCGTGAACCAGTGACGTCCCGACTCGTTGACGAAGATGGGATGGGTCTCACAGCCCAGCTCGGCCAGCAGACCGTAACCCAGCAAGCTGTCTTTGCCGCCGCTCGACAAGATGGCGAAACGCTCTGGAGCGACATTCCACCCGCCATCGGGTGTGTCGACCCGTGCCTCCGGCCCACCCTCGAAAGTCAACGTCGACCGCAAATAGTTGCGGCGATTGACCGGCGGTAGGTCGCGCACTGACTCGGCAAGAAAGGGGTTGGGCTCGAGGATCTTCTTGACGTAGATCTCGCGCGCGGTGTTGATCGCCATACGCTCGAGGAACCGCCGATCTTCGCGATCGAAAGGCCCCTTGAAGACGATTTCGCGGCAGAACAGCCCGTAGTTGAGGGCAACTTGAGCGCCGATCATCGCCGCCAGATTGTGATCGGCAGGCGATTCGGGATCGAAGACATCCTCGCCATAACGGTAGATGAGCTCGAAGACTTCATCCGTGCCGGCGCGGACCACGCGGTACGGAACCTTCAGGCGGTCTGGCAGGAGGGTGACCGGGCCGACCTCGAGGCGGTCGATCACTGCGAGAGGGGCGAGCGGATCGCCCGTCGCAGTCGCGCCCTCCAGGCGGTCCGAAAGTGAGCTCGGCGCCAGGTTCGAATCGGGATGGCTCATTGTCTTCTCCCCGTCAGCACGGCGACGTATCGGTCACCGGGCAAGTTTTGCCGCCGGTGCGCTTCGACCAACGCGATGAGCCCGGCGGTCGACGCCGGCAGAACACTCAAGCCCTCCTCGTCGCGGAGCTTGCGCGCCATGGTGGTCATTGCGCGGTCGCTGACCTGAGTCGCCCAGCCACCAGTCGCGCGGATCGCTTGCAGGGCGATCTCGCCGTCGATCGAGTGCCAGTTGACGAGCGGCTCGTTGACTGGCGTCTCATGGATTTTGGCCGGCTCCAGATCCTCACAGGTCGGGAGGTTCTTGGCGAACGCTCGAACAATCGGATTCTTGCTGTACGAGGAGCCCGCCACCATCCGTGGCAAGCGTGAGGTCTTACCGCGGCGGTAGAGGCTGAGGAATCCCCGGTAGATCCCGGCCAGGGTGGTGCCGTTGGAAACCGGCACCGCAACTACCGCTGGCGCATCGCGCAGCTCGTCGTAGATCTCGTAAGCAATCTCACCATAGGCCTTGAGCTGTAGCGCCTCGTTGGCGCCGCCGGGATTGGCGTCGTAGAGCTCTTGGCGCTCGGCCTCTTGCCGAGAGGCTTCGACCGCCGCTTCGTAGTCGTCGCCTTGGCGGACGATCTCCGCACCCAGGGCCTCCATCTCGTGCGCCCGGCCGTTGCGGTAGCCGCCGGGAATGAAGATCTTGGCGCGGATGCCGGCGATCCGAGCAGCGAGCGCAACAGCGACGCCATAGTTGCCACAAGTGGCGACCGTCATGGTGTCATAGCCGCGGCGTAGGGCGTCCATCGCCTGAGCGAACGCGATTCGATCCTTTTGGGTGCCGGTCGGGTTGCTGCCCTCAAATTTGACGTAGAGCTGTCGTAGCCCGGTCTCACGCTCGAGGTGCCGGATCCGTGGCGTCGCGGTGTCTCCGATTTCGGAGTCGATGACGTCTTCGAAGGACTCAAGACGGGCCTCGAGCGGCGCCTCCGCATCGATGCCACAGATTTTGGACCAAGTATCCGACTCCGCGCCACTGCGAGGTCCCGCCTGCGGTGGAACAACCGCAGCTTCGTCGTCCGGCAGCGAACTGCTGATCTTTATGGGCATGCTCTCCTTCTTTGGCGCCGGCCAGGGTGGCACGCCAGTGGGGCGGCACGCCAGTATGCGCTACAAGAGTTAGGAAGCAAGGCGGGTGCCAGGAGTGTCAGCTCAAGGCTTTGGTTTCAAGTATAGGCGAAGGCTCTGCTCTAGGCCTCGAACTGGGGCGTCTTTGGCACAGATTCACTGTCAGACCTCCAGATGAGCTTGCGAATCGGATCTCGACACCCGAAAATGTCAGAGTTCGATTTCTAAACGATAAGCTCGAGGTAGACAGATGCTGATTCGGATTCTGCTGGCGGTCGAAGCGCCTTCGCTACGCGGGCGGTTGGAGCAGTTGCTGGAGCAAAGCGATTTCCTGGTCTCGAGCTGTGATCCAGAGAGATTCTGGACACATCCCGATCGTGAAAGCTTCGATTTGGCGTTGGCGTCGCGCGGCAGCTTGCCTGCTGAAGTCAAGGCGGCTATGACTCGGGTGCGTGAGTTGCCGAGCAGCCCCGAGGTTGTTGTCCTGGGCTCCGGTGAAGACGCAAGGGACACGGCGATGCTGCAGGCCGCCGGCTGCTTCGCCATTGTCCGCGAGAGCCTTCCGGACCATCAGCTTCGCGAGACCATCACGATGCTGGTTCAGAGGCGCCGAGAGGCAGCCATGGACTGGATTCGAGCCGAGCGGGCCGAGCCGGCGCGCCTGCTGCGCGACGCCGTGTCTGAGAGCCCAGTCACGCGAAACCTACTCAAACTCGCCTCGCGGGTGGCAGCGAGCGACACCTCGCTCTTGATCCTCGGAGAGACCGGGGTGGGGAAGGAGTGGCTGGCCCGAGCGGTTCACGCCGAAGGACCGCGGGCCGGTGGGCCGTTCATCGCTGTCAACTGCGGAGCGGTGCCCGAGAACCTGCTGGAAAGCGAACTCTATGGACACGTCAAGGGCGCCTTCACCGGCGCCATCAAGTCCCGCCGCGGCCAATTCGAGCTGGCCCACGGTGGCACCCTTTTCCTCGACGAAGTCGCGGAAATGGCGCCCCATCTCCAAGTCAAGCTGCTGCGCGCGCTCCAAGATCGGAGGATTCAGCGCGTCGGCGCAGAGGGGCCGATCGAGGTCGACGTACGGATCATGGCAGCCACCAATCGCGACCTGGTGGAGGCGATGAAAGCCAAGGAGTTGCGCCAGGACCTCTACTATCGGCTGGCAGTCGTGACATTGACGGTACCGCCCCTACGCGAGCGCATCGAGGATCTGCCGACATTGGTCGTGCGCTATCTGAAAGAGTCGAGCCAGAAGCTTGGGCGCTATGAGGTAGACGGCTTGACGCCAGCCGCGCTCGAGGCTCTTTCAGGCTACGCCTGGCCCGGCAACGTGCGCGAGCTGATCAATGTCATCGAGCGGGCGGTGCTGTTGTGTGAAAGCGACAGGGTTGACGTCGTCGACCTTCCGGATGAGATCGCCGGCCCCCGAGACGGCGGATCCAGGAGCCTCGAGTGCTCCTTCGAGAAATGGCTCGACACACCGCTGGAAGAAGGCCGGCAGACAATGTTGGAAGCTTTCGAGAGAACCTTCATCGAACATCACCTCAGGCGAACGCGAGGCAATGTGGGTGCGACGGCGAAGGCTGCCGCCATCGATCCGCGCACCCTCTACAACAAGATGCGGCTCTACAGACTCAGCAAGGAGAGCTTCAAGTAACCCACTGGGAGTTCGGTTTCAGCCGCGGTCGCACGGCGGTGCGCCCTTCCGAGGATTTGGTGCAGGCCAGCACAGTCACTCCGCCTTGAGGGCCTCTGTTGGACTGACGCGGGCAGCCCGCATCGCCGGCACCAGGCAGCCAGCGACGGTCATCAACAGGACGAGCCCAACCGCCGCGGCGTAGGTGCCGATATCGCCGGGACGAACGCCGAAGAGCAGGGCTTCCATCGCCCGTCCGGCAAGGTAAGCGACGGCCAGGCCGGCCGCGGCGCCAGCGGTGGCCATCGCTCCGCCTTCGCGTAAGACCATCCAGGTCACGCTGTCGCGGCTGGCTCCCAAGGCCATGCGCAGGCCAATCTCGGAAGTGCGTTGGGAGACGCCGAAGGAGAGCAGGCTGTAGATGCCGACACCGGCGAGCAACATGGCCAACCCGGCGAAGGCGGTGAGGACGTGGATCTGGGTCTGGCGGGTGGCGGTTTCGGCCGAGACGATGTCGGTCAACGGACGCAGATTGGCCACCGGCAACTCGGGATCAGCCGCGGCGACGATGCGTCGAATGTCGGGCGCCAAGGCCATGGGATCGCCTTGCGTCCGTAACACTAGGGACTTCGGCATGTAATAGGTGATGGCGCCGTCTGGAACCTGCTGGTGAGGCAGGTAAACCTGGGGCTCGCTGGTGCGCTCCAAGCCGCGGAAGCGGATGTCACCCACCACACCGGCGACGGTGCGCTCACGAAAACCGAAGTTGAAGCGCCGACCTAGGGGCTCTTGCCCCGGCCAATAACGTTCGGCGAAGGAGCGGCTGACCACCGCCACCATTTGGGTTTCTTCGGTGTCGGCGTTGCTGACGTCCCGGCCGGCCTCGACGGCGATGTCTAGGGAGGCGAAGAAGCCCGGCGTCACGAAACGCAAGCTCGCGGTGTCGGGGGCCTCGTCTTCGGGCGCACCGGGCACGCCGACCGGCCAGATGCCGCCCCGCATGGCCAGGGGCAGAAAGCTGATGTAGCCAGCGTTGTCAACCCCGGGTAACGCCCGGACTTTGGTCAACACGTGGTCATAGAACTGCGCGCGCTTGGCGGTTGCCGAGTATCTGGCGATTGGCAACGGTGTCTCGAGAGACAATACGTTGGCGGTACGGAAACCGGGGTCAACCGCTTGCACCCGTAGGAGGGCGCGAATGAGCAATCCGGACATGATCAACAGCACAATGGCGGCGGCGACCTCGATGGTCACCAAGGCCGAGCGCAGGCGTCGACGGCGTCCGCCGAGACCAGCACGTGGACCCTCCATCAAGCCACTGACGTCGATGCCTCGACTCATCCGCAAGGCCGGCAACACGCCGAAGCCGATACCGGTGAGCAAGGTGACCAGGGCGCTGAAGATCAACACCCGCCAGTCCAAGGCAGAGGCTTCCGCGATCGGTAGTGAGGTTGGAACGAGTCGCGCCAACAGCGGTACTCCCAGGGCAGCCACACCGAAGCCGAGGGCTCCACCGCAGAACGCCAACGCCAGGCTTTCGGTCAACAGTTGGCGTACCAGCCGCTCGCGGCCGGCACCGATGGCGGTGCGCACCGTCAGCTCTTTGCGGCGGCTGAGGGCGCGTGCCACCAACAGATTGGCCAGGTTGGTGCAGGCGATCAGCAGGACGCAGGCGGAGGCGCCGAAGAGCGCCATCAGCATCAGGCGCGACTGGCGCGACAGTTCGTCGCGTAACGGGATGACATGGGCCTCGGTGTCACGGTTGTCTTCCGGATACTCACTGGCGAGCTGGGCTGCGATTGCCGCCATCTCGGTGCTTGCTTGCTGCACGGTGACCCCGGGTGCGAGCCTGGCGACAACTTCCAAGTAGTTGTCGTTGCGATCGGCGAAGTCTTGCTCAGTGAATCGCCGCGGTAGCCAGAAGGCGACGTCGCGGCGCGGGAACGAGAACTCGGGCGGCATGACGCCAATCACGGTGTAGGTCGTTTCATCGAGGCGTAACGTGCTGCCGAAGATCTGCGGGTCGCCGCCGAGCTCGCGCTGCCACAGGGCGTGACTGAGGACGATGACCGGCGATGATTCGTCACGGCTATCGTCTGCGGTGAAGAGCCGACCCTGCTGGGGTGGGGTGGCGAGGAGTTGAAAGAGCTCGGCGGTGACTGCGGTACCTTTGAGTCGCAGGGGCTCGCCCACCCCGAGAAGATTCATCGCCGTACTGTGGTACGCAGCGATGGCGTCAAACGAACTGCTACGCTCTTGCCAGTCACGATAGTTGAGTGCCGAGGTCTCCATCCGAGAGTAGCCGGGGACTTTCTGCCAGACTTTGACCAGCTGCTCGGCGTCTGCGAAGGGCAGCGGGCGGAGCAATACTCGGTCCGCGAGAGAAAAGACGGCGGTGTTGGCGCCGACTCCCAGGGCAGTGACGACCACCGCGGTGATCGCGAAGCCTGGGGTGCGCAGGACGGTTCGCCACAGGTAAGCGAGATCCTGCTGTAGCAGGTCCCAATGCGCGAGTGTGGCGCTGCTCAACAGGTCCACCAGGGTCTCCAACCACAGTGCCGCGATGGCGAAGGGGCCGGAAGCATCGCGCCGACGGTCGGCAAAGATGAAGCGCATCTCGCGCTCATAATCGGCCCGGAAGGCGGCGGGGTAGAGGTAGAGCAGCATCTTGAACCAGCGTGCGGCCTGTCTCATGACATCGTCGTCTCTCATAACATCGTCTTCCAGTTCAGACCGTTTCGGTGGCGAATCCCCGCGACCGGGCCATTTCGACAATTTGGGCTAGGCGCTGGGTCTCGGCTTTCGCCACCTCGGTGCCGAAGGGAGCGATGCGGTAATAACGTCGGCGCTGGTCGTCGAGCTCCGGCAAGGGGCGGTCCCGCACCTCGACGATCAAGCCTTGTTCGAGCATCCGTTGGATCGAACGGTAGAGGGTGCCGGCGCCGAGGCGGACTTTGCCGTCGGTTCGGCTGCGGACTTCTTGAATAATCGCGTAGCCGTGTAGATCCTGACTCGCTACCGCGATCAAAATGTGAAACGTCGCCGGCGGCAGCGGGAGGAGGGAAGCGATCTCGGGTTGCTCGTTCATCATGTGGACGACTATATCCGTTGTGGATATAGAGTCAAGGGATATATCCGGGGGGAATATAGCTGGCAGGAATACAGCCGCCAGCAACAGGTTAGAGAGCAGCGCATATTTTCTCGGGCCCGGGCGCGACCGTAGGGCGGAGGGCGAGGTAGACTCCGAGCCTCCTGGACTCGAGAACCCATGCGCACTTACGCAATCCGTCAAATCGCTGCCTTCATCGCTCTCTGGCTACTAGCGGGCGCCGAGGTGGCGAGCGGCTCACCGCTGGGTGAAGCTGGCGAGTCGAGGACTATGACGGTGGATGCGCGGCAGTGGGTGGATGCGACGCTGGCAACGATGAGTCTGGAGGAGAAGGCTGCCCAGATGGTGATGGTGCGGTCCTTTGGTCAATATCGTCATCCAGCGTCCCAAGATGAACAGTCTATTCTGGCGATGGTGAGAGACCTCGGCGTAGGCGGCTTAGTCGTATTCGATTCCGACCTGGAGTCGATTCCACGTTTTCTCAATGACATGCAGTCGGCTGCCAAGCTGCCGCTGCTGGTAGCGTCGGACCTCGAGCGCGGCATGGCGTTTCGGGTGCGTCGCGGCACTGTGTCATTACCCTATGCGATGGCAGTGGGCGCTACCCGATCGGAGGATGCTGCGCGGTTCTACGGCGAAGTGACGGCACGGGAGGCCCGTGCCCTCGGCATTCATTGGGCGTTTGCGCCCGTGGCTGACGTCAACAACAATCCAGCCAATCCGATCATCAACATTCGTTCCTTCGGTGAGGATCCGGCATGGGTAGCGCGGCTTTCGCGAGCTTTCATCGCTGGCGCCAAAGGAGACGGAGCCTTCGGTACGGGAGTGTTGACGACCGCCAAACATTTCCCGGGGCACGGCGACACCGCGATCGACTCCCACGTCGCGTTGCCGGTAGTGGCCGGGAGCCGTGAGCGTTTGGAGGCGGTGGAACTGGCGCCGTTCCGGGCGGCGATCGCGGAAGGTGTCGACGCGGTGATGCTCGGCCATATCGCAGTACCGGCGGTTGACGCCAGCGGAGCTCCAGCCACTTTGTCGCCTGAGTTGTCCGGCGGCTTGCTGCGTGGTGAGCTTGGCTTCGAAGGGCTGATCGTCACCGATGCGATGGAAATGGCCGGGGTGCGGCCGGCCTGGGCGGGGGGCGCGGCGGTGCGTGCCGTGCAAGCCGGCGCCGATGTCATCCTGATGCCACCGGATCCGCGCGTCGCCGTGCAATCTCTGGCGCGCGCGGTGCGGGAGGGGCAACTCGTCGAAGCACGACTGGATGCCTCGGTGCGGCGGATCCTGTTCACCAAAGCAGGTCTGGGTCTGCACCTCGAACGCTTGGTCGATCCGGCGAGCCTCGGGCAGCATGTGGCGCGTCCCGAGGACGTGGCGAAAGCGGAAGCGATCGCACGCAAGGCGATCACGGTGGTGCGCAATGAAGGTGGCATTTTGCCGTTGAAGGCAGAGGCGCCGCTGCGCTTGCTGCACCTGGTGATCAGTGATCGGCTGGTCTTCCGTGGGCAGCCCAAAGAAGAGCTCGAGGCGCGAGCGATCGACGCCCAAACCCGTTATCTCGGGCCAGACCTGTCGGCGGCGGCGAGCGACGAGATTGTTGCCATGGCGCCCGAATTCTCCCACGTCCTGGTGTCGGCCTTCGTGCGTTCGGTCGCTGCTGATGGTGCGGCGTTGGCGGCGTCGCACAAACGTTTGTTGGGACGATTGGTAGCCAGCGGGCGGCCGGTCATCGTGACTTCGATGGAGAGCCCGTACCTCTTGGCCGCAATACCGGAAGTGCCGGTCTACCTCTGCGCCTACGGTGGGGTGATGGTGAGTCAACGAGCAGCGATGGCGGCGGTGTTCGGCGAATTCGACATCACGGGTCGCCTGCCGGTGTCGCTGCCGGTTCCAGGCTCAAAGGGGTATGCTGAAGGCCATGGACTCGAGATTCCGAGGCATGGAATGACTCTTTTAGCCAGCTCGCCGGAGGCCGCGGGTTTTCGAGCGGGCGGCTTGGATGAAGTCGACCGTGTGCTCGACGACTTTCTAGCGCAGGGTGCTTTTCCGGGCGGCGTGCTGGCGGTCGGCCGCGGCGATCGACGGGTCCGCCTGCGGCCCTTCGGTCGCCTGAGCACTGCCGTCGATGCGCCGCTGGTGACTGCGGACACGATCTACGACCTCGCCAGTCTGACCAAAGTGGTCGCCACCACCACTATGGCAATGATCCTGGTAGACGAGAGGCGCCTGGAGCTAGAAGCTCGGATTGTCGACTTCTTGCCAGGGTTTGCGCGCGATGGCGAAGGCCCTGAGGCAGCGGCACGGCAGGCCGTGACGATACGCCATCTGCTGACCCATACCTCAGGCATCGACTGGTGGGCTCCGTTGTACCAGGAGCTCCGAGGCACACAAGCCTATGTTGAGCATATCCAGGGGATGGATCTGGTGTCTGAGCCAGGGAGCCAAACCAAGTACTCCGATCTCGGAATCATCCTGCTGGGGGAGATTCTCGAACGTGTCGCCGGGGAGCCGATGAAAGTGTTCTTGGAGCGGCGGGTATTCCAGCCCCTGGGCATGGATGAGACTCGTTTTCTACCCGGAGAGGAGCTGATCGAGCGGATCGCACCGACTGAGAACGATCCCTGGCGGAAGAAAGTCCTGCGTGGTGAGGTACACGACGAGAACGCCTTCGCCCTTGGTGGGGTGGCGCCCCATGCCGGGCTCTTCAGCACCGCGGGTGATCTGGCGCGATTTGCTCGTATGTTGGTCAACGGCGGCGTCTTCGAGCACCATCGTCTGGTGTCGCGGGCCACCTTCGAGACCTTCACCCGGCGGCATGGAGATCTCGGTGAGGGTCGCGGACTGGGGTGGGACATCAAGTCACCGGTGGGATCCAGCGGCGGTACGTTGTTTTCGGCCGGTTCGTTCGGTCACACTGGGTTTACCGGCACGTCGATCTGGATTGATCCCGAGCGTGAGTTGTTTGTCATCTTGCTCACCAACCGGGTGCATCCTAGCCGCGACAACAACCTGATTCGCAAAGTGCGGCCAGCGGTGGCGGATGCGGTGGTGCGAGCGCTCGCCGAGCCGCCGGTTCAGGTTGGCTTGGAGCGCCTGGAACGTGATGTCTCGGCGCTCGCCGACAAACGGATCGGCCTAGTGGTGCACGGTGCGTCGGTGACCTCCGACGGCCGACACGCGATCGACGTGTTGCGCGGCCAGGGGTTAGACGTGGCGCGACTGTTCTCACCCGAACATGGCCTGCGTGGCCGAGCGGCGGCCGGTGAGGCGGTAGTCGGGGGTCGTGATCCGGACAGCGGTTTACCGGTGGTCAGTCTTTATGGCGATCGTCGCAAGCCCAGCCCTGCTGACCTCGAGACCCTCGACACTCTGGTCTTCGATCTCCAGGGGGCCGGGGTACGTTTCTACACCTACGTCAGCACGTTGATTTTGTGCTTGGAAGCCGCGGCGGACGCCGGACTGGACATCGTCGTGCTCGATCGTCCAAATCCTCTTGGCGGTGAGCGGATCGCGGGGCCGCTGGCGGCGTCGCGCGATGTGGTGCCGGCCAGTTTTGTCAACATGGCGCCGGGTCCGTTGGTACATGGGTTGACGTTGGGGGAGATGGCGCGTCTGGTGAATGCCGCTTTGCCACGCCCCGCCAAACTCGAAGTGATTCCGATGGTGGGCTGGGAGCGTCACATGACCTGGGCCGACACCGGCTTGCCGTGGGTTCCGCCGTCGCCTAACTTGCGGTCCGCTGAGGCGGCGTTGGCTTATCCCGGTGTCGCGCTGCTGGAAGCAACCAACGTTTCGGCGGGACGGGGTACCGCATCGCCGTTCCTGCGCCTCGGCGCGCCTTGGCTAGAGGGAAACGAGGTCGAGTGGCCCCAGGTATCTGGATTCGAGTTGTCCTCGACCCGCTTCATCCCGCGTAGCGCCCCAGCCGCTCCACACCCGAAATTCCTCGACCAAGAGTGCTTGGGAGCGCAGGTGCGGGTGAGCGATGCCGCATCCGCGCAGTCCTACCGGCTTGGGATCGAACTGTTGGCGACTTTGGCGCGTCATCCCGACTTCGCTTGGCGATCGGTCAATTCACTGACTTGGCTGCTCGGCACCGATCGCGTCGGAAACGATCTGAAGGCCGGCAAGTCGGTTACGGAGATCCTGGCGGCAGACGAAGCGGATCATGCGGCGTGGCGACGGGATCGGGCGTCAGCGTTGCTGTATTGAGTCGGCTCGCGTAGGAGACCCAACGTTCGTCGGTAAGGAGGAGGGATGTCTAATGAGGTGCGTGCACCTCGCCTCGACGCGGCCAGACATAACTCGCCGCCAAACCGACGGCAAAGGTGGCAGACGAGCCCACCAGGGCGAACCATGTCCAGGCCAAAGACGTGCCGAAGAAGACCACGGTCATACCACTGAAGCCGACGACCAGACCGGTGAGGGCGGCGCGCTGGCCGACCCGCTGGGTGAAGATGCCGAGGAAGAAGATACCGAGCACGATGCCGATGGTGAAGCCGGCGATACCCAGGATGCTCGAAACCGCTGACGCCACGAGCCATTGGCCAGCGATACCGACAGCGATCTGTACCAAACCGAAGACCACCGTCAGCGCGCGGGTGACGCGTAGCTGGCCCTCGCTGGAGACGTCCCGATCCGTCAAAGGCAGATAAATGTCGTTGACCGCCGAGGTGGCGCAGGAGTTGAGGGAGCTCGAGAGGGTTGACATCGCCGCAGCGAATACCGCCCCCAACAGCAGGCCGAGTAGGCCGGTGGGTATCTCGTTGACAATGAAGTGAGCGAAGATGCGATCGGCGCGCTCGAAGGCGACGGCGGGGGGAAAGACTTGGTAAAAGGCGAACAGGCCGACGCCGAGCAGCAGGAAGAAGGCGAACTGGGCGAACACTACGAAGCCGCTGAGGCCAAGGGCACGCCGGGCATCCGGTAGGTTACGGGCGCCGAGGTAACGCTGGACCATCAATTGGTCGACGCCATGAGACCCGAAGCTGACGAAGATGCCGCCGAGTAGACCAGCCCACAGCCCATAGGGATTGGAGATGTCGAAACCAAGATCGAAGACACGCAGTCGACCGGCGGCGTCGCCGATCTCGATCAATTGTCCCCAGCCTGCCGGGAGACGGTGCAAGATCAATGCGAAGGCAACGCCGCCGCCCAGCATGTAGACAATGAACTGCACCAAGTCGGTCCACACCACTGCCCGCATGCCGCCAAAGAAGGTGTAGAGGATCGTCGTCAGGCCGATGGCGGTCACTGCCCAATGCAGCGCGATGCCGGTCATCTCCTGTAGCACGATCGCAGAAAGAAACAGGCGCAAACCGTCGGCTAGGCTGCGGGTGAGGATGAACAGGACCGACGCAGCGCGTTGGGTGGCGCCGCCGAAGCGATCTCGCAAGACCTCGTAAGCGGTGAAGATGTTGCCGGCGAAATACCGTGGCAACAGCATGTAGGCGATGATGTAGCGCCCGATCACGAAGCCGATAGGGATCTGCAGCCAGGTCAGATCGCGGGTGTAAGCGAAACCCGGGATGCTGAGAAAGGTGACGGTGCTGGTCTCGGTGGCGACAATCGACACCAGGATCAGCCACCATGGCAGGTCGCGGCCACCGAGCATGTAGTCGGCGGCGCTCTTGGCTCGGCGACCGACCCAGGTGCCGAGGGCGACCACCCCGCCGAGGTAGATGACGAGGATCGCCAAGTCGGTGGTGCTGACATTCAAGTGTCGAGATCTCGCGTCGTCATGAGTTGCTATTTGCCCAGCAGATCGAGCGCCAAGGTGACGGCGCCGGTGGCGGGTTCGTCTTGCAAATGGACGATCCTGGCATGGTCGAGATCGAGATGCTCTTCGATCCGGCGCACCAGGCTCGGGCAAGCGCGGAAGGCGCCGCCGGATAGGACCAGGGAGTAGGGGGCACCGAGGCTCAACCGAGCATCGACCGCCTGGGCCGCCCGCACGAGGTGTTTGGCCGCCTCGTCGAGTAGCTCTTCGGCAGCGGCGTCACCGTCGTCGGCAGCTTCTTCGACCACCGAGGCGAGCTCGGCGACGCGGTGACGGAAGCGTTCCTGGTCGTAAAACCAGGAGACCAGCCCGGCCGGCACCTCCAATCCGAGACGCTGCGAGATGCGGTCGCCGAGGCTGGTCGCAGAGCCCCGACCGTCAGCGGCGCGAATTCCGCGGCGTACCGCGGCGTGGCCCAACCAATAGGCAGAGCCTTCGTCACCGAGAAGATAACCCCAGCCGCCGGAGCGAGCGGTGGTGTTGTCACCGTCGACACCGTAGGCCACCGAGCCGGTGCCCGACACCAAGACGATGCCGGTGCGCTCGCGGGCGCCAGCGACGAGAGCGATGAAGGCGTCGTTCTCGATCCGGACGGCGCGTCGCATACCGAGGCGGCGCAACACACCGTGAATGATTTCCTTCTCACCGGGTCGCCCAACTCCAGCGATGCCGAGGCAGAGAGCGGCGACCGGCGCCGGGGCTTCGAGCGCCTCAATCACTTCGTAGAGCACCTTCTCGACGCCGAGCTCACCGTGGACCTGAAGGTTGGCGCCGCTGCTACGGGCCTTGGTGCGAACGCGGCCGGTCTCGTCTGCGAGTAGGCCGACGGTCTTGGTGCCGCCAGCGTCGATACCAATCACATAGCGTGCAGAATCGTCGCGCGCTGCAGGGTTGGCAGCTAGATCGTGCGCGGGCAGATCTCGAGTGGTTCGCATGGACACGGGGTCGCGATAGTACCAACGGCGATTTGAGGGGACAAGCAGGCAAGCTTCTTCGCTCCTCAGAGGCCTTGACCCAGTGCGCTATAGGCTCGGCCAATCGTTGAAATAACGAGACGTTACGCCCTTGCCGCTCGATTTAGCCCATGCTAATCTGGATCTAGTAAAGAACTTAGGAAGATCTTCACGGACTCGTCGCAAGGGCCGTGGGGCAATGCTCTACCGAAGGTGCTGACCCAGCCCGAGGAATTACATCTCCGGGAAGCACAGCCCCAGGAAGCACGGCCTCTGGAAGCACAGCCCGAGGAACTGTGAACGTGACACCGAACGGCAAAGTGCATCATGCAACGGCGCCGATGAACTCTCAGGAAAGGACGTAATCCATGCATCGATTCATGCCGGCGCTCGTTGGAATTCTGATTCTTCTGGTCTGTATGCCAGCCTTTGGTCAGCAGGCCGGGTCGGTTCGTGGCCAGGTGACGAGCCCGGACGGCGATGCCATACCCGGCGTCACCGTCGAAGCCTCTGGCGACGTTCTACCGCGTCCTCGGCTGACGGTGACCAACGAAGCTGGCGATTATCGACTGCAGTTTCTGCCGCCGGGTAATTACGAGCTGACTTACACCCTGAGCGGGATGGACCCGGCCAAGCGGGAGGTCAAGGTTCGTTTGCAACAGGTCGCCACCGTCGATATTACGATGCAGGCGGAAGGGATCTCAGAGGTGCTGGAGGTGACCGGCGAGCTGCCGGTGATCGACACTACGTCGGCCGAGATCAAAACTTCGATCGACAACGAGATCATCGATCAGCTGCCCGTTGGGCAGGAATACCGGGATCTGGTCAAGTTGATTCCGGGCGTCCAGTACTCCGAGGAAACCGTTCGTGGGCCCTCCGCCGGTGGTAGCGGCCAGGACAATGTTTACCTGTTCGATGGGGTCAATGTTGGCCTGCCGCTCTTCGGTACCTTGTCCGCTGAGCCTTCGTCGCACGATATCGAGGAAATCTCGATCATCAAGGGTGGCGCCAAGGCCCTTGACTTCAATCGCTCCGGCGGTTTTACCATCAACTCGGTAAGCAAGGCTGGCACCAATCGCTACCGCGGCGAAGTCAGCTATCAGATTCAGACCGAAGACATGACCGGCGACCGCGACACCGGTTCCAGTGCTGAGTTTGAAGAAGACAAAGACTGGGCGGTGTTCAACATCGGTGGCCCTATCGTCTCCGATCGGCTGTTCTTTTACACGTCGTTCTATCGTCCGACTTCTGACCGCTCCAGCCGTTCCAACCTCTATGGTCCGGTGCCAGACCTCGACGACACCCGGGACGAGCTGTTTGGCAAGCTGACGTTCACTCCCACAGATTCAATGCTGCTGCACGGCAGCTACCGCGATTCCGATCACACCGAGACGGGTTTTGGCGTCACCAATGAAGCCTACAACGGCACCACCTCGACCGGCAACGATGCAACGCTCGAGATCGCGATTTTCGAAGGCTCCCTGGTGGTCAACGACAAGAGCTACCTCAATTTCAAATATACGGATTTTGCCAACGAAACCTCCGGCCGACCGGACAACCTCTTCAACTTTGGGATTGCGGACAACGGTAGTGTTGGGCTCGATGTCAACAACTTGGATCAGCAAGGGCTGTTGCTCGTGCCGCAGCCGCTGGCAGGCGAGGACGCCTTCAATACCTTCATCACCCCGTTGATCAACCGCTACGGTTACCTCGAGAACGGCGTGGCTACGGGTGGCGGTCGAACCGGCGGCGGCAGCACGATCGACGACATCGACTTCTTCCGCGAGAGTTGGCAAGTGGGCTACGACCTGTTGTTGGGAAAACACGATCTTCATTTTGGCTATCAGTGGTCCAACGACGAAGAAGATCTGTCGCGTACTTCCAACGGTTGGGGTGTGATCAGCGTGCCGGGTGGCCGCACCACGTTCAACGACCAACCGGTGTTCTACGAAGCGCGTTTCGAGCAGCAGAGCCTGGCGGGCGCCGTTCCGGGGGCGATCAATTCGCAGTTTGAAACCCAGAGCTTCGAAATCAACGACACCATTCATTGGGACGACTGGACCTTCAACCTCGGTGTCATGTTGTCCAACGATCAGCTTTTTGGTGAGGGGCTGCGCGAGAACAGCGCCAACGTCTCCGGCTTCGAGCTCGCCCCTGGCAATCAGTACAAGATGTACGAAGTCGATTGGGACGAGATGATCAGCCCGCGGTTGGGCGCCACCTGGAGTTACAACCAGCGCGATACGGTTTACGCCAGCTACTCCCGTTATTACCCGGCAGCCAGCTCGCTGCCACGGGCTGCGTCCTGGGCGCGTAACTTGCGTCGAAGCATCCGTGGCTACTTCGACGCTACCGGCAACCTGATTGGTACCGACCCAGTGGGTTCGTCTTCCGGTAAGTTCTTCCAGGAGGGGCTTGACCCACGGTCGATCGACGAGTTCATCATCGGTCACTCGCGGCAGCTCTCGAGTCGTTGGACCGGTAAGGCCCATGTTCGCTACCGCAAGGGCCAGGATTTCTGGGAAGACACCAACAACAACGCTCGCTCCCGGTTCGAGCCGCCGGAAGGCATCCCGACCGAGGACTACATCCCGAACCTAGCTGATTTTCGCGCCGAAGTTGGTGGATCGTCCTACGTCATCGCTGAGCTCGACGGCGCATTCACCAAGTATTACGAAGCCAGTCTCGACGCCGAATGGCGCGGTTCCAATGCCTATTTCAAGGGTTCTTATGTGTGGAGCCACTACTACGGCAACTTCGATCAGGACAACACAACGACGAGCAACGATGCCAACACCTTCATTGGTTCGTCGTTCATCGCTGACGGCGCCGGACGTCAGTTGTGGAATTTCCGTGAGGGCAACCTGCGCGGCGATCGTCGGCATCAGCTCAAGTTCTACGGCTTCTACAACTTCGACTGGAACGGCAGTGCCGGCGCCTACGTGATCTTCCAGTCCGGCCAGCCTTGGGAGGCCTGGGATGTGGAGGTCTATCGCAACCTGACTGGCAGCAGCAGTGACACCAGTCGTTTTGCTGAGCCTGCAGGTTCACGAACAACTAGCTCTCACACCCAGGTGGACCTCAATTACACGCAAGACTTCAAACTCGGCGACCGGTTCAATATCCAGTTGCGGGCCGATCTTTACAACGCGCTGGACAAGCAGACTGGATACAACATTCAAAACAAGGTCAACAGCGCCAACTTCGGCGATGCTCGAAACTTCTTCAACCCGCGACGATTCCAGCTCGCAGTGAAGTTTCAGTTTTGACCGTCACCTGAGCGAAACGTTACCGAAGCGAGACGTCGCTGAATAGAGACTCGTTCTCGATCAGTTGACGCAGGGCAGGGTCGGCTCGCTGATGGGCGAGCCGGACCCGTTGCTCGCGGTCCGGCTCCTGGGTCAGCACGCTGACCTGGGCCCGCTTGAAGAGCGCCATCGGATATCCCGGGTGGGTCGGTGGCACTTGGTCGAGGCTATCGCGGGCGGCATCGAGTTGGCGGTCGGCGAGGTAGAGCACACCAAGCTCGAGGTGGTGGGCGAAGTTGTCGCTCGCCAAGTCTCTCGCCTGCTCGAAGGCTTCTATGGCGGCGGCGGTGTGTCCCATCGCCATGCGAGTCTCTGCCAGCTCTAAGAGGTGGGGTGTGGAGGTGCTGATCTGCGCAACGATTCGTTCGAGGAAATCTGCGGCGCCTGCGAGATCTCCCTGGCGGCGACGGATCTGGGCCATGCACTCGAGCGCCGGAAGGCGTTTGGGCATCTGTTTTAGAACCGAAGACAACAGGGCTTCGGCTTCCTGCCAACGCCCGGCGCGGAAGAAGTGCATTCCTTGATAGTGGCGGACGTCGATCGACCATGGCGCAATCTGTCGCGCTTGCTCGAAGAGCCCGAGGGCGCGTCCGTCGCGACCGGCGATCGAGTGGGCGACGGCGAGGCGGAGGTTGACCATCAGGTTGTTTGGGTCGTGCTCCAAGACCCGTTCGAAGACCGGAATCGCGTCCTCGTAGCGTTGCTGGACGAAGAGTCCCGAACCGTGATCCAAGTCCTCGAATAGGTGGGCCATGTGGCGGGCGCTGGGGGCGTCATGCTGTAATGCGGGTTGGCCTTCCCAGTCGACGTATCCCAGGCTTGCGAGGCGTTGACGGTCCTGCTGGCTGAGGTCGGGAGTGCTGTCGCTGCTCGAAGTGAGCTCTACCGGATAGCCGCGCAATGCGTCTCGCAGCTCGCCACCAATCTCGTAGCGGCCGGCCAGATCGGTCGTCTCCGTCGGATCGGCTCTCAGATCGTAGACCTCGACGCTGCCGGATTGGATCACTTTGACATGATCTTGCACCGCCATCACCTGCGGTTGCCAGCCATACTGCCGGAAAGGTTTCAATGCTTCGGCCAGCACTGGCAGCGTTGTGCTTGGAGTCAAGTCGAGTAGGCCTCCTGCGGTTGGCTCGCCGGCCCAGGAGCGGAGAGTGTCGAAGATCTGACGAATACTGACCGCCGTTGTGGTGTGGCCGGCTTCGATTCCGGTTCCGGCGACGATCAAAGGCACCCTCATCACTCCCTGGTAGAGCAAGTTGCCGTGGAACGCCTCGCCGTGTTCCCCGAGTCCTTCACCGTGGTCGCCGCTGGTGATGATCCTGAATCCACCCGGTCCGGCATGATCCTCGAACGCTGAGAGCAGGCGACCGAGCTCTTGATCCATGTATGCGATCTCGCCCAGGTAGGGAGCGGTGGGGTAGCGCGAACGGAAGGGCTCTGGCGGCTCATAGGGATGATGGGGGTCAAAATAATGTACCCACAGGAAAGTTGGTCCTTCGCGCTGGCGTTCGAGAAAGGCGAGAGCACGGTCGGTGGTGTCACCGGCGCGTCGTTCACTTGGCGCGCTGTCGAGAGAGTTGTGCTCGGAGCCGAAGGCGTCGTCGTAGTGGTCGAAACCTCGTGCCAATCCGAATCGCTGGGAGAGTGGTAGGCCGGAGACGAAGGCGGCGGTGGTGTAGCCTCGACTCGTTAACTGCTCGGCAATCAGCGGTTGGTCGTCTGCGAGTACGCGGGCGTTTTCATGGATGCCATGTTCGGACGGATAAAGTCCGGTCATCATCGAGACGTGGGCGGGCAGGGTAGTCGGTACCGTCGAGTAAGCTTGAGAAAAGCGCACCCCACGGGCCGCCAGGGCATCGAGGTGAGGTGTCTCGGCGTCACCCGATTCGTAACCCAGGCTGTCGGCACGGGTGGTGTCGAGGGTGATCAACAAGATCGACGGCAGGTCCGCTAGGTCTGCGGCCACGGACTTCGACGTTCCAATTTCCGGAACATCGTGTTTCGGTGGCTCATTGCCGCAGCCAACAAGGCTGAAGATGGCGGCTGCGATGACAAGCTTGGATACCTGCAGGGAGGTTCGCCGCGGGCGGGCGCAGTCGAGTTCAGAACAGTTACTTCGAAGCATCGACGCACCTTATCAAGGGCATCGGAAGAGATCCTATCTGGGTAAAAAAAAGGATCGTGACCCAGCCGGTGCGCCCGAGCGCCCCTTCGAGTCACGATCTGATCTCAGATGCTCGTCGGTGAGATAAGAACGGAGCTTGTGCAGCCTACTCCCGGCAGGAGAGATAGGGCTGTTCGACTCCGAAGCCGACGCGCGTCAAGGCACGATACTTTTCCGATGCAGCAAGGGTTTGATGCGAGGTTGCAACGAGATTGTTCATGGGACTTCCCTTGCCGGAACTCATCGGACCCTCCCGATATTCATTCGTTGGACTTGACCGGTGCGGTTACCCCCGGGAGTGCCCGCCGACGCTTTTTGTCGTTGGTCATTCCTTAGAGACACGGCCATCAGGGTTTTGTTCAGAGCAACGTGAAGTTTGTTGCTCTTGCTAAAGCCGGCTAATCTGTCGGCTCGGATTCGAGCTTCCAGCGATAGTCACGTTGCACCTGTCGGTGCCGTGCGTCGTCAAGGCCATAGAGCACGATGCGATAGGTACCGTCTGGGAAGGAAGCGCGTTCGACGGAGATTGATAGCGGCAGGCTGGCATCTGTTGGCGCGTTCAAGGGTTGATTGAACAAGACTTTGCCTTCGCGATCGGTGATCTCGAGCTCTCCGCGAGAGTACTCTTCAAGATCAGCATCGTGGATCAGGAGAAGAAGCTGCCCTTCTTGTTTGGCGACGGAAGTTGGACCTCCGCCCCGGGTAACCGAGATGTCGAAGACTTGGGTGTACTTTGGGGCGGATGCGTGATCGAGCTTCTGGTAAAGCGTGCCAATCCAGATGGCGCCCAAGGCGATTGCGATCGCGGCTGCCATGGCAAATTGTTGGTAACGGCGCTGCGAGCTCGAGGTCTGCCACCGAAGCACAGAGTAGACCGGGTCGGCAGCTGGAGCAGTGTCGTTTACAGCAGGTTCATCCGATCGCCCATTCGGGGCAACCCGCGGTGATGCGGTTTGTAGTCGAGGGTCTAACGCTGAGTCTAGCTCTGTGTCCAAAGACGCTAGATCAGGCGATTTGGTGCCATGTGGTGTGGGTTCAGGTGACACCGAGTCCGACGGCATGATTTTGTCGCGGATCGCGTCAAAAGCCGCCGCGACGTCTTGATCCGTCAGCCGATGATCCTCGGTGGGCGGCTCGAGCTCGGTGAAGTGGACGAAGTCCACGTATTCGCGTGCGGCGTCGGGCTGCAGCGCCAGCTGTCGGCGCAGTTCTCGCCGGCTCTCCGGGTCGAGCTGGCGATCGCGGAACGCCACGAGGCTTTCGGCGTCGGGGAGTGAGCCAGCGTCTTCATGCCGCTCCGCTTTCGCCCAGCGCTCGATCGTGGCTTTCAATGGATCTGGGGTCTTGTCCACGCTACACCTTAGGTTTGAGGGTCATCAGCATAGTCTGCGAGCTTCTCCTTCAGTCGCTCCCGCGCCTGATAGAGCTGCGATTTGACGGTATCCACCGAGGTCTGCATGATGTCTGCGATCTCGCGGTATTTGAGACCCGCATCCAAGCGTAGCAGCAGGCAGTCGAGCATCCGAGGCGGTAGCTCTGCGAAAACCTGTCTGAGCTGGTCGCGTCGTTCCTGGGACACCATTTCTGCCAGCGGGTCGTCCGTCTCGTCAGCGATGGTGTCGGCGATCTGACGATCTCCGGCGGCGGTTTCCAGCGAGACCTCGGGCATGTTCCGTTTTTGGGTGCCTTGCCGACGCAGCGAGTTGCGCCAGATGTTCGCGGCGATGATGAACAGCCAGCTTTCGATGGTGCCTTCTTGGCGGTAACCTTCCATTCCCTTGAATACGGAGATGAAGGTCTCCTGAGCAAGCTCTTGGCTGACCTCAGGTGAGCAGCCGCGACGCGCGAAGTAATAGCTCACCGACCGGAAATAGCGTCCGAAAAGTTGCTCGAAGGTCGCTTCCGAAGGCGGAGGTGGGTCGCTTGGGCTCGCCATAGGGTCGGCGCCGATCCTCTGGAATGTAACGCGAAGGGAATTCCCAACTCGCAATCCTTGGCGCGCAACCGTACCTCGGATCCGGGATCGAGCTGGGCTCGAGCAAGGAAGGTAGTGTAACCGATCTATGCAGGCCAAACGGCCCGGGTGTCGCGAACTGCCCGCCCGTCGCGTCCAAGAAGGACGATGACGGCGGAGCCCGAGGTGGATGAGCCGCTCCGGCGAGTTGGAGAAGCCAAGACGAGATCCGGCCTCGCAGGAGATGGGGGATCGGACAGTAGAGGTCATCGTGGAGGTTCTGATCATCTAGAAGGTAAGAAACCGACGGTGCATGATTGTTCATAGACCTACCTCGAATCGGGGATTGAGAGTCTTCAACTAGACCCCGCTCAGCAACAGGTTTTTCGAGGTGGCGATCGATCGCGGCGCCTCAGTGGGCGCTGCGTTCCGAAGGATGCGATACCATCCGCCGATGGCGCATCGATGTGCAACCCATGCCGACTCGACAGCAACTCATCGCTGTGACGGCTGTAGCGAGCTGCTGTGTGAGGAGTGCGTCGAAGAAGGGCACAGCCTGCTGTTCTGCAAGTTGTGCGGTGAGATGGCATTGCCGCTCGCCAGCGGGCAAGCGACGACGAGCCCCGAGCGCCAGCGCCAGCGGGCTCGAAGCGCGCCATACTCGCTGTGGGATGCGCTCGGGTATCCGCTGCGCGGCTCTGGAGTCTGGCTCTTCGGGACCTATGTCGGTCTGGTCGCGTTGCTGGGCGGATTGAGTCTGCTTCCTGGCCTCGGTCTGGCATTCATATTTGTATCTTTGGCCTTGTCGTTGATGCTGTCGGGTTTGCTGCTGTCGATCGTTCGCAGTACGG
The DNA here is from genome assembly GCA_029263355.1 of Acidobacteriota bacterium. Taxonomy (GTDB): domain Bacteria; phylum Acidobacteriota; class Thermoanaerobaculia; order Multivoradales; family J023; genus JAAELT01. The sequence continues at coordinate 5,885 of JAJCXQ010000525.1, read as the reverse complement.
CGAATGGCAATAACGAATTGCCGGGATGGCCGGATTGGGATTTTTATGTCCTGCTGCGGGATCTTCTGCAGTTGATCTCGGTTTTTGTGGTCTCGGCCGTGCCGGTCGTCGGGTTGCTTTACCTGGCGGGCTGCGGAGTTGTTGGCCTCGCCCTGGGACAATGGTCGTTGATGTGTTGGCTGGCCTTCGGCGTTGGATTGGCGCTCGGAGCGGCCTTATGGGTGGTCGCCCTCGGCTCGGTCGCCCTGTACGATGCTCCTTTCAGCGCCTTCCGTCTCGACCTACATCTGGCGGCTCTCGGTGTCTTTCGGGGCAGCCTGATCCAGGTGGTGATCTTCCTGGTCGTGTTGACGCTGGCCAGCGAGATTCTGCAGGCTGTGGTGTTGTTGGGATTGCCGCTGGTCGGCTCATTGGTTGCGTCTGCGATCGGGACCTACACTTTGTTCACTGGCGCCCACCTGATCGGCGTGATGTTTCGGCAGCACGCTGACGCAGCGGATGAGTTGTACATCGGTTGAAATTGCGCAGGTCTCAGATCAACCAGGGCACTAGTGTCCGTAAAGCGTCTCTCTTGGCCATTGATCTGCGCTCTATAGCATAGTATTCTTGCTATAAGCAGTTTAGACGCCGCGCCCGGCGCTCTCCGGGATGCCCGCCGTTGGAGACGAGACACACGGATCGTACCGGCTGGCAGGGATCCTGATCGAGGGCAGATCGCTGCGCTTGTTCGAGCCGCCGGGTAAGCCGAACCATTGTTATGGATCGCTCGAGCAGCCTCCCTATGGGGCGTCGCATGTGTTTGCGCTACAGACCTTTTTCGCTGCAGACGTGCGACTCGCGACGCCCGCGATCTTGGCGCTGGGTGGTCCACCTTCAAGGAGTTTGATCTATGAGATTTGCGTGCCGAGTATTGGTGTCCGCCGTTCTCCTGGCCCTGCCTGCGTTGGCGGCCAGCGCCGCTCCACTACCCGATTTTTCTGCCGTACCCGACGATGCCTTGGTGCCGATGGCCTGTTTCGCTCCCGGCACCGACTTGGCTCTCGTCAACACTCTTCACAAACGATTCGAGGGCAGCCGTCTGCGCACCTCGTTGGATCTTGACGGCGGCCCGCAGGATTTTCAGTTCGGCGACGCCGACCGTTGGTCGGCGACAGCGACCAACGGTGGCGGGCTCGGGCAAGGTGATCCGATGACGCTCACCTGGAGCATCGTGCCCGATGGCACCAGCATCTTCGGCTATAACGGTGAGCCCACCGCGCCGAGTAACCTGCGCGCTCGCCTCAACCAGATTTATGGCAGCCAAGCCGTCTGGCTACCGATCTTCGAAGGGGTTTTCGATCGCTGGAGCTCCCTCAATGGCGTCAACTACGTCTACGAGCCCAACGACGACGGCTCGGCCTGGACGTCGACCAACATCGCCGCCGGTCAACTTGGTGTCCGCGGCGACGTGCGGATCTCTGGTCACTTCATCGATGGCAACTCCAACGTCCTGGCCTACAATTTTTTCCCCAACTTCGGCGACATGGTGATCGATACCGCCGATAACACCTACAACAATACCGCCACTAATTCATTGGTGCTCCGCAACATCCTTGCTCACGAGCACGGTCACGGGCTGGGCCTGTCGCATGTCTGTCCAGTCAACCAAACCAAGCTGATGGAGCCGTTCTTGGCCACCGCGTTCGACGGCCCTCAGTTTGACGACATCCTGGCCACCAACCGGGGGTACGGCGATTCCTTCGAGCACAACGACACTCCCGGCACCGCCACCAACCTGGGCTCGATCGCGACCGGCGGCAGCGTCAACTTGGATACCCGTAGCGTTGACGACAACAGCGATCCGGATCTCTACGAGTTCACGGTCGGTAGCAACACCAATGCCACGGTGTCGGTGACGCCGAATGGCAGCACCTACCTTTCCGGGCCTCAGAATGCCAACGGATCGTGCTCGGCAGGTACCAATTACAACGCACTCGACAACCAGAACCTAGTGCTCGAGATCCTCGACAGTAATGGCTCGACGGTGCTGGCGAGCGCCAATAGCACCGGCGCCGGTAGCGCCGAGACCCTCACCAACATCGCCTTGCCGGGGGCCGGTAGCTATTTCGTCGACGTCAGCGGTGGCAGCAATGAGGCGCAGCTTTATGAACTGGCGCTTTCGGTCGGCTCCACCGGTGGTGGTGGCAACCTGGCGGCGGCCAATGTCACCACCGATGAGATCATTCGCACCGTCAACCTCACCGGCTTCACGACCCCGCGGGTTGTCATGGGTCCGCCGTCGTTCGCCGGCAACCAGCCGACGTCGGTGCGAGTCCGCAACGTGACGTCGAGCAGCTTCCAGCACAACCTGCAGGAGTGGGATTATCTGGACGGCTCTCACATCGACGAGAGCATGGGATACTTGGCGCTCGAGAACGGCGCCCAGAGCCTCGGCAGTCTTGATGCTGATGCTGGCTCGGTGAACATCAACCACAACTGGGCGACGGTCAACTTCAACCAGTCTTTCGGAGCTGCTCCGGTGGTGATCGCCCAAGTTGCAAGCTTCGCGGGTAACCAGGCGGTGACCACTCGGGTGCGCAATGTTTCGTCCTCGAGCTTCCAAATCCGATTGCAGGAGGAAGAGGGGAATGACGGCACCCACGCGGTTGAGCGGGTAGATTGGATCGCCGTAGAGGCTGGGACTAGCACCTTCGGCGGCGCCAAAGTTGTCGCTGGCGTGACCGGCAACTCGATCACCCACACCTGGGCCACGATCAACTTCAGCAGTGTCGCCGACCCGGTTTTTCTGGCCGAGATGCAGACGTTTGACGGCGGTGACGCCGCGGCCTTGCGGCAGCGCAGCTTGACGTCGACCAGTGTGCAGGTCAAAGTCGAGGAAGAGCAGTCCGGGGACACCGAGATCAATCATACGACCGAGGTGGTGGGCTACATCGTCGTCGGTCGGCCCTGATCGTCCTGTCGACGTCGACTCTTCCGCAATTCTTGCGGATCGAAAACCAAGGCGCCCTGGGGCGCCTTTTTTGTTGCTTCGAGGAGTCGCACATCGCCTTACTGATATGGGATCTAGTCAAGTAGACTTGACTTCGCATCGTTGCCTGACTAAAGTCAGGTAATGCAAGACGAGGCGATACCCACCGTTCGGAGTTTCAGCCGATCCTTCACCCAGCGGATCGGAGTTTTTACCGATCGGTTCCTCGGTCGAGATCGGCCATTGGCGGAAGCCAGGTTGATTTTCGAGGTTGGAAGAGAAGGCTGCGATGTGCGCGAGCTGCGGTCGCGGTTGGATCTCGACTCCGGCTACTTGAGCCGGCTATTGCGCTCGTTGGAGCGTCAAGGGTTGCTCGAGGTGGTGCCGCAGGAGAACGATCGGCGTATCCGCCGAGCCTGCTTGACTGCGGCTGGTGGCGTCGAGCTCGACGAGCTCAACCGACGAGGAGACGAATTCGCGCGCTCGCTACTGGCGCCGCTGAGCGCCGCAGAGCAGGAGCGTATCGTCCGTGCAATGAGAGACGTCGAGCAGTTGTTGAATGCAGCGGCGACGACGATCGATCTGGAGAACCCGGCCTCGGCCGATGCCAGATGGTGTATCGAGCAGTACTTCAGGGAGCTCGACGAGCGTTTCGAGCAAGGGTTCGACAGTGCACAATCGATCTCGGCGGATTCGCAAGAGACGATGCCCCCTCATGGCGCTTTCCTGCTCGCTCGGCTCGATGACCGCGCGGTCGGGTGCGGTGCGCTCAAAACTCTGCAGCCGGGTATCGGCTCGATCAAGCGGATGTGGGTTTCGCGCTCGGCCCGTGGGCTCGGACTCGGTCGGCGCATTCTCTCAGCTCTCGAGCTGCAAGCTCGTGAGTTGGGTCTCGAAGTTGTGCGACTCGAGACCAATCGTTCCCTCGAAGAGGCACAGGCCCTCTATCGGCGGCAAGGTTACCGCGAGGTCAGTGCCTTCAATGACGACCCTTATGCCGACTATTGGTTCGAGAAGCGGCTATGACGCGGTGACTCGAGCGTACAGTGAGTGAATGTTCGGCTGTCGAAGTTCGTAGTACAACATTCCACAATGACGATGCGTTTGCCGGGGATGGCTCGGCGGCGGTCTGGGTAGCTATAGCCCAAAGGAAGGACTGAACGTGAGAGGCAATACGATATGAAATCGTTTCGATATTGGATGGGCGTGGCGATCCTGAGCTGCGCGCTGACTCCGACTGCTTCGGGGGCAGGGGAAATCGAGCTAAAACCCTGTCATATCTCGGGCTATAGCCAAGAGGTCCTGTGCGGCAGTCATACGGTCCTCGAAGATCGTGTCGCCGCCACCGGCCGGCAGATCGAGATCCGGTTCGCGGTGATTCCAGCGGTTGACGAGACCGCCGAGGCCGACCCCTTGGTGGTCCTACCGGGTGGGCCAGGCCAAGCGGGTATGGAAATGGGTCGATTTGTCGACCTGGTGCTGTCCGAGGTCAATGAAAGCCGCGACATCGTGTTGGTCGACCAGCGTGGGATGGGCTCCTCGAATCCGTTGAAATGTGATCTTCCCGAAGAAGGTATGCAAGAGTTGTCACAGGACGAGTTAGATCGTCTGACCGGCGAGTTGTTGACCGCATGTCTAAAGGAGCTCGATGCCAATGTGACCCTCTACACCCAAGATCTCGCCAATCAGGATATGCACGAGATCCTGATCGGACTGGGATACGAACAGGTCAATTTGTATGGGGTTTCATGGGGTACGCGCACGGCTCAGCTGTACGCTCATCAATACCCGGAGCAGGTCCGCACCATGGTGCTGGATGGCAGCTTGCCCCTTCGCAATCCGGCGCCACTTTATGCCGGGGCTGATGGTGAACGAGCCCTGCGCCAGATCTTCCTAGACTGTGCCGCAGATGCCGTTTGTCAGCAGGCATTCCCTCAGCTCGAGGACGACTATCAACGGGTGGTCAGTCAGTTGGGTGAAGAGGGCCTGAAGATCACCCTGCCAGATCCCCTGACGGGTGAGCCGGTATCGTTTCTCCTGACCGCGAGCCGGTTCGGCGATGCGCTGCGTGGGTTTCTGTATTCGACCGATATCAGTCGAGTCTTGCCCTTGATGATCCACCGGGCCAGCCAAGGTGACTACCGGGCCCTGATCGGAGTGTCGAGCTTCATGGCGTCCTCCAACGCCGACTCGATGACGGTGGGTGCAATGTTGACCATCTTCTGTTCCGAGGAGTTGGCTCGGATGGACAGCGAGGACGTGGCACAGCAGAAAGCCAGTGGCCTGCTTGGCCACGGCCTGCTCGAGAATATCGAGAAGGCTTGTCGTGTCTGGCCCAAGGCGCCGGTGCCAGCGATTTATCAACAGACGGTGGCCTCTATGGCTCCCACGCTGATTCTCTCAGGCGAAGTGGATCCCATCACGCCGCCGCGCTGGGGTGACGCGACCGCCGAATCATTGCCGACGTCTCTGCACCTGATCGCGCCAGCGACCGGGCACAATGTAGGGCCCCAGGGCTGTGCTTCGGACCTGATCGCACAAATCATCGATCAGGGGCATCTGGAGGGCCTCGATGGCGCCTGCCTCGAGGAGCTGAAGCGACCGTCGTTTTTTGCCAGCACCAATGGACCTGGAGAGGCGGTCGCCAATGATTAGCGCGCGCAATCTGAGTAAGAGTTTTGGAGACGTGGTGGCGGTCGACGATCTCTCGTTCACTGCTCCCGACGGTAGTATCACCGGTCTTTTGGGTCCCAATGGCGCCGGCAAGACGACCACCTTGCGTATGCTCTACGGTCTTCAGAAGCCCGACGGCGGGAGTGTCAGCTTAGACGGTGTCGATATCAGTAGCGATATGATGAAGGCATACCAGCGGATGGGGATCTTCCCTGACACCATCGGGCTCTATGATCGTTTGACC
>JAJCXQ010000524.1 GCA_029263355.1 Acidobacteriota bacterium | reverse complement strand
CTAGGCAACACCTTCGGTATCTTCGAAGAGGGAACGCCCCTCGAAAACGGAGGGGTCGTACCTGAATGGCTGTTTGACCTTCGTCAGTTTGGTGCCGACCCGATCACGCAGTTCCAGAGCAAATCACTTTGGCAGCGAGCGAAAGGTCTACTCGAGAAGCGCAAGGCCGACGAGCACACCGAGTGGTTGGATATCGAATTGGTGTGGGCCGATGAAGTTGCGATGCGGCTCCGAGGTTGGCTCGAGAGTTGTCTCTTCGCCAAGTCGTCGATCAAAGAGTCATTACACTCGGATATCGAGCAGCTGTTGTCGTTCTTCGGCGCAGAGGGTTTCGATCTCGACCAGATTGTCATGAAAGAGAATCAGGCTCTGTTGTTGAGGCTACTTTGGCAGAGCGGTCAAGAAGCGGCGGTGGCTACCCTGGCCAAGACGCCAACCGATATTCTGCGCCTTTTCGCCGCCCTCACCGATACCGACGTGAGTCTCGCCAGCCCGGTGAAGTTCCCGAAACTCTCTCGCGCACAGCGTCGTGCTGTGCTCGGAGCGCTCGAGACATCAACCAGCCTGGCGGAAGATCTGAAACGTTATCGAGGCCTCTGGCTCGAGTTGGGGCGTTATCTACATCCCGGTGAGTACCGCAGGAAGTTTCCAAAGGTGGCGGCTGCTTTTGACGCGTTGCGCAATGGTTCGATCACGACGTTCAATAGTCGAACCGAAGCCTTGCTCCGTGCGGGCGACGTGGCTGAGCTACTCGAGCACCTGAGTCGGCGACCCGGCGTTCTCGCTCGGAAGCTACATGAGTTGTTACGGCGTTTCCCGGAAGACCCGTCCATAGTCGGTACGTTTGCCGCGGTAGCTAACGGGATGACGGTGAAAAATCTACTCGTTCTGAAGAGCTACTTTGCGACCATCAATGATGCCAATTACCGTACGGTCGTCACCAAGAGCGGAAAAATAAAGGTTCTGCCCAACAGCTCGAAACATGCGGTCTCGGCAAAACGTTTGGGGGCAGTGGGAGCTGTCCTCGATAGCGCGCTGCTAGCGGCCGTCGCAAACCGGGAGAGTTGGGAAGGGAAAACCGTTTGGATCGATCCACAGCTCGAGAACTACACCGTTCCACTGGCCCAGCGAGCCGCGTCCGATGGTCTCTTGACGGTTGGGCGTGGCAGCCGAATTCCGGTGGAGCTCGACAAAGTCTTGCGTCTCTTTGTGTATTGGAAAGAGTCGTCCCGGCGGACCGATCTGGACTTGTCCGTGATCCAATTCGACGCAGGTTTCAAGTATGTAGGGCACGTCAGCTACACGAACCTTTCTAGCAGTGGCATCGCTCATTCGGGGGACCTCCAGTCTGCGCCTTTAGGAGCCGCGGAGTTCATCGACATCACGTTGACTCGAGTCTCACCCAAGGTTCGGTATCTGGCAACTCAGGTATATCGGTACGCCGGCGAAGCTTTTGCTGACATGCAGTGTCACGCGGGTTGGATGCTGCGTGCCAACGTTGATACAAACTACAAGACGTTCGACGTCAAGACAGTCGCAAACAAATTCGATCTAATGGGCCGCGGAAGCTACTGCGTTCCATTGGTGGTCGACCTGAAACGTCAAGAGATCATCCTGACGGATCTTTACATGGGTTCCAAGGCTTTCCACAACAATGTCGAAGGAGCCCACGGCAATGTGGCCATGGCGTCGCGTGAGATCGCGCGCTTCACCAAAACTCGACCGAATATGAACATGCTGGCACAGCTTCACTGCGAGGCCCGCAATGGTCAAGCCGTTGATACGCCTGGCGCAGATATCACTTTCGGGCTCGAGGGATGCACTTACAATGCAAAGAACGTCGAGCAAGTCCTGGCTCGGTTGCTCTGAACAGACCTTGCTCTGAACAGAGCTTGCTGTGAACAAACCGTGTTATGAAACAGACCTTGTTATCAACAGACCCTGATATGATCTGACTTGAGAGGATTAGAGTCCGCTTCCTTCTACGCGCCTTCGGGCGATTCTGTTCTAGCGGGCTCAGTTCCCTCTCATCTGTCTCGAGAGGACTAGAGCGCACTTCCTACTAAACCTGGACCTGGGGGTTGTTGGTTCGAATCCAACCGGGTGGCTTGCTGCCCGTAGCTCAATGGTAGAGCACCAGGCTTTAATAGTGCGCTCAATTACCTCTCTTTTCTTTTGGTTCTGGGGATAGACCTCAGCGTTGCATTGCGGGGCGATCGAATTTGGTTCCGAACCCCAACGGGGTTCCAAGCCAAGCCCAGGGCAAGCGCAGCGCCGCCCTGGGAGTCGAGGTGATCTGATTCGAACTCTGAAAGAGTTCTATAACGATCGGTGCTGAGCTGATGTCAAGCTGACCCTCGGTGAGACTGACGCCAGAGCACCTGGCTCAACTTGCCCGTTTCTTGGCCGAGATACCGCTCACCGACAGCCAACCCACCCCTGCGAGCACCAGCGCCATTCCCAAGATCTGAGCGGCTCCAAGGCGCTCGTCGAACAGCAGCCGCGCCCAGATCGTGGTCAGCATTGGCTGCAACAGCAGGAAAACCGAAGTCTCGAGGGCGGGTAGCCGGGGCAGGGCCGCCCCGATCAACTGCCAGCCGACAACCTGTGAGCCGAGGGCGAGAGCCAACAACCAGCCGTGGGCGGGCCAGGTGATGGCAAAGTCGAGTTGGCCATCCAAAGCGCCGATTGCCAGCGCTCCGAGGGTGGCTCCCAAGGTGGCGTCGAGGAGGGGGCCGGCGGGGGCGCCGAGGTTGCGACCGGCGGCGCGGAAGCCGAGTAGGAAGATGGCATACGTGATGCCGGTGAGGAGGCCAAAGATCGTTCCCAGGCGGGGGTCGCTACCGAAGGCGTCAAGGGTCCCCACTCCGGAGATCAACACCACCCCTGCGAATACTAGGGGGGCGGCGACCAGCGCACCACGACTCGGCCGCTCGCCGTACAGAACCCAGGCCAAGAAACCGACGAAGACCACTTGAGTGTTGCCCAGCACGGTAGCCAAACCCGCTCCGATGAATTCGATCGCCCGGTGCCAAAACGCTAAGTCGAGTCCCAGAAAGACACCGGCCGCCACCGCCAGCAGCCGATCGCGAGGCGGTCGCCGATTGGAGCCGCGCTGCAGGAGCCACAGTGCGAACAGGAACGGCAGTGCGTAACAGGCCCGGAAGAACGCCGAAGTGGTGGGGGGCACGTCAGCGAGCCGGACGAAGATCGCCGAGAACGAGATGATCAGGATCCCGGTCAAGGCCCAAATACGTGCCAAGCTCAGTCCTCCACGGCAACCGTGCCGTGCTCATCGAGTCTGGAGCCTGCCCCGAGGCGGCTCGATTCTGTGGGTCTGCAAATCACCTCGAGCATGGCCGCGGCTCCTAGGTCGTTTGGGCCTGCGAACCGTAGCCCGACACCAGGGGGACGTCAAGCGGTCTCTGGCAATGGAGAAGCACCACGGCATTGGGCTCGATACCCAGCAGCTTGTCGAAGTCGATTTCTCGATCGTCGGCGATCAATCGCCCGGGGCCCATCCCAGTTGGGAAAGACACCGTCGAAGCTGCTTCAGCTTTCTCGCCTCGTGATCGTCTAGCCATTCATCGTCGATGTAGCGGGTAATGGCATGTGAGAAAACTTTGGCATGCAGCATCCGAACGTGGTCTTCTCGCAAGCTGAGCCTGGCTCTTTCGCGGTGCATAAAATGCAACTCGTCTTCGGTGATCTCTAAATCTGAGAGGACCGTCAACAAAGTATCCCAGTAGGCGGTGAGCGCGCCCCGCCGAGGCTCGAATTGCTGGGTATGAAGTCGAGTCCTGCGAGACTGAAGCCGGTCGCACAGCTCGAAGTTGAACAGGCCGAGCCCTGGCAAGGGGTCTGCTCTCAGACTTCTCGCGAAGGAATATCTTCGGAGTCCAGGTAGCTGTCCAAAGTGCGTAAGACTCTTCTCATCGGCGAGATCCAAGTATCTCGCTAGCAGTTTGGCAGCGGCGCCTGCGTCTGCTGATGCCGCATGGGAGTGCCCGGGTTCGATCCCTTGCTCGAAACATGCCTCCTGCAGTCTGCATCGAGAGCCGAGGCCTAGCATCGTTCTCAAATACATGATGCAAAAGTGTGGAAGGCAGATAGCGAACTTCACCTGTGCGAGCTCGAACTGCAAGAACCTCATGTCGAACTCGACATTGTACGCAGCGATGACACAACCCGACAGCTCGCGCAGAACGTTGCCAGCGACCTCAGCGAAGCTGGGTGCTTCAGCCACGTCTTCTTCGGTGATGCCGTGGATTTCCGTTGCCGCCATGGGCCGCAGCGGATTGACCAAGGTATCGAGCACAAGACGTGTGGAGCCATCGGGCTCGAGCCTTACGATCGAGATCTCAACGACTCGATCGGCACCTGGGTTCAGGCCCGTCGTTTCAAGGTCGAGGATAGCTATTGGAGTCTCACGGAGACTCTTCGATAAGATGCCCGAGGCATCCACGACATCGGTTTGATCTGGCACAGTCCACCTCCCATAAAATCGAAGTCTATCGGAGTTTCCCTGCTACCAAGGGCAGCGTCCTAGCTAGAGCCCGCCCTCCCGTTGGGCGGCACGCGCGTATCGAGATCCTATTGAGCCCAATCGAGAACAGCGACGTAGCGGCAGTATTCGAAAGCTATCCGCCGAAGTTTCGGCACAAGCTACTCGCCCTACGTCGACTCATTCTCGAGACAGCAAAATCGACGGAAGGTGTAGGCAAGATCGAAGAGACGCTCAAGTGGGGCGAACCGGCGTACCTCACTTCGGAAACCAAGAGCGGTAGCACGATCCGGATCGCCTGGAAGCGATCTAGGCCGACACAATACGCGATGTACTTCCACTGCCAGACGACCCTCGTCGAAACCTTTCGTGAAATGTTTCCTGATGGTTTGAGGTTCGACGGCAATCGGGCTATCGTCTTTCACGAGGACGATGAGGTTCCCACGGAACAGCTCTCGTTGTGTATTGAAGTGGCGCTCAGGTACCACCTCAGCTGAGTGGTAAGAGGTGGCGCAAGCACTCATCTCGCAGTGGCTCGACCGTAACGCCGTTTCCTCACGGTTAGGAGAGGATCCCGAAGCCTCCAACCCTGCTTCCTCACAAGTTTGGAGCTTCATGGTTCACCGCGAAACCCGATCCTCAGGGTTTTGGCGGTCACTCTGGACGCTGCCAAGCCTCTCTTAACGGTGAGGCGGGCGACCTGGGTCGCTCGCAAGCCTCTCTTGGCGGTGAGGTCAGGGTCCTTGGTTGCACGCTTGACTCTCTTGGCGCTGAGGTAGGTTAAGCCGGGCACTCGCTTGACTCTCTTGGCGCTGAGGTGGGTTAAGCCGAACACCGCGCTTGACCTTCTTAGCTGTGAGGGAGGTCAAGCAGGGCGCTCGCCTCGCCTGCATCTTCGTTGATGATCCACGATCGCGCTTTCCGGATGAGCCTGCTCAACGTTGAGGAAGCCTCCGCGGGACCTTCACGAGACAGGCTTCAACATGGAGTGGCTTTGTTGACACGCAAGACTATTTGCCAAGTACAATAATCAACCTATGTTTCAGGATGAGCCGCATCAAGATGCCTTCAAGGCGGCAGCGCAAGCTACACGAGCGCGCATTCGACGCGACCGCGCACAAGCGCCAAGGGCCTTGAGGCGGCTGTTCACGGTAGTTGCTACCAAACTCTTCCACCCCTCGCTGAACGCAAATGAGGCCTGGAAGGCCGCCGGGATTAGAGATCGCACGTTGAGGACGGTATTCAGGGACGCCACTGATACCTCGCTTGGCCGCTATATCGCCGCGGCGCGGATTGAGGTCGCAGATGTTCTCATGATCACTACCGACCTCGGTCTCACCTCGATCAGCTTGAGGGTCGGCTATATCTACCACCCGACATTCGCCGAGAACTACAAGCGCCTGAAGGGGAAGAAGCCGTCCGCGGTGGTGCGTGAGACCTTGCCACCACCCGAAACCGACGATGCGACATCACTCATGGCTGTGCGTGGCGTGCTTGACGAGGATGCGGCGGTGCGTCACATCGAGGAGCTGCTGCGGATCTATCCCTCGGCTGCCAAACGCATCCAAGGGGCTGCTGACGCCGAGCCGCAGATTATGGTCGACGGCGCACGCTGCGACCAGTTGAAGGCCGAGGGATTGTGGCAGCAGATTCGCGACCTGCCGTTCGCAGAGCAATGCCAGAGCGTACGGCGGTATCTCTTCTGCTCTCCGGTGCTCTTCGATCTGCTCCGCGAGAAATCGCGTTTGGAAGGACGCAAGAGCCGCCGACGTGGCGTCGAGGTGGCGGAGCTGGCGCTAGTCAGCCTGGAATCCAGCGACCAGATTTTTGGCGACCGAATCCACGACCTGCGCGCACTCGGTTGGGCGTGGCTCGGCAACGCGCACCGGTTGGCGCTCGATTTCACGGCAGCGTCGGGAGCATTCGAGCATGCAGATCGTGAATGGTCTACGCCAAGAAAGCAGACCGACCTACTAGTGTTGGCCAACATCTGCGCCCTGAAGGGGAGTCTTTGGATGGTGCGGCGGGAGTATGACGCGGCCACGCGAGAACTCGATCGTTCCTGTTCCCTTTTCCAGCAGTCGGGGCAGGCGTGCGACGAGGCGCGTGAGTTGATCACACGGGCAACCATTCACATCTACGCGGGCAAGCTCGGCGAAGCGGTCGAAGATCTTCAAAGCGCCAATGGCTTGATCGATCAGGATCAAGAGCAAGAACTCGCCTTCGCCGTCCAAGCCAACCTGGCTAACGCCTTGGTAAAAGCTGGTAAGACCAAGAGCGCCGCGAAAGAGTTGGACCGAGCACGGGAAATTAATCGCACCAGAGACGACCCCTTGGGGAGACTCAAGCTTGACTGGATCGACGGTCTCATTGGCGAGAATCACGGCGACCTCGAGGCGGCGAAACGGTACTACCTGAGTGCCCGCACGGGATTTCGTGAAGCGGGCGAGCCGCGGTACTTCGCCCTAGTCTCCGTCGACCTGATGCTCGTCCACTCCATGCAGGACGAATGGGAGAACGTCAGCACACTGGCTGCCGAAACACTTCCGATTCTCGGCTCAACGGGCCTCGATAGCGGAACGCTAGCGACCGTGCTGACGCAGGCTGTCGCGGCCGAGGGCCTCCCACGTCACCGCTTGAACGAGCTTCGAAAGGCCCTACGGCAGGATCCTTTAGCCATGTGACCCGAGGGTATGGCTAGGCCCTGCCCTCGCCAAGAGTCGTTGTCTCATCTACCCATCAGGGATGATGCAGGCAGGAATCCCAGCGCGGACGGTAGTTTGGGTCTTCATGTTCCTCTCCTTTCGGCGCGGTTGAGGATTTGGCCCTCGCGAGTCAGCGCGGCCAGGCGGCAGGCACATCGCCAAGCCGTTTACCAACTCTACCGCCCCAAAATCAGGCCATTTCCCCGGCCGAATCCCAAATCGAAAAAGGTCGGTCATATGGCATCTTCATGAGAGCCAAATTTCAGGCCAGGGTGGGCAGCCTAGAAGGAAACTCCAATGGACACCGATCAAGGACCAGAAGCTAACGTGGGAACCGTCAGCATCCAATGGTGTGAAGCCGCTCCCGGCCCCTGCGTCCGATGTGAGGATCCCGTCGGTTCGGGGCCGGTCGGCTTCACACAGGATGAGCCAAGTGGAGCAATGTGTGATGGCTGTCTGTTAGAGGCCAACAAAGACCTTGGCATGATGATCATGATGGCGCATGTAACCCGAGAGCTAGCGATAAAAGCCGCGGAAGCTTCAGAGGCAACGAACCCATGGCAAGCCGATCACACGATGCTCCAAATGATGCTCTTCGCCAAGATGTACCACAAGGGGGCTACCTGGGATAGACGGCCCATAGCAGCAACGGAATTTGTCGCAGAGCTACACGCACAATTCGACCGAATACCACTCCTAAGTCTATTCCTGTGGAGCAATCTGCAAGCAGGTTGAAGAAGATCAAAACCATGAGTATTCACAATCCACTAACAGCAGAAACAGCAGCCCTTGTGGGCGGTCGTGTGAAAAGCCGTATTCTGGTTGTGATCGCTCTTTCTGATCGGATTCATCATCACGGGCGGAGCGCGCGAGTTTGTTGCAAAAGTGGGTCACTTTGGTGCTCGCGAAATCTCTGATAGATCGGTGCAAGCGTCTGTAAATAATTGGTTTATGGACGGTCTCCGAGACATCTTGGAAAGCCGAGTCCGCCTGGACTTTGTTGCAAAAGTGGGTCACTTTCCAATGGTCGATGCTTACCTTCTACACTGTTCCCCGCGCTCAGGCTTTACCGCCCGGGCGTCGAACGTCGAGCAGGAAGCCAGCTTGGCGATCGATTTACACATCCCTGGCTTGCCAGGAGAAAACCCGGTGACCGGAGGCTTCCGTCGGTCGCCACCAAGAAAGGATTTCGCCATGAGAGCGAAAACGTCGAAAGAAACGTCAGATCGGGAGAAAGTCAGCCGCTTTGTGCTTGCGGCTTTCTTCCAACAGAGCAAGGAGATCAGCACAATATTGCTGGCTCTCTTCCAGCCCCACCTCCAAGAGGGTGACCCGGAGCCGGACTTCTTCGGCACCTTCAACGCCCTCAGCCGAGGGTTGGAGAGTACCATCCGCAAGGTGGTCCGTGCCGACACGGTGCTGTTCGTCGCCAACGCTGCGCTCGGCGCAGCGCGCCAGTCTCGTACTGATCGGACCTTCGAGTTGAGTCGTCTGATCGTGGGCCTACGCCAGGCTTGTAGCGCCCTATTCGTCAATCTGCCGGTACAGCAGTTGGGCTTCGACCAGCGTACGGCCCAGGATCCTGTGCCGCTGCTGATGCAGGCTGACCGCATCGTCCAAGAGCTTCGTAACGGGCCAACGTCTGGAGTCGAGTATCTGTTCGACAACGACGACTTCGATCCCTCGAAGTACGCCGACCAAGTTGAGCAGAGAGCTGCCCGACTGCGCCAAGCCCTCGACACCGTGGCTGATGCGACCCGCGAGGTCGAAGCCGTGACGCTCGACAAGCAGTCGGTCACCGCTGAGTATGACGCCCTGTTTTTGCAGAGCGCTCGGACGTTCGAGAGCTACTGCCGAATGGCTGGCAAGACCGGTCTTGCCGATCGGCTCCGCCCGTCGGAGACGCGGGGAGGGCAGACCGAGATCGAGCCTCCGCCCGAGGAGGAAGAGAGCTCAGAGCCAGAATCGGCGCCTGAGACTTCCGATCGCGAGGCAGAGGAGGGATCGGCCAACGTCTAGGAAGCCGTTGCCTAACTAAACCTGGCTGATCGAGTCGGCGCGGCACGGAATCTTCGGATTCCGTGTCGTGTCGGCTCGGTGCGTCTGGTGCGGACAGAACGACGGGCGATGATGAACCCTGGGACCCTGGTGCCGTAAGACCTCGGCGATCTGTAATAGCCGCGGCGTGGCGGTTGCCAGGCGCGTCTTCGGCAGCGTAATTCGTCAGGGGTGCAAAGAGGGCGTCAGGGACTCACAGCCAGATAGACGAGCCGCACTTCCTCGAGCTCGTCTTCGGTCGGCCGGCGCACTTCGTTGTGGGCCAGTACCAGTTCGACCCGCAGAGTGATCTTCTCGTGTTGCATCGAGGCCGGCAAGGGCACGAGGTAGCCGCCGCCTGCTTGGCGGGAGGTTTTGCCGTAGGGAGAAACCGAGCCGATGGTTTCTCCTTCCAGATCGCGCAGGATCAAGGTAGAGGCGTTCGGCAAGGCACCGACTCGAACCTCGAGCCACAGGGCCTCGTTATTGTTTGGTGTCCGCTCGGGCAAGAGCTCGAAGCGCAAGGCTGCAGGCTCTTCGGTAGTTGTCACGAGCGGCTTTTCACCCGAAAACGATTGTAAAGCGCAGGCAGACAACAACAAGAAAAGGGGGATGATGGTTCTGCTCATTAGTGGAGTGTACCAGAGCCACCATCCCTGAGGGAGACGAGTCGTCACCGCTTAGTGGTTGCTGATGACGGCTTTGACCTTCTGCGCCTTGCCAACAGTGTTCTCCTGATGGTCCTCGACGGCTACGAAGAGCTGGGGCGCCTTTCTGATCGACTTGAGTCGATCGGCAGCCTTCAGGCGGCGTAGGGCTCCGCTGATCGGCACCAGAAAGGTTGTCTTGTGGCCATGTTTGTTCCCGCCGCCGAAGAAGGCCAACGTCGCGACATGATGTGGGCTCGACGAATCCTTCGGATCAGTACCTTCTGGCGGATTGAGCAAGACGTGGAAGGATTTACCTTTTTGGCGCCCTTGCGGGTCGATGGTCACGCGAGCGAGTAGCTCCGGCCCATCTTCTTTGGCGGTGGCTCGAAGCATTCCAAACGGGACGTCGGAAAGGTCGTTGAAGCTGCGACTCTTCGCCTTCCGTCGGTCGGCCTGCGTCAGTGGGCTGCCGGGGGTGTAGACGTAGTCGAAGGGAGTGCCGGCGACCGTTGAAAAATCGCCTGCTGTCGTCGACAATGTCTGCCCGCTGGCATTGACATAGAACAAGAACGGCTCCGCGGACCAATCGATGAGCTCCTGGCCTTCTGGCAGGGTCGGCAGTGGCGGCTCTGCAGCCTCTTGCTTCGCGGTCCACACCGTCCACAAGCGCTCGATATTTGAGTGGTGCATGAAGAAAAGCGGATCGACGGGTGACATGAAATCCCCCATGAAGCCGCCGGTGCAATTGTGCACCAAGTTGTGCGGCTGGTCCTCGAGCACGCCTTGAAATGTGCCGTTTTCGCTGTGTTGCGTGGCAATGCCGCTTCCGAACGTGATGAAATCGTCGGGGGAGAGGGCTGAGTTCAAGGTCTCGATTGAAACTGCCTTGGGAGTGCCGGCGCAACTGCAGCCCCCTGGCGGCGTTGCGAAGGTCGGGTTGGCAGAGCTCAGGCATCGTGCTTCGCTGCTGGGGAAAAACAAACCGCCGTTGATCGCGTCCCACAGCTTCGCCTCGGTTTCCATGTTTCGGAACGTGAGCTGCTCGAGCTGCGCCGCCATCATGCTGCCGTATAGCATGGCAATTGGCCCCTCGAACCTGCTTTGGAATTCGGCCAAAGTCGGAATGTAGCCCTGGTTCGAGCTGGTGGGATCGAGCGCATTGTCCGAGCCGAAGAAAGACGGCGAGACTTCAGGATTGGCGGTCCAATCCCAATACGGCAGCGCGAAGTCCGGCATGTCCGAGTGAGCTCGGAGGATTTGCTCGACGTATCCGGTGTAGCCCCGATGCCAGGGCAAGAACCACCAGTTGCCGTGCGGGCAGTCAAGAGTGTGAATCAGCGTGAGCCGGTACCAGTTCAGCGGATCCTCGGGGACTTTCGCGAGCAGCCTCCCAACTGCTGTTTTGTATCCTTCCAACATTCGAAGCCCGTCGGGGCTCGTCATTTCGTATCGGGTATACGGCGCTTGGGCGCGCAGGGAGCCCAGCGGTAGGCTCGCTGCCGCTGCGGCCAGGCCCGAGGAAATAAGGAATTCACGACGGGACCAAGGATGCACTTTTTTCATACGACCTCCTAAAAAATAATGGACTCCTGGCACATCTCTCCCCACCGCGGAGCCCGTCCGGCGTAGGGAATCAAACTTCGATAGATAAAATCGTTGTAGATGTTATAGGCTTTTTGCCTGAAAGTCTTCTGATCTTCGGTAAATCCTCAGAAAAACTTGGTAAGGGCTCATGGCGGCTTCAAACAGGCCGGTCCTGAGGTAATAGCGAACATAAACTATTAATAGACGGTTCTTGATGCTTCAATGTCTTTCGACGCCAGCCTCGGCATCCCGGGTCCTCGATTCCAACGCAGGAGACGCAAGTTGGAGTAGTGGTGCACGAGTTCGCCGTTCGAGGCGAAGCGCCGCTAGAATCAGCGCCATGTTTGTCCTCTACAACCCGTTTAGCACCTCGTCGCATAAACACCCGCTGCCGATGTCGTTATTGGCTGTGGCTTCGACTCTGGAAGGGGCCTTCGACGTCGAGTTCGTCGATGGCAACCTCGAAGAGGATCCAGTCGCCCGAATTGTCGAGCTCGGTCAACGGCAAACGTTGACGGCGGTGGCGTTGACGGTGATGCCGGGGCCGCAGCTCGAGCGGGCAATTCCCCACAGCCGAGAGATCAAACGGCAGCTACCCGGCGTGCCGATTGTGTGGGGTGGGTATTTTGCGTCGCAGCACCATGAAACGGTGCTGACGGACGGCTCGGTGGATGTCTGTGTCCGCGGCCAGGGGGAGCAGACCTTCTTGGAAGTCGCGCGGGTCTTGTCGAACGGCGGCGATCTGTCCGCGATCCAGGGCATCAGCTATCGGTTGGACGGTAGCGTGCACCACAATCCCAATCGCGATGTGCTGCCGTTGGAAGACTTTCCCGAGTGGCCCTACCACCGGGTGCCGATGGAGCGGTACTTCCACAGTCACTACCTGGGGCAACGGGTCGCCACCCACCAGTCGTCGTATGGCTGTCCTTTCGCGTGCAACTTCTGCGCGATCGTCTCGATCGTCAATCGACGGTGGGTTGCCCAGTCACCAGAGCGGGTGGTCGGGGTTTTGCAGCACATGAAGGACAATTTTGGCGCCGACGCGGTGCAGTTCCATGACATGGACTTCTTCATCCAGGAGAAGCGTACCGCCGAGTTTGCCGAGCGGGTCACGGCGCTCGATTTCAACTGGTGGGCGCTGGGCCGGGTTGACGAGTTAATGCGCTACAGCGACTCGACTTGGCGGAAGATGAAGGCGAGCGGGCTCAAGATGATTTTTTGCGGCGCCGAAGCCGGCTCCGCCGAAGTGCTGGAGCGTATGAACAAGGGCGGCAAAGTGACCCCGGACGCGACGCTGGACCTGGTGCGGCGGATGAAGGAGTACGACATCGTGCCCGAGCTGTCGTTCGTGTTGGGCAATCCGCCGGATCCGATGGCCGACATCGAGGACACGATCCGTTTCATTCGGCGGATCAAGGAAATCAATCCCGCCACCGAAGTCATTCTCTACATGTATACGCCGGTCCCGCAGGATGGCACCCTGTTGCAGGAGGCCAAGGCGTTGGGTTTCAGCTTCCCCGAGACTCTCAGCGGTTGGGTTAGCGGTGATTGGCGAGATTTTTCGCTGCGTCGCGACCCGCAGAATCCCTGGCTCGATCCACGGTTGCAACGTCGGGTGCGTGATTTCGAGCGAGTGCTCAACGCCTATTATCCGACCACCACCGACCTGCGTCTCAAAGGGCTCAAGCGTCTTGCCTTGCGGTCGCTCGGGGGCTGGCGCTACAAGACCGGGATTTACACCTTGCCACTGGAGCTGCGGGCGTTTCATCGCTTGTTTTCGTATCAGCGTCCCGAGACGTCCGGTTTTTAGTGCGCATCGGCCTGATCACGCCGGGTTTCAGCGCCTCTGAGACGGATTGGTGCGTGCCGGCGCTGCTCGACCTGGTGCGAACATTGGCTGGACGTCACGAGGTGGACGTTTTTGCGTTGCGTTATCCCCATCGCCAGGCGACCTATCCGGTTTATGGAGCACGGGTTCATCCGACCGGAGGTGGCCAACGTGGCGGCCTGGCGAGGCTGTCGATCCTGTCGCAGACCTGGCGGCGGATTCGTCGCCAGACGCAGCATCGGCCGTTTGACGTGCTACATGCGTTGTGGGCTCACGAGCCAGGTTTTCTTGCCGCCTATGCGGGGCGTCGACTCCGGGTTCCGGTACTGGTCTCGATCCTTGGTGGTGAGCTCGCCGACTTGCCGGAGATCGGCTACGGCGGCGGGCGCAGTCGCGCCAACCGCTGGCTGACAGCGCGGGCGTTGGCGGGAGCGGATCGAGTCACCGTCGGATCGAGATGGCTCCGCGACCAGGTTGGCGAGCGGGTGCCGGAGGGTAAGCTCAGTTTGCAGCCGCTCGGTTTCGAGACTGAACGATTCCAAGACGGCGCGTCGAGGGAGATCGAGCTCGAGGGTAACCCCAAACTTCTCCACGTCGCGTCGGTCAGTCCAGTTAAGGATCATCGCGCCTTGTTCGAAGCGTTCGCGGCGGTGAGCGAAACCCTTCCCGAAGCGTGTCTCCACCTGGTTGGAGAGGGTACAAACGGGTCCGAGTTGAAAAGATTGGCAAGGGGGTTGGGCATCAGCGGCCGAACAACTCTGCACGGCAGCGTCGATCACGGGGCTCTTGCCGGTTATTACCGACAGGCTGATTTGCTGATCCAAAGCTCACGGTTCGAGAGTCAGGGTATGGCGGTGCTCGAAGCGGTGGCTGCGGGGTGTCCAGTGGTGGGTACCGCTGTGGGTTTGTTGCCCGAAATCTCTCCGAACACAGAAATGGCGCCGCCGGGGGACAGCGGCGCCTTGGCGATGATCGTTCAGGCGGTGCTGAAGGACTGGTCGAGATGCGAGGGTTTGCGAGCGGATCAATCTGAAGCACTGGCGGGTTTCGAGATCGGCCACACGGTTGATCGATGGGTCGAGCACTATCTGCACCTGACCGGTTCACCTCCTGACTGTTCACCTCCTAACAATTCACCTCTTGTCAGTGAAGGTACGCAGAAAAGCCGCTGACAGAGCCAGCCCGATTGTGGAATCGCGAAACTAGGGGCTGTGGGGGGCGGTCGGGTATGCTAAAGCCGTCTATGCTGATCCGCGAACCAGGGGCGACCGTCGGCTATTGTCTGCGTGGCGAAATCGGTGGGATGGAGCAAGTCTATCCTTTGGAGCCGGGCGTCAATCAACTCGGCTCGTTGGCCAAAAACGACATCGCTTTGGCAGCTAACGGGGTGTCGCGGCATCACGCCCGACTCAAAGTGGTTGACGGGCGACTCGAGATCGAGGATCTATCGAGCAAGAACGGCACCTTCGTCTCAGGACAGCGCATCGATCAGGTGCTGATCAACCCGGGCCAAGCGGTACGTTTTGGGCCGGTTCGGCTCATCTTCGAAACCTTCCATCGTGACGATGGTGAATTGGCGATCGCTTTCGAGTCCGCGATTTCCGAGCAAACCGGAACCGTCCCCGTCATGCAGTCATCGGCTGCTGGGCTGGGCGGCACCTTGGTTCGGCAATGGCTGCGAATGTCCGAGCGGTTCCATCTGCGATTGTTCAGCAAGATCGATGGCGATTTTGGCTCGGCGATGGGGTTGCTGGTCGAGGAGTTACATCTCGAAGGCGCCGCCATCCTCGAGATTCCAGAGGACAAGCTCCCGATCATTCTCGCTGCCTCCGGCGAGGTGGTCCGGGAAGCGACCGACGAGCTGAAGAGAGTGTGGCCGGCCTATCTGGCGTCGGGGCCGCGCCCCGGCATCGTCTTTCAGACCGACAGCGAGACAACCCCAGCGATGACCCTAGCGGCTTTGAAGATCCCTGGGATGGATCCCCTGGTACTGGTTTTGTGGGGAGGCTTCCCGGGTCGGGTCGACAGCGAGTCGTTACTGCGGTTGCTGGTGACGATGCTGGCGCCATGCCGACCGAGGCTCGAAGGTCTCGGCGAGGAAACCAGGCCAAAAGAGTTCCCTGGATTGATCTTCCCGCCAGGCTATGTCTACGCCCAGTCACAGGCGATGGCCAAGATCTATCGCCTGATGCAAACTTTGGCGATGGGAGATCTGCCAGTCTTGATCATCGGCGAGACCGGTGTCGGCAAAGAGTATCTGGCGCAAATCCTCCACCAGTCTTCACCGCGTCGAGACGGTCCCTACATGGCGATCAACTGTGCTGCGATTCCTGCTGAGTTGCTCGAGGCTGAGCTCTTCGGTATCGGTGAAGGAGTGGCCACCGGCGTATCGGCCAAAGAAGGGCGCTTGCAACTGGCGAGCGGTGGCACGATCTTGCTCGACGAGATCGGCGACATGTCGGCGGATTTGCAGGCCAAGCTGTTGCGCGCGCTGCAAGAGAAAGAGGTTCATCCGGTCGGACGCGAACCGGTAGCGGTCGATGTGCGAGTGTTGGCGGCAACCAATCAAGATCTCACCAAACAAATCGCAAGTGGCGCCTTTCGGTCCGATCTTTACTATCGCCTGGCGGGCTACTCTCTCGAGATTCCGTCGTTGCGCGAGCGTCCGAAGGACATTCCTGCCTTGGTCGAACATTTTCTGCGTCGTTGTGCCAAGGATCTGGGGCGGCCGATCCGTGGATTGACGGTGCGAGCACTGCGACTGCTGTGCGACTATCCCTGGCCCGGCAATGTTAGAGAACTGTCCAACGAGGTCCACCGTGCGGTGTATTTGTGTCCGGAGAATCGCACCGTCGAATCGTCTATTTTGTCGCCAACGTTGCGAGCCTATGAAGCGCCTGAATCGGCGAATCCTGGGATCGGTGAGGCGGGGGCTGGGGAGGCTGACGAATCTCGAGAGATGCCGGCGCCGGTGGGTTTAGGGCTGGATTCGCTCAATCTCGAAGAGTTGGAGAATCGAGCGGTCGAGGAAGCGCTGCGGCGATGCCGCGACAACCAGGTGCAGGCTGCTAGGTTATTGGGTATCTCCCGGCAGAGTCTGCGTCGGCGTATGGAGCGCATCGGACGCCTCGCGCCCGCGGCCTCGAGGTAACCCTGGTAAGTGTCGGAGGGTGAGCGTCCGATACGTTTGTTGCTCTGCGGATGTGACGAGGTGCAGGCCGTGACCGAATTCGGACACGGCAGTGTGTCCACTCGCGGACACTTGCCCATCCACGGACAGCGACCGAGTGTGTGGCCTATTTGACCTGTCTTCTCTAAGTGGCTGACTCCAGGCGCTTTGGAGGGTTCAAGCTGGATTGTCGTCAGCGGGGAAAAGTTGGCATTGGCCTTGCTACATAGGAAAGCAGAGAGCGGGCTCCGATAGCGACGGGGTTTCGCAAGGTCTAAGAATGACATCAAGGCGCGGCCGAGTTTCATTCCTCAAAAGCTTCAGCCAGTAACTCGGTCGCCGCTGGTAAGACTCCAAGACCGACCCCATGAACTCCCGTCGCTACGGAGCCGATTTCGTTTGGCCTCCGACTCCTTGTGGACTTCGTGAGCGCCATCAGCGGATTGGTCAGAGCTACCCTCTGATTAGCCAGCGCTACCGGCCGGAGACGGGATAAACTCTGGCCATGGTCACGAGATCTGAAAGCGAATCCGCATCCACGGTCGAGCCCGTTTCTGCACCGCGAATTTTGGCCGCAGATGATCAGCGCGACGTGCTCGAATCATTGCGCTTTCTGCTGCGTTCCGAGGGCTGGCACGTCGAGACGGCAACGTCGCCGCGGTTGGTGCTCGATCTCCTGAAGCAGCAGGATTTCGATGTTGTTCTGATTGATCTCAACTACGCTCGAGATACGACAAGCGGTCAGGAAGGCCTTGATCTCCTGCGTGATATCCGGGCGCTGGACGAGGCTCTGCCGGTGGTAGTCATGACCGCCTGGTCGAGCGTTGAGCTTGCGGTTGAGGCGATGCGGCGCGGAGCCCGCGATTTTGTCGAGAAACCCTGGGACAACAATCGTCTACTGACCATTCTGAAGACCCAGACCGCCCTCGGCCGAGCGTTGCGCCGAGGTGAGCGCCTAGAGGCTACGGTTGAGCTTCTGAAAGGTGATTCGCAGCCGCAGCTGCTCGCCGAGTCGCCAGCCATGGGATCTGTGCTCGAGCTGATTGGCCGGGTTGGCCCATCGGATGCCAACCTCCTGCTGACGGGTGAAAACGGCACGGGTAAGAGCTTGGCGGCGCAGGTGCTGCACGGGGTATCGCACCGCTCAGCCAA
>JAJCXQ010000523.1 GCA_029263355.1 Acidobacteriota bacterium | reverse complement strand
CGGATGGCGGAGTTCGAGCCCGACAATCCGACCTTCCACCTCAAGCTTGCCGAGCTCTACGAAAGCCAGCGCCTGATTGAGAAGGCGATGAGGGAGTATCGACTTCTCGCCGATCTCTTGATCGTCGGCGGTTCTGTCGATGAGGCTGCTCAAGTCTATTTGAAGGCGCTCGAGGTCAGTGATGACCTCGAATTCGTGCGTGAGGCGGTCGCGGGACTCCACGATGCCGGCCATGTGGGGGAGGCCGCAAAAGTGCTGGCGAGGGCGGTTGAGATCAATCCTGCCGCTGCATCTTTGGCGCAGCAGGTCGGTCTCGCAGGAAGCGATGATTCGGAGCTGGAAATCGCCGACGATTCGGCAGGTCTCGGCGACAGTTCGAGCTTCGAGATGTCAGCGCAACGTAGCACTCAGGCGGATCTTGACGCCACCGACGCCGCCTTTGCTAGCGATGATGCTTTTGCAACCGACGATACCTTCGCAGAGAACGATGCATTTGCGCTGCCCGATGCCGATTTTGGAAGCATCGAAGATGCTCTCGAGGAAACGCGTGCGTCGGCCTCCGCCGCCGCTGAAGCCGTCGCGCCCGAGAGCGATGACGATGACGATGTTTTCACTTTTGATCTCGATGACGACGAGGTGCCGGCCAGCCTGGTGACTCCGCCTGCCGATATGTTGGCGGCGGAAGGTGAGGCACCCGGGTCGAGTCAACAGCCCATGACCGAGCTCGCCGACGAGATCAATTTCGAAGGCGAGGCTACCTTCGATTTTGATGGTCTAGATGACTCGGTGGACGTGGCGGAGTTTGGCGAAGAAACGGCGCCGAAGGCGACCCCGCAGGCAACCCCGGCGCCGGAGGCGACCCAGGCGCCACAGGCACTCGAGATCGACTGGCCGCTGGACGAGATCGAGGAACTCGAACTGCCGGTATCCGGCGAGCCGGTGAGCGTCGGTGCCGAGCTCGACCTAGATGAGACGGTTCCAGGTCAGCGGGCAGGTGGGCTCGAGCCCTTGGAATTGGAGGATTTCGAGCTTGGCGAGCCGAGTTTCGAGCCGGTGGAGGTCGCCGAAGCCGGTACATTGGCGGAAACGGACGAAGAGCTCGAGCTAGAGCTTGATTCGCTCGACTTCGACTCAATCGATCTCGACTCAATCGATCTCGACTCCATGGGTGACTCCGGCGACCTGGAGGAGGCCGGGTTCGAGGACGAGGATACCGCTCAGGATGACGCGGTCGCAGCGTCGGCCTTCGACGAGCGCCGGGAAGAGGACTTGTTGGCGGAGGCACGGGTTTTTGCCAAGTACGGTCTGCAGGAGAAAGCGCGCGATCGCCTGAGCGAACTGTTCCAGATTCGCCCTGATCATCTCGAAGCACTGGAGCTTCAGACACGGGTAGATCTCGAGGCCGGTCAATATTCCGAGGTGCTAGCCAACGCCAATTTGGTGTCGCGAATCGCCACCGAGACTGGGCATCCCGAGCTTTGGACCGAGCTTCGCAACGCCCTGTCTGAGGCAGGTTTCGTGCTCGATAGCGGTCGTGTAGTCGGCGAGCCAGGAGCAAAAGTCGTTGAGGACGATCGGATCGCTCAATTGCTCGACGACTTGAGCCTTGAAGCGTACGATGCGCCGGTGACGCCGGGATCCGGGGTGGTACCCGTTCCGGGTCGCCAACCCGCCGAGTCGTCGGACTCGAACCTGGTCGCATCCGAAGCGATGGCCGTGGCTGCGGAGGAAGAGGTCGCGGCCAAGGTCGAAGAGACCACGATCGCAGAAGTAGGGGCCGAGGTTGTCGAGACGGCGGCCGGAGTATCTGCCGAAGCAGAGCCAGAAGTCGAATTGTCAGACGTCGAAGTGGCATCGGAGCTCGAATCACCCGCCGCGACGGATTCGTCAGCGGAAGCCAAGACGCTCGTTTCATTGGTTGACGAGCTGGGGCTGGACGAACTCGATGAGCAATTGGATGACGAGCTTGCCGGTAGCTCAACCGGTGCCCTAGCGGCTCAGGATTCGGTCGACGCCTTGGACGAGACCGGCATGAGCTGGCTCGACGAGATCGATTCCGAAGATCCCGCGGCTGCAGCCGAAGAAGAGACGATCTTCGAGGAGGAAGACGATTTCTTCGATCTCGCAGCAGAGCTGGAGCGTGAGCTGTCGGAAGACGACGCTGACGGTGTCAACTTGCACCCTCAGGAGCAGAGTCTCGAAGACATCATCGAAGGCTTCAAGCAAGGCGTTGCGGAGAACCTTTCGCCGGAAGACTATGACACCCATTTCAATCTCGGGATTGCCTACCGCGAAATGGGTCTGCTCGACGAAGCGATCGGCGAGTTTCAGCTGGCTGCGAAAGACGACCGCTATGTCGTGGACTCTTGCTCGTTGTTAGGTATCTGTTTTCTCGAGAAGGGCCTCCCCGAGTTGGCGGTGCGTTCCTATCGGAAGGGCCTGGAATCGGCCACCATCAGTCCAGATGCGACTCTCGGTCTGCTTTACGATATGGGCGCGGCCTATCATTTGCTCGGTGACACTGCGGCTGCCTACAAGACCTTCGTGGAGGTTTATGGTCGCAACAGCCACTACCGCGATGTGGCGGAAAAGATCGAGGAGCTCAAGGCCCAGGCCTAGACGGGATGTTCGCTGGAACCGCGAACCGACGTTGGCGGTCCAAACGATAGAGGCTGCCTTTCTCCGCAGCTCGTCCGACCTTCTCACCGACGTTGTCTAAAACTGATCTAACAAACCTATGGACAAACAATCCCGAATTTTCGCACTCTTGATCGTAGTGTTTGGCCTAGGGGCCGCTGTGGTGTTGTTTCAACCCGTCGTCGAGGAGCGACTCGCACCGGAGCTGGTCACGGCGTGGGTTGCCGTCGAGGTTGCGGGTAGTGGGGTCGCCGAGGTCGGCAAGGTTGATCTCGAGGTGGGAGCGAGTTTCCAGTTGCGTGCTGTTCTCGAGGGCCGAGATCGACAGGGCGAGCCGGTTTACTACACAGAAGCGAAACAGTTGCGCCTGGGGGGCGAAGCTGTCTCGGCCGAGAAACTCAGAATCTGGGATCGCCCACAACCGGTGAAAGTACGTTGGTTCACGGTCGAAGGCGAACGTCCGTACACCGCTCTCGATGCCGAGAGTCGCATGGATGGCTTCAGGTTTAAAGATTTCCTGCGTCACGACTGGCCGATGAGTTGGACCATTCCCGGTGAGATCGATGCCGCCCATGACAACCATCTCGCGAATGATTCGGCTGAGGAGATTCAGCGATTCGGCACCCAGCGTTATCACGTGCGGATCGAGCTCTACGGCAGCGAAGAGTCGTTGATTCCAGAGCGTGTTATCCGCTCTTGGGGGGTGTCAGATCTCAAACAGCAGATCGCCGGTTTCCCCACCGTCAGCTTGGCGCTTCCCGGAGTGTTGGGCCCGGCCTCGCGGGTGTTCGGCCTGACGCAGCTCGAGCCCTTTCCAGACGCCGAACACGACATCCTCGATAGTATTGGAGAACTTGCTGACCATCACGTCGCCTTCAGTCGACTCACCGTGCTGCGCGACCAGATTCGACAGACCGGTAAGCAATTGGATGAGCTAGCCTGGACTTCCGTCGAACTGGCTGGCGAAGCACGGTGGGGTGAACAAGTCGCTCCGGGCGATCTGCTGCGGGTCGGTGATCGGGTGGTTGTACTCTACGAAGATCGAGGTGTTCCCGGCGTCGTCGACTACGATGATTTATGCTTCGACTTCGTCCAGGGGGCTTCGGTTCGAGCCCTGAACGAGATCTTCATCGGTAGCGGGAATACTGTCGAACTGGCATCGCTACAATCCTCTTGAATCGATAACGGCCTCAGAGCGGAGATCATCATGTCCAGAACGATTACGTTGTTGCCCGGCGATGGCATCGGCCCCGAAGTAACCGCGGCCACGGTCCGGGTCATCGAAGCGGTTGGCGCCGATTTCGAGTGGGAAAGTCATGTTGTCGGAGCCGAAGCAGTTCAGGCTGGTGATGAGCCTCTGCCGCAGCGGGTCATCGATTCGATTAAGCGCAATAAAGTTTGCCTCAAGGGGCCGGTGACGACTCCGGTAGGCAAAGGCTTTCGGTCGATCAACGTGCAGTTGCGCCAAGCGCTCGTGCTCTACGCCAACCTACGCCCTTCGCTCTCGATTCCCGGTTTGGCGACGAGGTTCGAAGGGGTCGATCTAGTGGTGGTGCGCGAGAACACCGAGGGGCTCTACAGCGGTATCGAGCATCAGGTGGTGCCCGGGGTGGTCGAGAGCCTCAAGATCATTACTGAGAAGGCGTCGACCCGAGTGTCGGAGTTCGCCTTCGAATACGCCCGGGCCAACGGCAGGAAACGGATCACCGCGGTCCACAAAGCCAACATCATGAAGCTCTCCGATGGCCTTTTCCTGGAGTGTTTCCGGCAGGTT
The DNA here is from genome assembly GCA_029263355.1 of Acidobacteriota bacterium. Lineage (GTDB taxonomy): Bacteria > Acidobacteriota > Thermoanaerobaculia > Multivoradales > J023 > JAAELT01. The sequence continues at coordinate 4,770 of JAJCXQ010000523.1, read as the reverse complement.
TCCAAACGTTATCCGGACATTGAGGCGGATGATCGCATCATCGATGCGATGTGCATGAACTTGGTGATGCGACCTGAGACCTACGACATGTTGCTGCTCGAGAATCTCTATGGCGACATCGTTTCGGATCTCTGTTCGGGGCTCGTCGGCGGCCTTGGCGTCTCGCCGGGCGCCAACTTGGGGACAGAGGAAGCCGTGTTCGAGGCGGTTCACGGCAGTGCCCCTGACATCGCTGGCCGTGGCGTCGCCAACCCTCTGGCGCTCATGCGGTCCGCAGTCATGATGCTGCACCACGTCGGCCACCCGGTGAAGGCAAAACGCTTGAACACAGCGTTGTTCCACGTTGTGGTGGACGAAAAGATACGGACGAGAGATCTCGGTGGTACCGCTGGCACCCACGAGTTTACCGAGGCCGTTGTCAAAGCAATCCAGTCGAGTTGATTCCTGTTTGGATACAGCCTCCTGCTCAATCGCATAATACGTCAGGTCACAATCTCATTGCCGTGCTCTTTTCATGAGTCTTTCCGATCGTCTGGACCGTCCTCGTCATAGAGGCTGCCACGCTCACGGGATGGCCGGAGACGTGGCAGCAGCAACCCGGATCGTCGCCGGTAGGCGGCGAATTCCGGATAGCGGGAGATCGACGCATCTTTGGCGAGCATGTTCTTGACGAAGAAGGCCCACCAGGGTAGCAGCGCGACCCATGCCAGCCAGTGCTGCGCCAAGCTGGCGAAGCCGGCGTAAATGAGCATCTCGCCGAGATAGTTCGGATTGCGGGTGCGGCTGAACAGGCCATCGGTGATCAGCCCGCGTCGCAGTTGCAGGACGTAGTGCTTCTGAGCGTCGCCGACGTAGTGCAAGAAGACACCGAGCACCACCAGCACAATCGCCAGCGCGAGCAACCATGGGGGAGCGGTCAGGTGCCGGGAGGTGATCAGCCACGGCGCCACCCAATAGCTGACCAGGGGCAGGAAAACAAAACAAACGCCGATCGGGAAAGCGATCTCCTCTTCGAACCGACGGTCACGAAAGTTGGCTTCTTTGACCAGCCACAAGAGTGCGTAGCTTCCGTGCAACGCCAGGTAGACGAAAGCCGTGGCTCCCCATTCGCCGTAGGTGGCCATCAGGCCCAAGACGACGGGCGTCACCAGGGCCTTGTGCAGATTGATGAAATGACGAACCTGCCAACGCATCGTGATCTCCTCTGCCTAGTGTTTTGTGACGGTATTGAACCATGCGCGCCAGCGTTGGACAAGTCTGCGTGCTGAGTGCTACGCCGGTCACCAGGCAGCCAGTGATAAGCTAAGGGGCAACCAGGATTTGTAATGAACAGACCCCACCTCTTTGTGCTAGCGATTATCCTGCTGCTGCCGGCCGTTCCAACTTACGCTTATCTCGATCCGGCCTCCGGCAGCATGTTTCTCCAGCTGCTCCTCGGCGGCGTTGCTGGGATCGCGTTGGCGGTCAAGCTCTACTGGCATAAGTTGCTCCGCTTTCTGGGGATCAAAAAAGAGCAGGATGACCAGCCTTCGGTTTGACGCGGGGTCGTTCCGCGACCGCGAAGGGCGAGTCGTCTATTTCGAAAATCGGGTCCTGCGTGCGCTCAGTCCACGGGCCCTCGAGGCTTGGGAGAGGCTCGCCGCAACGGCTTTCTTCGAGCGGATGAGCGAGCAAGGGAAGATCGTCCCGACCCGCCGGGTGGAGCTACCGGAAGAGCTCGAGACGGCTGGTTGGGCGGCGGCTCTCGAGCATCAACGTATCAGCTTCGTCTCCTACCCTTATGAGTGGCCTTTCAGCATGCTGCGCGATGCTGCTTTGTTGCAGCTCGAGTTATTACGGTTGGCCCTCGACGACAACATGATCCTCAAGGACGCCTCGTCCTACAACGTGCAATGGCAGGGAGCGCAACCGGTCTTCATCGATGTTGCTTCTTTTGAGACCTGGGTTACGGGTGACCCTTGGGCGGGCTACCTCCAGTTCTGTCAGCTTTACCTCTATCCTCTGTTCCTGACTGCCTATCTCGATGTCGGATTCCAGCCCTGGCTACGCGGCTCGCTGGAAGGTATCGGCGCCGAAGAGATCAATCGCCTGTTTAGCTGGCGTGATCGGCTGCGGCCGGGAGGAGCGACCGATGTCTACTTGCAGGCCCGACTACAGGCGGCTCACGCCAAGGCCGAGGTTTCGGGAAGCTTGCGCCAGGAGATGCGACGGGTTGGCTTTCGAAAGCAGATGATCGTGCGTAACGTCGAGCGGTTGGAGAAGATCGTGCGGCGACTACGCTGGCGCCGCAGCGAGTCGGAATGGGCGTCTTATACACAAGCTTGCTCCTACGATTCAGAGAATCGTAGGCACAAACGGCGTTTTGTGGAGGAGGCGGCCCGCCAACTGAGTCCGAGCCTGGTATGGGACCTGGGATGCAACACCGGAGATTACAGCTGCCTGGTCGCTGAGCACGCCGACTATGTGGTCGCGATCGACGGTGATCATCTGGCCGTCGAGCACCTCTATCGTCGGCTCGCGATGGATGGACCGAGCAACGTGCTGCCACTCTGCATCCAGCTTGCAGACCCGTCCCCGGCGCTGGGCTGGCGTGAGCGCGAGCGTCGCACTCTGAGCGAGCGTGGGCGCCCAGACTTGGTGCTGTGTCTGGCGTTAATACATCATCTGGTGATCACCGCCAACCTACCGGTTGCGGAAGTTCTCGACTGGCTCGCTGGATTGGGTGACACCTTGGTGCTCGAGCTTGTCACCGAGAGCGATCCGATGGTCCAGCGTCTATTGCGTAACAAGGGCGGCGCCGTGCACGATTACGAAACCGCGTTTGTCGTCGCCCGGATCGAGGAGCGATTCGAAGTTCTCGAGCGAGTCGAGATCCAGAACGGCTTGCGCCACCTCTACCTCTTGCAGCCGCGAATTCAACCTGGCGTCACGTTTTAGTCTGGGCGCAGCAGACGCCGTGGATCCACCGGGTCGACGACCTACACCCGGATGTCGTTGGGGCCCGGTCGCAGGGTCGACTCTGGGATGGTGCAGCGGAAGCGTAACGAGTCGGATCCTCCGGGCCGGGTGCTCATGGTGGCTTCAACCGTACCGTTGACACTGAGGGCGAGCTCGCAGCACGGTGCGTCGTAGCCGTTGAGGTTCAGGTTGCCAGAAATCAAGGCGGGAGCGAAGTTGGAAGCCGGATCGTAGCTGATGGTGGGGCCACCGAGATCGAGCGCGACGCTCAGCCGAGGTTCGTCGGTGATGTTCAGATCTTGCAGGTGGAGGTCGAGGAGGTCCGGGCGCGGTCCGCCAGCTCGGTAGAGGGAACGGGGATCATCGCCGTTGCCGAACTGTTCGAGTTTCCAGGTGACGAGATCGAGCTTACTGGTGTGGAGGTCGAGATCGAAGGGGACGCGTTTTTTGTTCTGGTACAGCTGGGACGGGGGTTGGTAGCCGGGGGAAAAGAACGATCGCTGTCGATGATCCCGTGAGGCTGGCGGCTCGGAGCCGAGAAGGTCGAGGAGAGATGGCAGGAGATCGAGGGTACTTACCGGCTGTCGATCGATCTCCCCTCTGGCCTGTTCCGTTTCGCTGCCCTGCTCCTTTCCGCTGCCCTGATGAGAGCGCTTGATCAGCAAGGGTACGAAGTTTATGTCGTCGAGGTAGCCGATCGCCGCCATGCGCCCACCGTGATCGGCGGTGAGGATCACGATCGAGCGGTCGTAGAGGTCGAGCTCTCTAAGCCGGGCGACGAAGTCGCCGACCATTCTGTCGACCAGGCTGGCCTGTAGCAGGTATCGCTTGTAGAGAAATACCCGGGTTTCTTGGTCGGATCGGCGATCCTTCAGCGAATCGAGGGGACTCAAGTATTTCGAGACCTGGGTGCGGAACAGCTTGCCAGACGGCAGGTACTGATACGGCATGTGAGGGAAGACGACGTGCAGGAAGCTCAGGGTAGGCCGAGGTTCGGGCGCGGTCATCGGCTCGAAAGTGTCGAGGAAGCGGTAGAAGCGATAACCACCAGAGCGCTCAGGATATAGAGGTGTAATGTGGGCTCGAGCCGCTGCCAGAGCGTCTGATCCGGCGGCGGCTGGCTCATCCGTTCGCGGAGCTCGCAGCGCGGGAGAACAAGCGGAAGAAGTTGTCGTTGGTGACGGTGATCGCTTCCTCGCGGGTCATGTTCAGCTCCTGAGCGACGCGCTCCAGGATCTCGACGACAAAAGCTGGGCGATTGGGTTTGCCGCGATAGGGCACCGGCGCCAGATAGGGAGTGTCGGTCTCCACCAACAATTGTTCGTGGGGAGCGACGGGCAGTACTTCGCGCACGTTGTCGGCCTTGCGGAAGGTCACCATTCCCGAAATACCGAGGTAGAAGCCACGATCGAGAAGCTCCCGCGCCATCTCGAGACCGCCAGCGAACGAATGGAAATCAGCGGCGAGATTCGCCATCTCGGGGGTGCGCACGACATCGAGCATGGCGTCGTTGCTGTCGCGATTGTGGACCACTACCGGCAGTCCGAGCTCGATCGCCAGCTCCCACTGCTCACGCATGACCCGTGTTTGCAACTCGCGCGGGGCGTGGTCATAGAAGAAGTCGAGCCCACATTCTCCCACCGCCACCACCTTGGGGTCAGAGAGCAGAGAGCGCAGCCGTTGTTGATCGCCGTCTTGCCACTCAGCGACATGGTGGGGATGGCAGCCTAGGGCGCACCATACATCATCGTGCTGGTGACAAATCTCGAGCAGCAGGTCGGCGTCGCTGAGGTGGATCGCGGGCACCATGAA